>NZ_JALIFS010000003.1:0-313774 GCF_022868965.1 Blautia sp. NSJ-140 | reverse complement strand
CGAAAACAAAAAGATTCCAATAACCGCGAGAAGCAGCGGATCAGGGTGGCAGGAGTGTATGAGAAAGTAACCAATCAGCGGAATAATTTCCTGCAGAAACAGTCAACGATGCTGGTGCGTGAAAACCAAACCATCTGTATTGAAGATCTGAATGTTAAGGGGATGATCCGGAATCATAAACTGTCAAAATCGATAGCGAGTGTTTCCTGGGCAAAATTTTTTGAAATGCTGGAATATAAAGCTGGCTGGTATGGAAATGAAATTCACAGAGTACCAACGATGTATCCAAGCAGTCAGACCTGCAGCTATTGTGGCTACAGAAATCCACGGATAAAAAATCTGGGCATTCGTATCTGGGAGTGCCCCAAATGCCACGCGTTCCATGACAGGGATACGAATGCAAGTATCAATATTCTGAAAAAAGGACTGCAGATGCAGTCTGCATAAAGATAAAAACTGTACCGTAGGACATACGGGAACAGTATAAATATAGCTTGTGGACACTGTGTAAGACATTGCAGTACCGTAAGGTGTTTACCAATGCAGTAGTGGGAGAAGCAAGAATCCCCCTGCTTTAGCTGTGGGGAGTGTCAAATAGTTTTACATATCATAATAAAGTGTATTATCATAAAAGCCGTTTGGTATGGAAAAAGCCGGATCTTAAGAAAGGTGACTTGATTACCGTATATGTAAATAATCTTGGTAAATCAACAGTTTATAATTGCAATGAAGCGGTCTGATATCTAGCCTCTATATTTCGGAAAAATACTGCACGATCTGTGGTTTACAGAAGAGCAGCTTCAAAGAATGCTGAGGATGAAAAATGCAAATCCATCAGCTGTATGGAAATTCAGAGATTATTAATTGGACAAATTGAAAGCTGAAAGGAAAACGGCCTATCCGTTTTCAGCATTGGCGGATCCGTCTGCTAATAAGTGGTTTACAAATCAAAAAACTTGGTAAGAGTATTTTCATAATTCTGTTCAATTTTGTCTATGTTTTCGAGAATCCTGTTCATGTACAAATGCAACTAAATTAGAGTATAATAAGGGAAACCATTGAAACTGGGTTTCCGTATTGGACATTCCTGTGATGGCAGGAATGTCCTTTACATATAGCGGTAAATTCTGAAGTAGTTGGCATAGAAGTTCATGAGGTAGTTGACGTATGCTTTAAATCTTTTCATTTCGTTTTCCTCCTTTCTATAATATCAGAAGACGTATATTACTTGCCAAATGGGAAGAAAAAGTAGACAAAACTTGCAGGAGATTAATTGGAATGTACTGGTAAGAGTATCACAGACGTTTGCCTGGATGCAGGAGTTGAGAGACAAAGGACATTTAACCGGGTATCTCGTGAAAGATATAAAGTAACGCCAAGGGAATACCGGAATCTTTATCGTGAACAATATATAAGTCAGACCCAGGATGAAATATCTGGAATGGAGAAATAGGATGGCATTTATACTCTGTATAGCAGCACTCATAATCATGATGTTTGTATTTACCAAAATGTTGTTAAGCTTCAGCAATAACAGCAGTGCGGCAGTTGAATCTGTTGATGCGACTGTAGTTGAAAAGAAGCAAGGAATCTATACCCATATGCAGTCTGAAACACATATACCTTGGTTTCGTGTTGTGTTTGAGATGACGGATGGAAGTTTGATGGAATTTCAAATACAACAGGGAGATTTTCGTGAACTGGAAAAAGGCGATCGAGGTATGCTGACTTATCAGGGAAATCGGTATATATGCTACCAAAAATATAAATTTAAAAGTGAAGCACAGGAGGAAGAAAAATGTTAAAAAGCACCAATTGAGCAGCATGTGGTACTTCCGGGATTTGAAGATGTAGAGGCTGGAATTGTAAAATGGCCATTATCTGTGCTTCGTATTCGTCATAAAAATTCCAACCGCTTGGTGGACCTGGCAACACATGTGCTGGAAGTATGGAGAGGCTATACCGATGAAGAAGCATTTATCTATGCTGAGACCAATGGAGAACCACATAATACAATTACACCAATTGCACGTAAAGTAGGTGATACCTACGAACTGGATCTGACATTAAGGAACAACATCACAACAGAAGAACATCCGCTGGGAGTGTACCATCCGCATGCAGAATATCATCATATTAAGAAAGAAAATATCGGTCTGATCGAAGTTATGGGACTTGCAGTTCTTCCGGCCAGATTAAAAGGTGAGATGGAACTTTTGGAAGAGTATATTCTCGAAGGCAAAGATATTTCTTCAAATGAACAGATTGAGAAACATGCAGAGTGGGTTAAGAAGTTTCTTCCGAAATATCCGGAAATCACAAAAGAAAACATCCATGGCATTCTTCAGAAAGAGATTGGAATCGTATTTACCCATGTTCTGGAAAATGCAGGAGTATACAAATGTACGACCGAGGGAAGAGAAGCATTCATGCGTTTTCTTGAAACATTATAAAAACTGAAATAAAAGGATTTTTGGGAAAATGGGAGGTAATTGAAACCTCCCATTTTTTAAAAGGAAGATGATGAAAATAGAATATTTTTTATAAGGTGTGAAACCTTCCTAGGCTTTTCTTTTGGATGTAAGAAGAAGTAGCAGTGGAACAAAAATAAAGATCCTCCATAGTGCAGGAATGGTGATATTGTTTCGGAATGCAAATGCACTGCCAGAAGAATCTGCCGGTATGTAAATGCGAAGATCTACAGTACAGGATGAACTTTCATCTCGTATATCTAAAGGAAGCTGAGAATGATATACTTTGCCTTCATGGGTGAATTTAACAGGCAGTGCCCAGTAATAATGACGCGGACTACCAAAATTATAAAGATAATATCCGTCTGCTTTGATTAAATTTGGATTTTCATGGTAAAGAAAATAGTTTTTATTGGCATAAAAGAATGTCCCGCCCATTAATAGAAACCAGATCAGCACCAGTGCAGCTTTATTCAAAAAAGGACTATCAAATACTCTTTTCAAAAAATTCCCTCCTGTCAGATAAGGACATTTTATCAAATGAACCAGGAAAATTCGATAGAAAGAAAAAATTTATTATTATGAGAACCGATTTGCTTGTATCTGCATCTAATTAGTGTAAAACAAACACGTGTACAATCCGGCCGGACAGAAGGAGAAAACAGAGAAGCGATTTTGTATAGAAGAAAATAAGTGAGATCTGATTAGGTGCTGTCGTGAATCAGTCAAGGATGAAAAATCCCTGACCGGTCATGGCAGCCCTTTTTTTCCTGTTTTCAGGGTTCTGTTCACAGAGAAAAAGGAAAGTGTCTGAAAGTACCCCAAAAGTGCTAAATGTGAGATAAATGATGATGCGGTGTTCCTATCCGTAAAAGAGCAGAGGGAAAATATTTTGTAGAAATCAGCTTACTGTTTGTAAAAGAAAATGTTTTTTTCAGCAGCCTTGGTTATTTTTTATTAAATCGGAGATATTAAAATCAGACGATTTAAAAAATTTGTCTGAATGCTGTTTATCGTTAAAAACAGGGGGCATGGATGGGAAAAAGAAAAGAGATAACCAGTAAGGATAATGGAAAGCAAAAAATGTGGATAATAATCACTGTCATCATAGTGTTCTTTGCTATGGCTGGCTATGCAGGAATGTCTTATTACTATTCAGACAGATTTTTTCGGGGAACAACGATCAATGGAATTAACTGTTCTGGAAAAACATCGGAAGAGGCAGAACAGGCGGTTGCTAAAAAAGCAGAGGACTATCTGCTGGAAGTAAAGGCAAGAAATCTGAAATCACAGAGTATCAATGGAAAATTGATCGGATATCGTTATGTTTCGGATGGCAGTATTTCCCAATATCTGGATGAACAAAAACCATATAAATGGGTTCGGGGATTTTGGAAAAAGCAAAATTATACAGCCAAGGAAAATATGACCTATGATAAAGTGAGGTTAAAAGAACAGCTGGAAAAACTGGAATGTATAAAAAAAGAGAATCAGACAGCACCAGAAGATGCTTATGTAGCTTATAAAGATTCGAAGTTTGAAATCGTACCGGAAACGGAAGGGAATACCATGGATTTCAATGGAGCTTATCAGGCACTGTCAGAAGCGGTTACTGACAAAAAAAGAACCATTGATCTGAATAGTTGTCCGGCTGTTTATGTAAAAGCAGCAGTACTGAAAGATGATCCAGATCTTAAAAATTCATTGGAAGAATGCCAAAATCTGATCCGGACCAAAATCGTATATATATTTGGAGAAGAAACGGTAACATTGGAGGGAGACGAGATCAGAAACTGGCTTATTTTTGATGAAAGAGGAAAGCTGCAAAAAAATGAGGATGAACTGAGACAGTGTGTGGCAGAATATGTGGCACAGCTGGCTGCCACACATGATACCGTAAATACAGAGAGGGAATTTTGTACAACAAACGGACGTACTGTTCAGGTGTATAGTTCCGTTTATGGATGGAAGATCGATCAGGAAAAGGAAATAGAAACCATTATGCAGGAAATGATTGCAGGAGTACAGATAAACCGGGAACCGGTATACGCTATGCGAGCAAATGCACGGGGAATGAATGATATAGGCAGCACGTATATTGAAGTGGACCTGTCTGCACAGCATTTATATTACTATCAGGATGGTTCTATCATTTTGGAATCGGATATTGTGTCAGGAGATATGCAGTATGCAGAACGGCAGACACCACCGGGAATTTTTCAACTGTATTACAAGAAAAGTCCATCTGTGCTGAAAGGAAAAATGTTGGAAAATGGGAAATATGAATATGAAAGACCAGTAACTTACTGGATGCCTTTTAATGGGGGGATTGGATTTCATGATGCTTCATGGCAGCCATACTTTGGAGGAAATCGTTTCCGAGAAGGTGGTGGATCCCATGGATGCATTAATCTTCCGGCGGACAAAGCGGCAGAACTTTATAATAGGATAAACGAAAGTGTGCCAATTGTCTGTTTTTATTAAAAATGGGCAGGATATATAGTTTTATATAGAGGTTTGTTTATAAAATGGAAGATCTTAAATGGTCTTCTGTTTTTTTATAATTATCAGCAATAATTTCATGGAAGAAAAGTGTGTATGTTCCGTCCAGATATGGAAAGAAGTCTTTGACTATTTTGACTGGGAACCGAAAAAATCGAGATAAATGAGAACTATTCGATTGATGAAGATGCAAAGGAAACCTTGCAGGAGAAGATCAAGAGGATGCTGGTTATAGAAGCAAAACGAATAGCAGTGTATTAAAATTAGGTGGATGTAATTGAGAAAAAAATATGATATCATGTTAGTAACAAAACGGAAATTATGGAGGAATAGAGTGTGAAAAAATGCAAATATTGTGGCAAAAAACTCAATGATAATTTTGAATTTTGTAACAGTAAATGTGAAAATTGTTATGAAAAGATGATGGATAAAGACAGCCATAAAATCAAGTATTTTACATTAGGCATTATTTTGGGATTCTTAGTTATGTTTTATGGCATTATTTCTAACAATAATGTCTTTATAATAGGAATTGGGATTGTAGTAATGGGTATAGATGTTGTTTTATTGCCATTTACAACTCCTGAAACAATTAATTTTCTAGGATATCAAAAGTCAAAATTCGCAGGAAGAATATCAGGCATATTGATCATAGCAGTTGGAGTATGGATGTGTTTTATTCAATGATAAATCCCAGCCTGCAAAATTGAAAATAAATTGAAAGTCACGAAATCGGAGGAGTTAATGATTATGTGGAATGAATTAGGCTTAAGCGGGGGAACCGCAATTATTATTTTGATTGCGCTGTATTTCGTCATCAAATGGGCAGTGAAAAATGGAATCAAAGAAGCCTACAGTGCCATTACTGGAAAGAAAACGGAAGAAGATGTCAGAAACGAAAAAGAATTGAAAGAACTCGGATTTGAGTTAGAAGATAAATAAAAGTTTGGAGAATTGAGAAAATCGGGATTTGGAGGAGATTCTTATTTATGAAAAAAGGGATAAACAAATCAATTTTATTTTACATTGCATCAGTTCTGTTTTTCATAGCGTCAGCTATTGGCTTTACGAGTGGAAATGAAAGTTCTATGGCTATAGTATGGTTATGTCTTGGTTCTTCATTTCTTTGCTTGGGTTCGACTCATAAGAAAAAGGAAAACAATACAGATGATAAATAATTTCCTGCTTGTATTGTTGGAAAATCGGGATTCATAGAGTTCTTTTGTGATTTGCAACTGCTGGTTGACAGATTTACAGCCTGAAATGGTGGAATGCAAACAGTAAAATTGTTATATTTAGCTCATAGAATCTGCAAAAGGAGGAAAAAATGATTTTAGCTGATAAGATTACAGAGGAAAGAAAAAAGAATGGATGGTCACAGGAAGAACTAGCCAATCAGTTGGGCGTATCCAGACAGGCAGTATCTAAGTGGGAAAGTGCAGGGGCTGTTCCAGATTTGCAAAGAATTTTACAGATGTCGGAGCTATTTGGTGTTAGTACAGATTATCTATTAAAAGATGAAATGAAAGCAGAAAATATCACCTATCGCGAAAGTACTGAAAGCTATGCAGAACCGTTGAAAAAAGTAACTATGGAGAATGCAAATGAATTTCTTGACATGAAAAGAAATGGATCCAAAGTAGTGGCAAACGCAACAAGTATGTGTATCTTAAGTCCAATATTATTGATTGTTCTTGTGACAATGGCAGAAGATAGCGTATTTCATGTTTCGGAATCTCTGGCAACAGTATTTGGATGTGTTTTTTTGCTTGGAATGGTTGCGGCAGCCGTCTTTTTGTTTATTACATATGGAATGCGTGAATCACATATGGAACATTTTGAAAAAGAATGCTTTGAAACAGAGTATGGTGTATCTGGAATGGTACGAGAAAAAAAAGATTCCTATGAACCAATTTTTATCAGAGGAACAGCTGTTGGGGTAGTGCTTTGTATACTGGCAGTGATTCCGACAATTATTGCCGGATCTATGGAAGCGTCCGACTATTACTGTGGTCTTTCCGTCGGATTACTGCTATTCATACTTGCAATAGGAGTGAATCTGTTGGTTCGTGTTGGGATGGTAAAAAGCAGTTACGATACCCTTCTTCAGGAAGGCGAATATACAAAAGAAGAAAAACTGTTTAAGAAAAAGACTGACACGTTTTCTGGTGTATATTGGTGCTTGACTACAGCGATTTACCTTGCATGGAGCTTCTGGACGATGAGCTGGGATATTACATGGATTGTATGGCCGGTTGCAGGTGTTTTGTTTGCAGCATTGCTTGGTGTGGTAAAAATGGTGTTAAAGAATGACAGTGAAACTCAGCACCATATTTAAGATGGAGTTAAGTTTTTTTTCGCATATTATACGCATCCAGAACTTCCAGTTGACCGAGCTATTTAGAGCGAATGATGCTTCTTGTCCAAAGAGCAAGAAAAGGTAGATTAGAAAGTGTTTTTTACAGGCAGGTGATTAGATGAATGATCAATTCTTACAAGGAGTATTATTCGATTGGAATAGAATTGATAACGATAGTTATTTAAAGAGAATTAAGGCTTTTAAAGAGATTGAAAAACTTGTTTTCAATAAACCAATTACCTTTTTTGTCGGAGAAAATGGCTGTGGTAAATCGACTTTATTGGAGGCACTTGCTGTAGCACATGGTTTTAATCCGGAGGGTGGAACAAAGAATTATGTTTTTTCTACGCATGATACACATTCAGAATTGTGTGATGCGATAAGAATTTCCAAAGGCTATCGGAAGGAAAAGTGGGGTTATTTTCTTAGGGCTGAAAGTTTTTATAATGTTGCAACGAAGGAAGAAGAATATGCGGATCTCACACATCCTTCCGCTAAATATCATGAAAAATCACATGGAGAGAGTTTTCTCGCATTGGCACAGAATAATCTGCGTCCAAATGGCTTGTATCTTTTTGACGAACCGGAAGCTGCATTATCCCCACAGAGACAGCTTACATTGTTGATGCAAATATATAGTTGTGCAAAAGAGGGAGCACAGTTTATTATAGTTACGCATTCGCCAATTTTGTTAGGAATACCTGATGCAGATATCTATTGTTTTGATGATGGACGAATACATTTATGCGAATATGAAGATACAGAGAGCTATCGGGTAACAGAAATGTTCATAAACAACAGGCAGATGCTGTTGGATAAATTGCTAACATATTAGACAATAAAGGAATTGACGGATTCAAGTCTATGAAATTAAGAAAATCAGGATTGTAGAGAAGGAAAATATTACATGAAGAAATTAGTATTGGTATCATTAAAAACGTTTGCCTTTTTTGTAGGCTGGGCTATATGTGCTTCAATTTTGCCTATACCAGATACAAAAAGTGCGGCAGTCTGGAGATTTTGGGCAGAATTGATTCCATTATTGTCAGTTATTGGTTTTACAATTATTTTCAGCTTTTATCAATAGCGTTATGCAGGAAGTGTTAGTTCGTGGTTACTTGTATCAGATGATAAAAAATAATTACAACATCGTTGTCGCTGTCCTTATATCTACCGGATTATTTACATTTGCACATGGTGGGGCTTTTGAAGCAGGAATACTTCCTGTACTAAACGTTATAACAATGAGTCTTTTCGTGACGGCAGTTTTGGAATACACAGAATCCTTAGTTGCTCCGATCGTAATCCATTTTTTATGGAATGGAGTTGGTGCAATTATTTTGGGTGGAGTATCATTAGCAGAAGATTATCCGCATTTGTTCAACATGGTAATTAGTGGAAATTCAATTTTGTCGGGTGGCAGCTGTAAAATTGAAGGTAGTATAGTTGTACTGTTTATGAACTTGATTTTAATGTTTGGATTCGTAATGGCAAAAAAGATAAGGGACAAAAATCTATAATTTCAGTTTTATTGTACTTTTCTAATTTGAGACACACTGTGCCCTGAATTGAGCTGGTCACATTATCGTGCCCTGATGCGTATAAATTATGAGAAAGCAAGAACAAATGCAATGTAGACCTGGGATTTAAAAAACTATACTATAGAAAAGCGTTAGAGGTGGCAGCGGGAATGAAAAATAAAATTTTGGTGATAGAAGATGACCGTGCAATTTCAGAATTGCTGTGCATGAACCTGGAGGCAGCAGGGTATGAGACTGTGGCAGCGTATGATGGGGAAGAAGCCCAGAGGCTGCTCTTATGGCAGGAGGATGCGGACCTGGCAGTAGTGGATATCATGCTGCCGGGAAAAGACGGGTTTGCATTGATGGAGGATTTTAAAAAGAAGGAGCTTCCGGTGCTCTACCTGACTGCAAAGGATGATGTGGCTTCCAAGGTGAAGGGATTAAAGCTGGGTGCGGAAGATTATATGGTAAAACCTTTTGAGATGCTGGAACTTCTGGTACGCATTGAGAAGGTGCTGGAGAGGACGGGACGGGCAAAGAAAGTCTTAACGGTCCGGAACATCCTGGTGGACATGCAAAGCCATCAGGTCTACAAAGACGGGCTTCCGGTAAGCCTAAAGCCAATGGAATATGACCTCTTTGTGCTGCTCCTGCAAAATAAGAATATTGCGCTTGGAAGGGAAGAACTGTTAAAACGGGTCTGGGGAGAAGACTACCTGGGAGAAAGCAGGACGGTGGATGTCCATATCGGACAGCTCAGAAAAAAGCTGGAACTTTATGATGAGATCAGGACGATTCCGAAACTTGGATACCGTCTGGAGGAATAAGGATGAAGCTGTGGAAACGAACGGTACTTCTTATGCTGGTAACGCTATTATGTGCCCTGATCCCAGTGGGAACGCTAAGTCTTTATATCACAGGAAAACGAAGCCTCAATAATACTGCAGAGACCTACGGAAGACAGCTGGAAAATGGCAAGATACTCCTGGAACAATTTTGGGATAACAGCAAATATGAGCAGATGTCCGAGACTGGAAAGCAGGCTTATATGGGCTTTCAGTTCCAGCGATGCTGTGGGGAAGGCATGGCCCTGATCGACCGAAAAAGCAATGCCGTCATTGAAAACCTGACAGATTATAAAGTGGTGGGGCTCGAAAATTTAGGCTTAAAGGATGAAGGAGATCCGTATGCCTACAAGATACAGAAACTGGGACAGAAATACCTCCTTCTCCAGCTGGAACCATTATCCAGACCGGAAGGATACGAAGTCCTCTCTGTCCGGGAAGTCACAGGGCTTTTTGCAGAGCTGAGACAGACCGCTGTCTGGTTTTTGGAAATTTATCTGGCTGTGTTCCTGATCGCCGGCCTTTTTATTTATATGATGATGCGAAGAACTGTGGAACAGATGGAGAAGCTACAGGAAGTGGCAGAGAAACAGGAGCTGCTCATGGGGGCACTTTCCCATGAAATGCGTACCCCGTTAACGTCCATTATCGGGTATTCGGATACCCTGCGCCATGTAAAGCTGAAAGATGAACAGAAAGACCGGGCACTGGAACATATCAACCGGGAGGGAAAACGCCTGGAGGCTCTTTCTGGGAAGATGCTGCAGATGCTGGGGCTTTATCAGAACCATGCCATACAGATGGAAATGACCATGGCAGGTGACCTTTTAAACCATGTCATAGACATGGAAAAAGAACAGGCAGAAAAGAAAGCGGTGCACCTCAAGATGGAATGTGAAGCCTTTTCCATGAAAATGGATCCGGCCTTGATGGAAAGCCTTCTGATAAACCTGATCGACAATGCCCTAAAGGCTACGGATGCCGGTGGAAGCATTTGGGTAAAGGCTTATGAGAAAGCTGGAAAAAAGATCTTTGAGGTGTCGGATACCGGAATGGGGATCCCGGAGGAAGAACTGGGAAAGATCACAGATGCATTCTATATGGTGGACAAATCACGAAGCCGAAAAGAAGGTGGATCCGGACTTGGGCTGGCACTCTGTGTGAAGGTGGCAGAAATCCATGGCGGATGCCTGAAAATCAAAAGCAGACAGAGAGAGGGGACCACGGTAAGAGCCATCTTCTGATTTACAATTTGTTTACATCTTGATGAATACATCGGCGAAGCAATATGGTACTCTTTTCTCATAAGAAGAGGGTACCTTTTTTAATACCGACAGGAAAGGATGGAAAAAGGATGAAGAAAATAAAAATGTTTATGGGAGCCGTTCTGTGTATGAATCTTTTGACATTATCCGGATGTGACCGTATTGTCCAGTCTGCTGTTGTGGAAGAAAAGGATCAGACAGAACAGAAAAAAGAAGAGAAAAAGGAGACAGTTCAGAAAACCGTTGCCGAACAGGTACAGGCACCGGAAACATACCAGACAACGATCCAGGCAGATCTAAGATCAGCGGACCGGGAGGATAAAGAAACTCCGATGAATTTTACCCTGACAGCGGATGCACCGGTAAAAGTGCCGGATGTAGATGCAATCTGTTTAAAAAAGGTAAAAAGAATGGCGATTCCTGAAGAAGAACAGAATAAAATAAAAGACACATTCGGAAAAGGACAGCCCATGCAGGAAGAGAAGAATGAGAACGAACAGGCGGGGACATATACAGTAGATGGACTGACCTATCGGTATTCTTATACACAGAGTGAGCAGGTATCGGATGTGGAGGAACTTGGATTTCAGATAGCGAAGTTTAGCTTTGACGATTGTGGGGACATGACCCTGGCATCAAGTGAGAAAAAAGAAAGGGAAGAACGCTTTCAAAATTATATAAAGGCAGGAAGCGGGAAAGTGTCTGAAAAGGAAGCAAAGGAGAAGGTTTCAGGTCTTGTGTCCGGAGACTGGGAGATATTTGAAAGTTCCTCAAAAGCACTTACTGAAGGAAGCACTACCCTGGAAAAAGATGACTTCATTTTTGAACGGATGATAGACGGGGTTCCGGTTAATTATGTGAGGGAAACCTCTTTGCCTGTTAATGAACAGGCTCTTGAATGGGAAAACGAAGATGGAACACTTCATGAAGGACAGTCTGAAGGATGGGAAAATGAAGTACTGACGATGGACTTTTGCAGTGGGACACTTCAGAGTTTTCTGCACCGAAATCCCATAGAAGCATCGAATGCTTCCGATGAGAGGCTGTTCTTACTTCCTTTTGATGAGGTCAAGGATATCTTTGAAAAAACGATCACTTTGCAGGTCATGACAGAAGACAAGAATCGGCTGATCTCTGTCGATGGAGGAAGCCACTACCGTTATCCGTCCATTGATGCACAGAGTGCGGAGATAACCATAACAAAGGTACAGCTGGGTTATATGTGCATGCCAGACAGTGAAGGCAGCGATACCGAAGCAGTCCTGATCCCGGTGTGGGATTTTTATGGAACCTGGACATCCAAAGAGCCAGAGTATGAGTACGGAAATGGGGAGGATGGACCGGTCATAGGAGACGTGACGATGGATGCTGCAGGTGTTCCACTCCTTACGATCGATGCACGGGATGGAAGCGTAATACAAAGGATTCAGGCTGGATGGGCGACTTCTATGGGCTCCAAGGATATAAAATAGAGTGTGAATTTCAATTTCTAATCAATGATGACAGAAAGACCTGGATTTTCAGGTCTTTCTGCTTTACAGGAAAAAGAAAAATACGTTATACTTTTCCTATAGAAAAAGGTTGGAGGAATATGTATGGCAGAAAAAATGGCAGAGCAGATCGCAGAGATTTTAAAAGAACCTAATTTTCAAACGGCAGAGAAAGCACTGACAGATTTCTGCGGACCGATGGATGGGGAATTCAGGAATCTTCTGGTGGATATTATTGTGGAACGATGGATTGATACGCCTAAAGACGTACCGTTTTCCTATGCCCGCAGCATTTGGAATCGGAAAGATATAAATAGAGAAGAGTATCAGGCATTGCTGGAGGAAATCCGAAGCTATCCCATCGCACCGATCAACAAGGCAAAGATATCGGATTTTTTATGGGTTGTGGAAAATGATTTTTCAAATGCAAAAATAGCAGAAACGGCTTATTGCGAACACTTATTGGATATTTGATAAAAACTGCCATGGAGGAAAAAGTGGATACAGGATATCTGATCCCTTATGTGGAAAATATCTTGAAAACCTACGATGACAATAGCTGCGATGCACCGCTCATTGGTAAGTTTTGTGATCTGTTGGAAGAACTCTATTGCAGAAAAAATAACTGGCAGAAGAAAAACTGGCAGAAGAAAAAGTGTATTACTGAACCTAAACTGATTGCGATACGAAGACGTAAGATTCAGGCTGTCCGGATGGAGGCTGAATATGCCGGGGCCTCTTCCAAAGGAAATTTAATGAGAAAGATTCACTATTTGAAAGAGGTTATTCAGTTGTTAAAGACCATACAGGGTACGGAAGAAGAAAGAAAGGCACTGTTGCAGGAAATAGCACAGATAGAAGAAGCTTCCCTTTCGGAGATGATGGTATGGAGTGATAAACAGGATGCCAGTGGCATTGTAAAAGAACTGTTTCGCCAACTGGAAGATCTTGATAAAGAAGAGGCATTATGTTATTTTGCTTCATTTCTTCCGATTCCGGAAAGAGAAAGGGTAAAGAATCAGGTATTAAATAGGACTGGGATTCTGCACACGATATTTCCCGCGGCAATCCTTGGAAAAGGAGGAAAATTAATTGCTAAAAGCGGGCCTGTGAAAAAGCCCGATGGAACAATCGATGAAGGTGCGCTTAAGGATAATATGGAGCGGACAGCAGCCATGGAGATGGATTATTTTGCACAGATCCTGGTGAGCAATACGTTTGAATATATTCGTTCCAGATTTGTGATCGAAGAGAGTGATGTAAAAAAGATTGTAGATGTAAGTTGTGCGATTCCGGAGGGGAGAAAAGAATCGTATACCAAGGGTCTTATGTTTGGCTTTTCAGGAGATTTTTTGACGGCGCTAAGTATCCTGATTCCACAGATAGAAAATGCAGTAAGATATCTGGCAGTGGAATGTGGAGAACCTGTTTACAACATGAATGAAGAAGGGATTGAAGAAATAAAATCAATGCACGCTGTCTTAGAATTGGAAGGAGTAAAAGAAAGTCTGGATGAAGACCTTATATTTGCTTTAAATACGATTTTCTGTTCAAAATTTGGATTTAACATGCGCAACAATGTGGCACATGGAATGCTGGATGATCAGGCATTCCAGAGCTTTAAAGCTTTGTATATCTGGTGGTTTACACTGAAATTTTGCTATCTATTCTGCGGAAAATTACAGGAGGAGAATAGAAGCAAAATAAATAAAAAGCTGAAACAGCTGATGGAGAAGAAAGATAATATGGATGAGAATTAATATAAAATGGTTGGACGGATGGTATGGTTTCCTTAAAAAGTGTTCGGAATTATCTGGCAAGCATAGCGTTTGGATATCAAAACGCACTTTGGGGACGGCCTCAACCCCCGGAATGTGTAGCACTGAGAGTAAATCTATAAATATAATATGAATTATAAAAACACTCCAACTTATTAGTAGTCAGAGTGTTTTTCATAAACATATATTTTTAAATAAAAATATAGAGAAAGTATTTTGGTAGTTACGGATTTAAGAAAAACCAAAATTCATGTCCCTGGCATACAATATAGCGCTCCAACCATTCATTAAAAGGAAGGTTAAAACGATCGGTGTCAGGAGCTGGATAACATAAATAATCTTCTCTACCTTCTAATACAGCTTGTAAATCCATGGTTATATCACCTATATCTTGCAGAAAAAGAATGGGAAGATGATAGGTGAATTCTGGATCAGATAAAATGGGTGTATTATTCCAAACCTCTTTTTGATTAAGAGCTTCTTTTAAAGAGTAGATGGTACAGCTGACTAGAGAACTACCCTCTTCTCCACAAAAAAGCTCCATTCCATTTGAACAAGATAAAAAGGCTTTATACGAAGCGGGAAGTTTCATGTTGGGAAAATATTTTTCAAATAACTGAAATTCTTCGGAGGATACAGGTGGGTAAAATTTATGAGTTACTTTTATAGGCTCATCACCTAAATGCCATTGATAGACCCAACCATTATTATCCATTTCATATTTTAAATTTTTGAAAATTCTGTGTATTGCATTTACATCTTCCATTATATCTCCTACTAATTTTTAAACAAGAAGTCATTGCCTAATGATGTGACATTCAAAGATAATCTCTCTTTATCATGTAATGAGGATATTTTTATATCAGATTAATCAATATTTTGATTTGACGCAAAATGCCAAAATTGACGATTATTATCAATGTAAGCAATAACGTTCACATAAGTATTATTCTTAATTCATTTTTTACGCATAATTGTCCTTCTGAAAAATATTTGGATGTCAATTAGTACTTTGTTCAATAACGGAGAATAATTATAGCACATTTCACGGTTTTTTCAATGGTTTTTTGAGCATTTATACGACTATGAAAAAACATAATATTACTAGAAAACAGTTACAGTAAGAATTGAGTAATTAGATAAAAAAGATCGTATTCGAAAAATGGTAATGTTGTGCATATTTTCGATTTCTTTTCCTCGAATATAAATATAGTATCTCTATTTTGAAGTTTTCAGTATAAAATCATATAAATATATAATAAAATTTATTTATAAGCCCCCAAAAGGACAATAAGAATCCTCAGACAGAAATACTACGTAATTGTCGAAAAAATATATTCAAATTGAGTATCTATATTTTTCAGTAAGAAGAGTTCAATAGTAAGTTCAAATATCCTTGCAGATAGCAATATCATCAGAAAAAGTGTATAATTACAAGGAAAGCATTGATGATAAAATTTATCTATGCAGAAAAATGTTGATGGATTGAGGTGATAAGTGTGAGAATTGATAAAATTTGTAAAACGTGTGGATTTGATTCCAATGGTGTGTGCGGCATGTATACTACATGCAAGGAAGGCGAAGAGTGCGATGACTGGGAAGCTTCTTTGGAGTATTATACGGAGATTACGAAAAAAGCACCTTGGTATATTAAGGGGCCTTATGATAGATGTAAAATAAGTTATGAAAAATTTCTGGATCTTTTACAACAGGATGAACAGGGAGTCGGTGTAGAAATAAATATTTATGATGCGATTGAAAAGGTCTATGAATTAAATTCAGTAGAATTAGCAGGGGTGTTAGATGTGTCTATGGGAGTGTTGGGATATGCCAGCACTCAAAGAACGATATCAAAGAGAAAAAGACCATTTTCAAGCAGGCTGCATATTCCGGAAAGCTTCTTTGATAAGTTTTTATCTACACAACTGGATGCATTAAAGAAATGTAGAGAAGAATTTCGTGATTGTTATGGGGACGAGCTGATAGAAAAATTTAAGCAAAATGGTTATGCTGCAATGGAAGCAAAGATAGAAAAACAAAATGCAGTCGATAAAATAAGAAATGAAAAGTACAGGGAAGAGAACCAGAACAGATATCAGTATAAGGAGAAGACAAAAATGTACCATGATCTATCTGATGATTACAAATCCAGGGACTATGTGATTGCGATAACCTTAAAAGAAGGCGATTATTATGGAAATATATTCTATGAATACAGCTCTGGAGGATATGGCTTGTCTGTAGACATAATGGAAGATATTTTGCAATTTATTGAAAATCTGGATTGTGAAGAAATCAATGAGTTAAACGAGGAAGGTCTCTTAAATAATAATATAGCCTTGCAAGCAGACATAAATGGCAAGGATATTCATTTTGAACTGAGAAATGATGCAGGGGAAAAGCTGGAAAAAACAATCCCGGAAGATGAACTGCAAAAATACATTGTTGGTTATGAAATGATCCGGTGCGATGGACGTGGAATGAAAAAGGAACGCAGAAAATGTGGTTCCTGCGAAAATTTTACACCGATAGAAGGCTGTGCAAAAGGAAACTGTTCTGTTAGAGGTGATATCATTCAGAGAAGCAGAATTATATGTTCCCATGATTATGTGTTGAAAGCAGATAAAGTATTATGTTAAAATCGTCTCGTACTATCAATGGAAAAGATGATTGTATAGATTTACTATAGGAATTAGAATATATAAATTGTAAGGATATATTGTGTGATATTGCACTTTATATGATAAAAACAAGATAAAAACGCAATGCATATTTTTAAGATATGCTAGAGCTGGTAGGTAGCCCAGCCGTCCTATGTAAATAGGGTAAGTAACCTGCCCCTCCGGGTTGTCCATTCTTTGTTCAATTCATTTTAGGAGGGATTTTTATGGACAAAACAAATGGAAAACTGACGGTATATTTTGAAGAACCATTTTGGGTAGGCGTATTTGAGCGTATTGAGGATGGTAAATTATCTGTAGCGAAGGTAATATTTGGTGCAGAACCAAAAGATTACGAAGTGCAGGAATATATTCAACAATACTATTTCAGTTTGAAATTCAGTCCGGCTGTTGAAACTGTTGTAAAGGATATAAAAAGAAATCCGAAACGGATGCATCGAGAAGTAAAAAAGCAGACAATAAGAACAGGTATTGGCACAAAATCGCAGCAAGCATTGAAATTACAGCAGGAACATAACCAACAGGAGCGTAAAGAGAGAAATCGCAAGAAAAAAGAGGCGAAAGAACAGCGAATGTTTGAATTGAAACAGCAAAAGAAAAGAGAAAAGCATAAGGGGCATTAAAAGCCTCTTGGGCTTTAGCCCAAATCGGAATTGACCGAGCGCATTGGGCGAGAGATACTTCTTGTTTGAATGTTGGAATGATTATAGGTATTTGTTTTCGGGATGAAAATACCGTTTATTTATTCTAGACATAAGATGTCCGGTTGAAAATTAACGGATTCTCGTTTTATGTCGTGGTAATTTTGGTGCATATTGGTAAGCTGTAAGTGGAAGAGAGGTAGAGATATGGATACAAAAAAGATTGGAGCCTTTTTAAAGCAATGTCGTAAAGAAAAGAATCTTACGCAAGAACAGCTTGCCGAGAAGTTTGGGGTATCTGCAAGAACAGTTTCCAGATGGGAAACAGGAATAAATATGCCAGATCTCAGTGTACTTGTTCAACTTGCTGAATATTACGATGTTGAGATGAGAGAGCTCCTAGATGGAGAAAGGAGCCAGACTATGAATAAAGATATGAAAGAAACACTGGACAAAGTTGCGGTGTATGAAGAATGGGTGAAACAAAAAGCATTAAAGGCTGGAAATCTTGCATTTGCATCAATGTTTGTGATTGGTGTGTTAGCGATTATTATTCAGATGCTATTAATGGTGGATACTCGTTTGGTTTTGGGAGAGATAGTAACTGTCTTAGTAGGAGGAATCCTATATGTAGCTATTATGGTGTATAATGGAATATGGGATAAATGCCTGCCAAAAAGTGCTGCTATATGGCGGAATTTTCTCACCAGTGTAATATGTGCAGGAATTTTTACAGTCATCTATGGTACATGTTTATTTAGAATGGGAGCTACAGAAACACAGATAACACGATTGGCATTGGGATTTCTGATAGGTATTACTATTGTGTCATTTATTATTCTTAGGACCTTAGCATTTATTAATCGAAAAAGAAATCAGAATTCACCAAATGTTCAGGAGAGAAAAGAAACTTCCCAATCTAAGACAGAATGGACAAAGATTTATAATGCACAGAATATAGTAGAGACAGAACAGCTCGTAGAAATGTTAAAGCA
This sequence comes from Blautia sp. NSJ-140, assembly GCF_022868965.1. NCBI lineage: Bacteria > Bacillati > Bacillota > Clostridia > Lachnospirales > Lachnospiraceae > Blautia > Blautia sp. NSJ-140. The sequence continues at coordinate 295,224 of NZ_JALIFS010000003.1, read as the reverse complement.
AAGTGAAATAGAAGCTTTTTCCCAGGAAGCAGGTGCGAATGTTGCAATGCATGGGGCACCCGGATTTGGAATATATGGCGTGGATATATTCGTGAAAACCGATGATACAGAGAAGGCAGTACAGCTGATCAAGGAGATTAATAACCAAGAGAATGAAGAAATTTTTTGACATTGTCACATATGCGTGCTAATATGATTATAGAAAAAGTGTGCTGCCGATAGACGGTTAGTCCACATACTTAATTGATTGAAAATAACCGTTCAGTTTGCTAGACTGAGGCGGTTATTTTTGTGTCTTGTTATTAACTTTGCCGAATACCTTTGAGTAACGAAGGAGTGAGATATATGGAGCAATTATTGATTGTTGAAGATGATATTGGTTTGAATCAAGGTTTATGCAAAGCACTGAAAGTAGATGATCGGAAGATTATTTCCTGCCAAGACCTGAAAACGGCGAAGGAGCAGCTGCTTTGCAGCGGTGTATCCCTGATCCTGTTAGATATCAATCTGCCGGATGGCAGTGGGCTTGAATTGCTACGGGAGGTCAAGGAAACCACACCCGGGATTCCTGTTATTCTGCTGACTGCCAATGATACCGATCTGGACATCGTGGACGGACTGGAGAGGGGCGCTGATGATTACATTACCAAGCCCTTTTCTCTTTCGGTTTTGCGGGCAAGGGTGAATACCCAACTGCGAAAGCAAACGTCAAGCCATAAAAATGTACCGATCCATATTGATCTATTTCACTTTGACTTTGAAGCAATGACCTTTTATGTGGGAGATTCAAAAGTAGAGTTGAGTAAAACAGAGCAAAAATTACTGCGTCTTCTTGTTGAAAACCGCGGTCAGACCATGACGCGTGGAAACCTTATAGACAGGATCTGGACAGATGGCGCAGAATATGTGGATGAAAATGCTTTGTCTGTTACGATCAAGCGTCTGAGGGATAAGCTTGGGGCACAGAAATACATTAAAACCGTCTATGGAATCGGTTATAGCTGGGTGACAAAAGATGAATAAAAGCGGCATCGTGATCATACTGCTGTGTTTTCTGGCGGCGGTAGCTGTTGTATTATGGGAGCGGAGAAAGGTCAGAAAAACGATGGAAGAAATCGAAAGGATGCTGGACGTTGCCATGACCGGTTCTTTTTCTGAAATCACTTTTGATGAAAGCCAGCTGTCTGCTTTGGAAACAAAGTTTGCACACTATCTTTCTGCCGCAGAAGCATCTTCTCGAAATATGGCACAGGAAAAAGACAAAATCAAATCCTTGATTGCGGACATTTCCCACCAGACGAAAACGCCGATTGCAAACCTGCTGTTATACAGCGAGCTTTTGATGGAGGAAACTCTGTCTGCATCGGCAAAGGAAAACGTGGAGGCACTGTACAAACAATCGGAAAAGCTACGATTTCTGATTGATTCTCTTGTAAAACTTTCCAGACTGGAAAATGGGATCATTTCACTTTCCCCTCAGCAAGCATCACTTCAGCCGCTGCTTGAAAGCGTAGTAGAACAATATGCCGCCAAGGCTTCTGGAAAAGGATTATCCATATATCTGTACGATACAGATATTTCCGCTACATTTGACTTCAAATGGACAGCGGAAGCACTGGCTAATATTGTAGACAATGCCATCAAATATACGGAGCATGGAACAATCACGATTTCTACCGTAAGTTACGAAATGTTTACAAGGATCGATATATCGGATACCGGTTCAGGTATCCCGGAAAACGAGCAGGCAAAGATATTTTCCCGTTTTTATCGTTCAAATGCTGTTCAGGAACAAGAAGGGGTTGGCATCGGCTTATACCTTGCCCGACAGATTATATCCGGTGAGGGCGGTTATATCAAGGTTGCTTCCGTTCCGGGAAAAGGAAGTACGTTTTCCATATTTCTGCCGAAATAACAATAATTCTATCAAAATTGTTAGATTTCATTTTCCGCCGGAAAGAATGTGGAAAGAATCCTATGCGATAATCTGTATGTATCAAAGGATCGTTTCCTTTCATACATACAGATTTTTTCATGGAGGTACTTGTTTATGGAGGTTTTACAGGCAAAAGACCTGAAAAAGATTTATGGCTCCGGTAATAACGCCGTTCATGCGTTGGATGGAGTTGATTTAAGTGTGAAGAAGGGAGAGTTTGTTGCAATTGTCGGCACATCCGGATCCGGAAAATCCACGCTGTTGCATATGCTGGGCGGGTTGGATCGCCCTACAAGCGGCACGGTCATGGTGGACGGACAGGATATTTTCTCCCTGAAGGAGGAAGCACTGACCATCTTCCGCCGCAGGAAAATCGGCTTTGTATTTCAGAGCTACAATCTTGTTCCGGTGCTGAATGTATATGAAAATATCATTCTACCCACTGAACTGGATGGCGGAAAGGTAAACAAGGCTTTTGTGCAGCAGATCGTGCAGACGCTTGGACTGAGCGACCGTCTGGATGCCCTGCCCAATCAGCTCTCAGGCGGTCAACAGCAGCGAGTAGCCATTGCCCGAGCGCTGGCGGCAGCACCCGCTATCATTCTGGCAGATGAACCCACCGGCAATCTGGATTCCAAAACCAGCCAGGATGTATTGAGCCTTTTGAAAGTCACCAGTCAAAAGTTCGCCCAGACAATCGTAATGATCACTCACAACGAAGAAATTGCGCAGATGGCAGACCGCATTATCCGTATCGAAGATGGTCGGATCGTCTCCCAGAACTAACGGGAGGTGGCTACGATGAATGTCAAAAACAGAAAATGTATTCGAAAGCTCAGCTTAAAATCTCTTTATGCGAACCGTCGCCGCAATCTGATCGCCATTTTTGCCATTGCGCTGACAACGCTGCTATTTACTTCCATGTTCACCATTGTCTTGTCACTGAACGCCAGCTATGAAACCTACCAGTTTCGGCAGGTAGGCGGCTATGCGCATGGCACCTTTAAGGATGTTTCCCCCGAGCAGGCGGAACGCATCGCTGCCCACCCAAAGGTGAAGGCTGTGGGGGCACGGAAGGTGATCGGCATCACTGTGGATGGTGTCTTTTCCAAAACGCCTGCAGAGATCAGCTACATGGATGCCAACTGCACTAAATGGAGCTATGCAACCCCTACTACCGGACGGATGCCCGAAAGCGGCAAAGAGGTAGCCATGGATACGGCAGCGTTGCAGCTGCTTGGCGTAACGCCGGAGCTGGGCGCCGAGGTCACGGTTTCCTATTCCATTACAGACAAGGATCAAACCGCCTTTACTGTAACAGATACCTTTACGCTGGTGGGCTATTGGGACTATGATGAACTAATGCCTGTTCATTACATCAACATCAGCCGTGATTACGCAGATGACATCGAAGCGCAGGCAGTGAAAACAGGTTTACAGCCTTTCCGCACCGATTTGAATGTCATGCTGGCCTCCGGCACAAACATTCAAGGGCAGATGGAGCAGGTGGATACCGATCTTGGTTACACATGGGACAGCTATACCGATCCCAACAGCGTCCGAATCGGTGTTAACTGGGGATATACCTCATCCCAGCTGGATTCACAGCTCGATCCAGAGCTGATGGTCGCCATAGCAGCTTTTTTGCTGCTGGTGATTTTCACGGGGTATCTTATCATCTATAACATTTTTCAGATCTCTGTTGCAGGGGATATCCGGTTTTACGGACTTCTGAAAACCATTGGCACAACGCCCCGGCAGCTCAAACGCATCATTCGCCAGCAGGCACTTCTGCTTTGTCTGATCGGCATTCCGGCGGGGCTGCTGCTGGGCTATGGCATCGGCGCTGTTTTGGTTCCTGTTGTCTTGCGCTCCACCCAGTTGGATGCAGGCATCACCACCATCAGCACATCGCCTGTGATCTTCCTTGGTTCTATGCTGTTCGCCTTGTTGACGGTGCTCTTGTCCTGTTCCAAGCCCGGAAAAATGGCAGCTAAGGTCTCTCCGGTGGAGGCTACCAAATATACGGATGCAATGCAGACCAAGAAAAAACAGCGCAGCACCCGGGGAGCCAAGCTCCATCAGATGGCCTTTGCCAATCTGGGACGAAACAAGAAAAAGACGGTGCTGGTGGTGGTGTCTCTGGCACTGTCGGTGACGCTGTTCAATGCGCTGTGTGCCTTTGTGGGCGGCTTCAGCATGGAGAAGTATGTATCCTTCATGACCTGCGCCGATTTTATCGTCAGCACGCCCGACTATTTCCGTTACAACCCGGCAGATGAATTCATCACGCCGGAACAGATCGAAGAGATCGCAGCAAACACAAAGTCCAGTCTTTCCGGCACGGGATATGCTGTGCGAAAACCCGTATATCTTTGGATGACGGAGGATGCTCTGCGGCAGGACTATGCAAGGTACGAAAGCGCCGAGCAGTTGGACAGCCATATGAGCCGCATGGAGCACCGGGGCGATATGGTGATGGGAGATACCAGAATCGAGGCTCTGGATAACAGCCTGTTTGACAAGCTGCAAGTGTTCGACGGAGATATTTCTCCTATGCTGGAGCCAAACAATAACGCTATTGCCATTGCGGTTTCCTTAGATGACTACGGTAATCTGCCCAATCCTGAATACTACCCCAAGGTGGGAGACACGATCACCGCCACCTATGCGGACGATGTGAAATATATCGACAGCCGCACCGGGGAACTCCGCACCGAAAATACACCGGAGGAGTACTTTCAGGAAAAACTGTATGGAGCCAGAGATGTAGAGTACACGGTCTGCGCCTTGGTAGAGCTTCCGTATTCCATGAGTTATCGTTATGGTGGTATTGGATATGAGGCAGTTTTGTCTGTGGATACCGCACAGAGGGACAGCGGTGGTGCGGCCATTCCGATGCTCTACCTGTTCGACACAGCAGACGAAGCGGACGAGGCCGAAGCAGAGCAATATCTGTCGAAGCTCACTGCCGGTGAGTTTTCGCCCTTGATGTATGAAAGCAAGGCCACGGCTCGCTCCGAGTTTGCTCAGTTCCGGCAGATGTTCCTTCTGATCGGTGGTATCCTCTGTGCTATCATCGGGCTGGTGGGACTCTTGAATTTCTTCAACGCCATGATGACCGGCATTCTTTCCCGCCGCCAGGAATTTGCTGTGCTTCAGGCTGTAGGAATGACGAACCGGCAGCTCAAAACCATGCTGATCTATGAGGGGTTGTTTTACGCAATGTCTTCCGTAGCGGCGGCCTTTATGCTGTCGCTGGTGATGGGACCTCTTGCGGGAAAAATGCTGGGCAGTATGTTCTGGTTCTTTGAGTATCGGTTCACCGTTCTGCCTGTCCTGCTGACAATTCCGGTATTTCTTCTGCTTGGGTGGCTGATTCCCTGCATGATGTATGATAACGCAGCGAAATGCAGCATTGTAGATCAGTTAAGGGATGCTCAATAAATCAAGCGTGACCGTTACAAGGAATAAAAACTTACGGTGAAACCGGTCATCAGCCCGATCACTTCCCAGGAGAAGGTTACTTACAGTTCTTCAAATAAGAAGATCGCGACGGTAAGTTCCAATGGTGTGATCACAGGAAAGAAAAAGGGAACAGCCTATATCACAGTGAAATCTGGAAAAATCCGCAAAAAAGTAAAAGCAATTGTTAAATAAAAATGATTCAAGTAGGAGCTGCCTTTCATGAATACACATGGAATGGCAGCTCCTTTTTTCATTTTTTACATGTAGCTTTATTTGCAGAAGTAGATTACGATATTAATAGTTGACCAAGAGAGAAGAATGTTTAGATAATATGTTATAGTGATAATGGAAGCATGGTAACAAAAAAATTATAAAAATAGAAAAAAAGTGCAACCAAACAGAAAAAAATACGTTCTATATAATAGAAAACATTAATATGGCACACTGCAAATAACCTATCTGCATAAAAACACTAATATACAGGGGAGAAATGTGATATGGAAGATACACATATTATAAATTTATTTTTAGAAAGATCAGAAGATGCAATTCGCCAGGTAGAAGTAAAGTATGAAAAATTTTGCTTTAAGATTGCATGGAATATTTTATATAACACAGAAGATTCAGAAGAATGTGTAAATGATACGTGGCTGATAACGTGGAATAAGATTCCGCCTAAAACGCCAACAAAATTATCTGCATTTCTTGGAAAAATAACCAGAAATTTGGCATTGGACAATTTCAGAAAGAAAAATGCTTCAAAAAGAGCAGATACACATATGATGGATATTTGTGGTGAAGTGGAAAAACTGGAAAATACAATAAAGGATTATGTGGAAGAGGATATAAAGAAAAAGGAAATTTTGAATATTTTAGAAAAATTTTTGAGTGATTTAAAAGCAGGGGACAGGGATATTTTTGTCAGGCGATATTGGTATATGGATAATATTAAAGACATTGCAAAAAGACATGGATGCTCTGAGACTAAAATTAAATCCAGTCTTTTTCGAAGCAGAAACAAATTATGGGAAGAGGTGAAAGAAATCATATGAAAAAAGAAAACAATTTTTTAGATCTGATGGGAGAAATAGATGAAAAATTTGTTTGCGAAGCTTCCTTGCCATGGAAAAAGCGAAATGTTAATTTGAAATTAAAATTAGCAAAGATTGCAGCAGCAGGAGTTGTAATAGCATTATTGATAGGAGGCTTGGGACATCCGCATGAGATAAAGGCGGCCTGGGAGCAGATTACTTCGTGGATTCAAACGGCATTGGGGATTAATGAAAATGTAGAATCATATATAGATAGTGTTGGAAAAACGATTACTAAAAATGGAATTTCTATTACGTTAGATGAAATTGCTGCTGATAAGGAGAATTTATGGGTGGCAATATCTGATAATATAAATGATTCAAAAGAAAAAGAGACTATTCTACTAACAGAAGTGGAGATAAATGGAAAAGCGGCACAGTTAGATGGAACATATGCTCTGGAGAAAAAGGAGAACGGAACAGATGGTCAGGTTTGTCATTATAGGTTGGAAGATACAACTATTATAGATAATACAGCAGATATAAAAATGAAAGTATGGTTATTTGATCCAACAGAAATGGATACTGCTGATACAGAAGATACGGATGACTATATTTTTGAATTTTCATCAAATTGGGAAGAACTGGAGAAGAATACCATAAATGTAAATGTGAATAAAAAAATAAAGATATCTCCAAATCAAAATCTGACGATTTCAAAAATGAGCTTAAACGATTTGGCAAGTACAATTTATGGAAATTTGGATAATAAAGAATATGAAGATTATTATTTAATAGGAACCGATGATAAAGGAAATCAGGGGCTTTATAGAATGACAAATTATGGAGGCACAGAGACCGTGTTTGAAGAAAGCAGAAATAATACAAAATATAAAGGAATTTCTCCAGATGCTAACACGGTGACATTAGAATTATATGTAAATAAAGAAGAAAAAAACAGAACAACATATAAAAAATATGAAACAGGAATAGAAGATACTTACGGAGAAGGCGAAGGATGTGTTTATGAAAGTGATGAAGATCCTCTGGATTTATATAGCCAAGTGGAAGGAAAAATAGAAATTAAAGTCAGATGACAAAAGAATAATTTAATCGAAGAGAGGTATGAGATACCGCAATTGGATATTTTTACTGTAAAGATAAAAAAAATAACAATAAAATGTTTGGTGGTACATTTAAGATTCGTATAAATAAAAATGGTAAAATTACATTTCCGTAAGTAATAAGAGAAGTTGATTAAATCTTTGAAAATCGAAAACACCAAATATAGTAAAAGCACGATTGACGCCAACAATATCTTGTGTTAATATGATTGTGAGATTTGTATTTGTATCTGTAGACACAGATAAGAAACGCTGGTTCCGGATCTGACCGGAAGTAAAACATTAAGGAGCCAAAAGCCTCCTGCCTTTGTAATGAATAAGGTCATTTAGAATGAAAATTTCTAAATGGCCTTTTTTTGTTGCAAAAATATGGCAGACAACAAGTACAGATCAGCAAATAAGGAAAGGAGGATCACAAAAAAACACAAGGAAACTCAGAATGCAAGGAGGGCGTTATGAAACGAAAAAAGATGGAAAAGGAGGTTGTGCACCTTCTTGAATGGATTATCGAATATCCAGGAGTATGGCAGATTGTATGTAATCCAGATGGAAAAGAAACTTCGCCTGAATCTTTTAAGATGGCATATGATATGCTGGTCAAAAAATCTCTGTTTTATCTGATACCGGTATTGTTTGCAACACATCCTGGAGAAGAATCACTGGAGATGGCGAAAAATTTATGTACGGCTGACTCTGCTGCCCGCGAGATCCGAAAAAATGGTATGGGAGCATTAGTCAAATGTATGCGGGAGCATCTGGAATGAAACTGGAAAACCTTATAAGGCTATGGGAGGACAACTATGAATAAATCAATCATGATGGGACGAGTAGTAAAAAATCCTGATTTACGCTACACACAGACAGAGAATGGTGAACTTGCAATCGCAAACTTTCGCTTGGCGGTAGACCGGAAATTTGTACGAAGAGGAGATCCGGAAGCAGATTTCTTCAGCTGTACGGCTTTTGGCCGAAAAGCAGAGTTCGCGGAAAAATATCTGTTTAAGGGGATCAAGATTCTGGTAGAAGGTCGTATGCAGAATGACAACTACAAGAATCGGGCTGGTGAAAATGTCTACGGCATGCGGCTTATGATAGAAGAGATTTCTTTTGCAGAAAGTAAGAAAGCTTTAGAATCTGGAAATGACGAACGGGAAGAACCGGAAAGAGAAACAAGGGCATCTTCTAATCGAAACCGTTCTGACCGTGCAGAAAACCAGCGTTCAGCTTCCAGAAGCACCAGAAGTGAAAGAGCAGCAGAAATGGATGACCGTGACTATGACAGGGAACGTGAAGGTGGAAGATACAGAAGCAATACCAGAACAGATGCATCGGATGACAGACAGAGATCAAATTCTGGCGGGACAAGATCCAGAGGAACTTCGGCAAGAAGCCGGGAGCGTAGTCAGGATATTGATGACCGGTACATGGAAACAGATGATGAAAAACTGGATTTTGACTGAGCAAATCATAGGAGAAAATGCTTATGATGGAGAAAATGAACAAATGGTTGTCTGCACATAAAAAGCTGTGCGTGATAACTGGAATTTTTGGTCTGTTAGTATCACCATTTTTATGGCCGGTATTTCTGGCAGTGATCATACATTCCCTTTCACTGGTCATTCCGGTTGCAGCAGGACTGTTTTTCTATGAAAAATTTATTATGAAAAAGGACAAGGAGGAAACGAATGAGAATGATGATAACAACAAACAGCAAAAGAACCATGCAGATGCCCGTAAAGTACATGCAGATGCTGAAACGACCGAGGATTTACCGAAAAATCATGAGAAGGGATCGGAAACGGTAAATTTCGATAATCAGGAGAAGCAGGCAAGATGCAGGGCACAGGCTGCCATATGGTACGAAAATGAAGGCTTTGAGCGGATCCAGGCGATTCGGAAAACTCTGAAATCTGAAAATCGAAACCGTTTTTCAGTAAACAGGGAAGGAATCTGCAGTATTTCCATTGGAAAAAGGAATTTGGAACCGAACTTCCGACGAACGAAGGCCTGGATGTGGAACTGACGGGAGACTGGAAACCCACAAAATATGGAATGCAGTATAGTGTGAGCAATTTTTCAGTAACCATGCCAACCACAAAAGAAGGTATTCGGACTTATTTGTCGTCATCCCTGATCAAAGGGATCGGACCGGCAATGGCAGCCCGCATCGTAGAAATGTTTGGGGAAGATACACTAAATGTTTTTAATGACAGCCCGGAGAAACTTCTTCAGGTAAAAGGAATTACGCAGAAACGCTTAGATGACATTTTGGAAGGATATCAAAAAAGCAGTGCCATCCGGGAACTGATGATGTATTTGTCCCCTTTTGGGGTGACTCCTGCAAAAGTATCAAAAATACAGGAGAAATTTGGTCCTTCTGCAGTTATGATCGTGAAAGAGGAGCCTTTCCGGCTCTGTGAGGTTCATAGATTTGGATTTTTGACTGTTGACCAGATTGCAGTAAAGGCAAAACATTTCCGTGCAGACGATCCCCTTCGCATTAAGGCTGCTATTTTGCATTCAGCAGGTCATACCGGTGTGGTACTTCTTTGCCGTGAGATAAGCATACGAAAATCGGAAGAAAAAGGCATTGAGGGGAAATTGAGCTGGAATTGAGAAAAAAAATATATTGTGCTTACGTTCTTCATGTACTCTTGTTGTGATTTCATTGTTTTTTATCGTATAATATGGATACTGGAGGTGGTTTGGATGAAATACAAGATTTTAGTTGTCGATGATGATAAAGAATTGGTGAAAATGCTTTGTAGTTATTTTAGTATGAAACAATATGAAACCATTACGGCTACAGATGGAATGGAAGCATTAAATAAAATAAAAATGAAACCGGATATTATTTTATTGGATATCAACATGCCACGTATGGATGGGATTGAAGTATGTCGTCTGATACGCAGTAAAGTGTTATGTCCGATTTTGTTTCTAACAGCAAGAGTTGATGAAGATGATAAAATTAATGGGTTGCTTTCGGGTGGGGATGATTATATTACGAAACCATTTAGTCTTCGGGAGTTGGAAGCAAGGATTGTCACAAACATAAAGAGAGAAGAAAGGCATCAACAAAAAACGGAATACCGTTTCATGGATGAAATGCTGATTGATTATTCTGAAAAAATAGTAGCTATAGCTGGACACAGGATGGAGTTCACAAAAATTGAATATCAGATTATTGAATTCTTATCCATGCATCCAGGGCAGGTGTTTGATAAAGAACGTATATATGCACAAGTCTGTGGATATGATGCGGAAGGGGACAGTAGAACGATAACGGAATTAGTACGGCGTATAAGGAAAAAAATAGCGGATTATTCAGAAAAAGAATACATAGAAACTGTATGGGGGATTGGATACCGATGGAAAAAATAAGAAACTTGTCACTGAAAAAAACAATTCTGCTTTATTTTGTGATCAGCTTAACGGCAGCATTTCTGTTATCTGGATTTACAGTTCATTTTGCAGGAAATATGCAGAATAAAATATGGGAAAAATATATTGATTATGCAGATTATACGGACGTGTTTCAGCAATATGGAAAGAAATACGAGATTGAGATATCAAGACCTAATCAATCGCAGATGAATCGTTTGGACTATCATCTTTCGGAAATGTGTGACTTTATAGAAACATATTCGGTACTGATTTTTTCGATTGTTGGGAGTGTTGCTGCGGTATTCTTTTTTTATAAAAATAAGTTAAAGACACCTCTACAGGAACTAAAAGATGCCTCGCAAATGATTGCAGATAATGAACTGGATTTTCATGTGTCCTATGAAAATAAAGATGAGATGGGAACTTTGTGTAAAGAATTTGAAATGATGCGAAGTGCTTTAGCAGATAACAACAGAAAGATGTGGCGAATGATTGATGACGAGAAGGCTTTGCGGAATGCAATTGCACATGATATACGTTCTCCACTTTCCATATTGCGAGGGTATCAGGAAATGCTCTTAGAGTTTGTTTCTTCTGAGAGTATAAAAACAGAGGATGTTATTGATATCTTACAAACAGGCATGTATCAGATTGACCGTATAGAGCATTTCACGGAAAACATGAGAAAAATGTCCCATTTAGAACAGAGGGAACTGCAATGCTCAGAGATTGAATTATCGGAACTGGTAAAAAAGATTGAGGCAGAAGCTGCCATGCTGTCCAAGAAGGAAAGTAAATTATGTAAGGTAGAAAGAGCGCAGGAACAAAACATTGTGAAAGTGGATGAGGAACTTGTCATGGAAGTGACAGACAATTTACTGGAAAATGCGGTTCGATATGCACAAAAAAGTATTGCTTTGCAGATAAAGAAAAAGGATGGTTTTCTTATAATTTCTGTTGAAGATGATGGAATAGGATTTGTGGATACTGAGGAAAAAGTAACAGAGCCATTTTATCATAAGAATCCACAAGATGATTTAAAGCATTTTGGCCTTGGTATGTATATTTCTCGTATTTTCTGTGAAAAGCATGGAGGAAATTTGAAAATATATAATGCCAGACAAGGCGGTGCTCATGTAGAAGCTCTTTTCAAAGCTGAATAAAAATACTTTATAAGGCTGAAATCACAAATAAAGTGATTTTAGTCTTTTTTGTTGTGAATTTATTGAGAATTGATTTGTATGATGTTGTTAAAGAAATAAAGAAAGGAAGAGACACAATGAAAACAATCATAAAAAGAAGTATACTTGATTATTTAAAGAACCCTGTTTTGTGGATTGGCTTGATTATTATAGTTGCCAGTATGTATCAATGTCTGTCACCGTATTTGCAAATTCATTATATCAAACAGAATGAACAGATCACACAAAATGACGTAGCATTGGAGGATGCTGATGTTATGAATGGGTACATTCCCACATCTGATGATAAAGAAAGAAGAAGGGAGTGGGAAGATACGATCAAAGAGACGTTAATGGACACCTCCCAAAATGGTTTTGGATTTAGCAGGCAGGAAGCAGATCATGTAATGAAAGAAATTCAGAACATGGATGTAAAGACTGCTTCTGAGTTTTTGGAATCCCAATATGGCTATTATAATGCAATATATTCTTATGAGGACCTTGAAATTCATAAGGGGACAGCAGAAGAAATCAATCATTATATCGAGCGGAAATTATCCGAACATTCTTTTTCCTGGTACTTTGCCAAAAAGTTCACGGATTTTGCAGGATTGCATATGGCCTTTTTTGCAACAGTCTTGCTATCATTTTTATTTATTCAGGATACACGAAAAAATACCTATGAATTATTACATACAAAGCCTGTTACGGCAATCCAATATATAGGCGGGAAAGTAATAAGCGGATTCTTTAGTATGTTGGGCGTATTAGTGATTTTGAATGTTATATTCTTTATGCTGTGTTTGAAAACGTCTTTAGAATCAGACTTTCCGGTAACACCAATTGATTTTTGCGTGAATTCTCTGATCTATATTGTGCCGAATCTTTTGATGATATGTTGTGTCTATACAATTACAGCATTAATATTTAAAAATCCGCTTCCGGCAGCACCAGTTTTGTTTTTACACATTATATATTCGAATATGCTGACCAAGAAGAATGATATTTATTATATGAGACCGTTCTCTATTATGGTGCGATTTCCTGGCAGGTTTTTTGAAACACATGCAGCCAAAATGTCAAATATAAATCAGATTATGCTTGTGATCTCATCTGTTATATTAGTATGTATTTCTGTTGCAATCTGGAAAAGGAGGAGGGTTCATTGAAAACGGAATTAAAAAACTGCCTGTCGTTATATAAGATTTTTTATTCATGTGCATTTATACTGATATTGTGTGTTATTCATCCGATTATATACTATGAAGAAATCGGTTCAGCAATTCAGTCTCCAATAGCATTTTTAACAATTATTTTTTGTAGTGACACATATTTGATGGAAGTAAAAAGTAAGCGTGCCGATGTATTTCATTTGTATGATCAAAAAAAACAGTTAAAAGTAATATCACAGAGAGTGTGCGTTCAAATATTATATTTATTAATACTTTCCTGTGTTGGATATGTTTTGTTTTTCTGGCAAAAACCGGGCAGTGTAAACGAAGGCGTTTCGGGCACTCAGATATTCCTTTTATTTTTCATTGCAATGTTTGGAACTATCTGGTTTTGGAGTATATGCACTGTGATTTTGTGCACATTGCTTCGAAATATGTGGGCAGGTATTGGATGTTTATTTGGAATTGTCATTGGTCTTATATCGAAAGCGGGCAGTTCATTTTTCGGAAATCTGGGATTGTTTTCTTTCAGCTTTTGTGAACCTACTCAATTAATGTCCGAGAGTTGGATTTATGGAACGCTTGTGTCTTTTATATCGGGGCTATTTTTATTTGCAGTATTACCAATGGCTTTAAAGAAAAGAGGATAGATTATGAGTATTAGAATAAATGATTTAACAGTTAGATTTAAAAATGGTGTAGTTGCAGTAAATAAGGCATCTCTTGAAATACCTAAGGGAATTTACGGACTTTTGGGTGAGAATGGTGCTGGAAAAACCACTTTGATGAGGGTTCTTACAACTGTTTTAAAACAAACGGAAGGAATGGTTTCCCTTGATGGAATTCTGTATAACGAGGGAAATTATGAGAAAATACAGAAAAAGATTGGTTATCTTCCACAGGAAATCGACTTATATCCGAATCTTACAGTGAAAGAATGCCTTGTATATATGGGAGGACTATCAGGAGTATCCACAAATGACCTCGAGCAAAGAATTACCTATTATCTGAAAAAGACTTCTCTTACAGAGCATCAGAATAAAAAAATGCGACAATTATCTGGTGGTATGAAGAGACGTGTCGGACTCATACAGGCACTTCTTAATAATCCGGATTTTTTGATTATTGATGAACCAACAACTGGGTTAGATCCGGAAGAAAGAATTAGGATCCGCAATCTTCTGGTTGATTTTTCAAAGGATAGAACGGTGCTGTTTTCCACTCATGTAGTAGAAGATTTAGCAGCAACCTGTACACAGCTTGCCATTATGAAAAAAGGAAGTTTTTTATATTCCGGAAGCGTGAGTGGATTGCTGGAAAATGCAAAGGGCTGTGTTTGGAATTGTACGGTACAAAATGCAGAAGAAGCCCGTTTGTTAGAAGCCAATTATTCTATTTCATCTAAGCAGTATGTAGAAAATGGAATTCATATGAAAGTATTAAGCAAAGAAAAGCCAAATGAGAATTGTGTCCTGGATAATGATATCACTTTGGAAGATGCGTATATTTATTTGACGAATAATCGAGAGTAAAGGATATTCGTGTAATGTGTCATGTATTATTTAATGGAAAATATCCAACCAATGAAGTATTTTCAGCATCAAACACCACTTAAGTAATAAATTAATCTTTTTGGTAAACTCAATCTCATTATCTAATAAGAAATATTTTTCTTCATTGAGATTTCAGGTCAAAATAGAAGAGGCGTAAATACTGTCCGGAAAATATTAAAAGAAATCGCCTATCAATTTCTTTTATACTTTGATAAACTATATATAATGATAAGCTAAAGAGCCTTTGAATTCCGTGGAAAAGAATACAAAAATTTTACGGAATGTTGTCTTGCGTATGGATTAAATCCAAAATCAGTAAGTTCAGCAGTATTTAAAACGAAACGTCCTCACGCAGATGTTATGGAAGAAATTATCTCTCATATGGAAGGTTGTATGCCAAAAGAAGTAACGAAAAAAGAAGAAATTTCTGAAAATCAGGTTATGTCTAAAGAAAGACACCGTGCGAAAGAGGCTTTTTTTATGAAGGGAATAAATATATCTCACTTGGACAATGTTGTGAATTCTATGGAATTAATGAATCTAGTGTACGCAGTAGAGCTTGGCGAAAAAGTGTACATGGGAAGAAGCTGTGAAATATTATATTCAAAAAAAAGAAACAGAAACACCAAAAATGCAATTCTTTTATAAAGGGAAAAAGTATAAAAGTGTTTCAGCATGTTGTGCTGAATACGGCGTTAATGCTTCCAGTGTGCGTAACCGTGCCAAAACAACCGAATGCAGCATTGAAGAATCTTTGGAACATTTCATAAAGAAAGCCAGAATGGAAACACAGCCGTCGGTATTTATTTTTAGAGACAAAACCTATAGTTCTTTGGATGAATGCTGTCTGGAATATGGAGTCAACGCTGACAGTGTATCTTCAAGAAAATATAGATTAAATTGTACTATGGAAGAATCATTGGAGCATTTTATTGAAAATAAAGATATGATTGCCGAAAGAATACAAAAATTTACATTTAAAGGAATAGAATATCGAAGTCTCCGTGCATGTTGTCAAAAATATGGTATTGATGATATATGTGTGAGACAAAGAGCACGAGATAAGAATTGTTCTCTTGAAGAATCGTTTACACATTTTATGACGAGAAAAAGGAAAAAATGTTAAGTAACCCGGAATTTGAATATCGTGGAACTGTTTATCCATCGCTTAAAGTATGCTGTGAGGAATTAGGAATAAATAAAAGCAGTGTAATTAACCGGTTATATATGTTGCGAAAAAAAACACAGCCAGAAGCAAACAACGATAAAATTCTTATATCCGTTAAAGAAGCCTGTGAGCTTACAGGACTTTCTGAGAAAACAATGAGATCATTGATGAATGAAAACTGTTTCATGGTACGGATTGGGCGCAGAACACTGATTGATAAGAAAAAATTTCAAAATTGGATAGATTGGCAGTCTTGAAAGCTTTTTTTTGTTGTGCTAAAATATATATCCAGTGCCATGCATTATCATCAGAAAGGATGGTGGTGTTATGGGAAAAAACTTAAAGGGTAAAGAATTAGGAAAAGGATTATATCAAAGAAAAGATGGACGATATGAGGCCAGAATTTTCGTTCGCGGTACAGGAAAAACGTTTTCAATTTATGGTACAAATTTACAACATCTAAAAAAAGAAAGAAATGCCTACCTTGCTAATGTTTTCCCCGGAATTGCAGGATATGATCCTAGAATTTCTGTTTCAAAGTGGTATGAAAAATGGATGCTTATTTATGTGGTGCATTCTGTTAAAGCAACCACTTTAAGTAACTATGTAAATGGTTTTGAGCGAGTAAGAGAATATATTGGTTACATGAGGTTAATAGAGGTCCGTCCAACACATATTCTTGACATGATAAAGGGACTCGAAGAAGAAGGATATGCACGTACAACGGTAATACAATCATTAAGTGTAGTCCGTCAGCTTTTCCAAAAGGCATATGGTGGAAAAATGATACCCATAGATCCAGTAGCCGATATTAAACTGCCTAAAGAAGAACCGGGTGAACTACCTGATGAGAAGATACTGCAGGAACAAGAAGCTGAAAAATGTCTTAGTATATATGACACTCATCGTTTCCTTGAGAGCTGCAAGAATACCCGGTATTATGAACTCTTTTTTATTCTTCTTCATACAGGATTACGTATAGGGGAAGCACTTGCCCTAGAATGGTGTGATCTTGACTTTAAGCATGAAAAGCTTCGTGTATACAAAACCTTAAACAGAGTTACAAAATATTATGATTCGAAAGGAAATGAACTTCCTGAAAGGTATTCTACTATTCAGATTACAACACCAAAGAAAAGTGCCAGCAATAGAAAGGTTCCATTAACGGATGCAGTGATTGCTGCTTTTATGAGCTGGAAGGAAAAACAGGATCGTGATAAAGAAAAACTGGGAAAAAACTGGGGAAAACCAAATATGCTTTTAAAAAAATATCCCGGTCTGATTTTTACAACATCTTCAGGAAGAAGTTATCTTCCATCATCAGCTCAAACAGAATGCAGGCGGATTGTTGGGATTGTTAATAAGCATGAAATTGCTCTGGCAGAAAAAGAGAACAGAGATCCGAATTTAATGGATGTTCATCCTCATATTTTCCGTCATACTTTTGTAACAAGATGCATTCAATCGGGAATGGATGCCGCTACAGTAAAGAAAATAGCTGGACACTCTGATGAAAAAATGACTAATTATTATACACACATTGAAGAAGAACATATAGATGACGAATACGAACTGTATATTCAAAAATACGGAACAGAAACCTGATTTTGCAAATGGAGATAAAATTTTAAAGAGAGGTTTAAATACTTGAGTATAGACAAAAACACTAACGAGGGAAAAAACTATCGTAATAATGTGGTCAAATCAACACTTGGGACTTCTAAAAGCCGCATAAACACTGGGTTTCCGGAGGATATTAGTGTATTATCACCGATGATGAAAGAATACATAAAGACCAAAGAAGAGTACAGCGACTGTATCCTTTTTTACCGTCTGGGCGATTTTTATGAAATGTTCTTTGAGGATGCACTGACTGCATCCAGGGAACTGGAAATTACACTTACAGGAAAAGACTGCGGACTGGAAGAGAGAGCGCCCATGTGTGGCGTTCCTTTTCATGCTGCGGAAACTTATATCAACCGGCTGATCGAAAAGGGCTATAAGGTTGCCATCTGCGAACAGGTAGAAGATCCGAAAAAAGCCAAGGGTCTTGTTAAACGAGAGGTTGTCCGCATTGTCACACCGGGAACTACTCTGGATACCATGTCACTGGACGAGTCCAAAAACAATTATCTGATGTCCATTGTCTCCATCGGAGATCATTTTGGCTGTGCAATTGCAGATATCACAACCGGTGACTGTTTTCTCACAGAACTGGATAAACCACAGAAGCTTCTGGATGAGATCAATAAGTTTACACCTGCAGAGATCATCTGCAACGACGCCTTTCTTTTAAGCGGTGTGGATGTAGCGGATCTGAAGGGGCGTCTTGGGATCTGTGTATTTGCTCTGGATCCCTGGTACTTTGACGACCAGCTGTGTCAGAAAACCCTGAAAGAGCATTTTCACGTAGGAAATCTGGAAGGTCTCGGGATCGGAGATTATGACAGCGGGATCATTGCCTCCGGTGCACTGTTCCTGTATCTGAAGGAAACACAAAAAACAGCACTTTCCCATATGGCAAGCATCCGCCCATACTCTGCTGAAAAATATATGCTCATCGACAGCTCCAGCCGTCGTAACCTTGAGCTTGTGGAAACCATGCGCGAAAAGCAGAAAAGAGGTTCTCTTCTCTGGGTTCTGGATAAGACCAAAACCGCCATGGGTGCAAGAACCCTTCGTTCTTATGTGGAACAGCCTCTGATCGATGCAGAGGAAATTGAAAAGAGACTTGGTGCCTTGGAAGAACTGAACGCAAAACCTATGGAACGTGATGAGATCCGGGAATACTTAAATCCGATCTACGATCTGGAACGTCTGATAAGTCGTATCAGCTATAAATCCGCCAACCCAAGAGATTTGGTTTCCTTTGCCTCTTCCCTGGAAATGCTGCCGTATATAAAGCAGATCCTTGCAGAATTTAAATCTCCGCTGCTTATGCAGATCAACGAAGACATGGATCCACTGTCAGACATTACCGCTCTGATCCGTAATTCCATTGCTGATGATCCGCCCCTTGCCCAGAAGGACGGCGGTATCATTCGGGAAGGTTATAACGAAGATGTGGATAAATTCCGCCGCTCCCGGACAGATGGAAAGAAGTGGTTATCTGAACTGGAAGCAAGAGAGCGAGAACGCACCGGTATCAAGAGCCTGAAGATCAAATATAACCGTGTATTCGGCTATTCCCTGGAAGTTACCAACACTTTCAAGGATCTCGTGCCGGAGAACTATATCCGCAAACAGACTCTTACCAACGCAGAGCGTTACATCACCCAGGAGCTGAAGGATCTGGAGGATCTGATCCTTGGAGCGGAAGATAAACTTTATGCATTAGAATTTGAACTGTTTTCAGATATCCGTGATCAGGTTGGAGCTGAGGTTGTCCGTATCCAGCGTACTGCAAAGGCAGTAGCGGCTCTGGATGTTTTTGCTTCCCTTGCACTGGTTGCACAGAGGAATAACTTTGTCCGGCCCAAGATCAATGAAACCGGCCTCATTGATATCCGAAATGGCCGCCACCCGGTTGTGGAACAAATGATTGAAAACGATATGTTCATTCCAAATGATACGTATCTTGACAACCACAAAAAACGTATCTCCATTATCACAGGACCGAACATGGCCGGAAAATCCACATACATGCGCCAGACAGCGCTGATCGTACTGATGGCACAGATCGGAAGCTTTGTTCCTGCGGACAGTGCGAATATCGGTGTGGTTGACCGGATCTTCACCCGTGTGGGAGCATCCGATGACCTTGCAAGCGGACAGAGTACCTTTATGGTGGAGATGACAGAGGTTGCCAACATTCTTCGTAATGCCACTTCCCGAAGTCTTCTGATCCTGGATGAGATTGGACGTGGAACCAGTACCTTTGACGGTCTTTCCATTGCCTGGGCAGTGATCGAACATATCAGCAATACCAAACTCTGCGGCGCCAAGACCTTATTTGCGACCCATTATCATGAGCTTACCGAACTGGAAGGTAAGCTTTCCGGTGTCAACAACTACTGTATCGCTGTCAAGGAAAAAGGCGACGATATCGTATTTCTGCGTAAGATCGTAAAAGGCGGAGCAGATAAAAGCTATGGTATCCAGGTAGCCAAGCTTGCCGGAGTTCCGGATTCCGTGATCCAGCGTGCCAAGGAACTGGTAGAGGAGCTCAGTGATGCAGATATCACCGCAGCTGTAAAAGATCTGACCGCTCCAAAGAAAAAGCAGAAAATCACCTATGATCAGGTAGATATGGCACAGATGTCACTGTTTGACACGGTACAGGACAATGATATCATTGAAGAGATCAAAAACCTGGAGATTGGAAATCTGACACCAATGGAAGCTTTGAATATTCTCTATAACCTGCAGAACAAAATTAAGAACCGGTGGTGATACCCTTGAAAAAAATTGCAGTTTTAGACCAGAATACCATTGATAAGATCGCAGCAGGAGAGGTCGTAGAGCGCCCCTCCTCTGTTGTAAAAGAGCTTGTGGAAAATGCCATTGACGCAGGTGCTACCGCTATTACTGTGGAGATCACAGACGGTGGAAAAAAGCTGATCCGTATCACGGATAATGGCTCCGGAATGGATGCAGAGCAGGTTCCGCTTGCTTTTCTCCGCCATGCCACAAGTAAAATTGAAAAGGTAGAAGACCTGACCCACATTGCCTCTCTTGGCTTCCGTGGTGAAGCACTTTCCAGTATTGCCGCTGTCTCCCAGGTGGAGCTGATCACAAAGACGCCTTCCGGGATCAGTGGTACCCGTTATGTGATCGAAGGCGGAAAAGAACAGTCTCTGGAGGAAATGGGGGCACCCGAGGGAACAACCTTTCTAATTCGAAACCTCTTTTACAATACACCTGCAAGAAGCAAATTCCTGAAATCCGATATGACAGAAGCCGGTTACATCAATACTCTGATGGAGCAGCTGGCGCTTTCCCATCCGGAAATCTCCTTTAAATATATCCAGAACCGTCAGGTAAAGCTTTCCAGTTCCGGAAACTACAGTGTAAAAGACGTGATCTACAGTGTTTACGGACGGGAGATCGCCAAGGCGCTTCTGGATGTTTCCTATGAAAATGATTTCATGAAGATCGAGGGCTTTGTGGGGAAACCGGAGATTTCCAGAGGAAACCGTACTTTTGAGAATTATTATATCAATGGCAGGTATGTTAAAAACAAGATCATTACCAAGGGCATTGAGGACGGATATAAGGGACTTGTCATGCAGCATAAATTTCCGTTTGTCTCCCTTCGGATCGAAATGGATGGCAATGACCTGGATGTTAATGTGCATCCCGCAAAGAGAGAGGTGCGTTTTGCCAGAGAAACCGAAGTTTATACGGCCATTTATGAAACTGTCCGCAAGGCATTGACCCACAGAGAACTGATCCCTCAGGTATCTGTGGGAAAAGACGAACCGACATCCCGCACAGAACAGATAAAGCCAGGAAATATTCCGGAGCCTTTTGAAGTAAAACGGCGTCAGGAGATGTACGGTCACCCGAACCGGACGGCAAATATAGCTTCCCATACTGCACCGGCAGCTTCTGAAGTACGTACAACGCCGGTTCCATCGATGCCTTATGATAAGTCGACAAATGGTACCGCCTCCTATGGCTCAGCTGAAACAGCTCACAGTTCTTCTGCTTCTTCTGCAGATAAATACAAACATGTGGATTCTCTGCGGGAAAACCCCGTATATGGATCACAGCCTTTTACAAAAGAAGAAGAGGAAATGTTTTCCGGAACATTAAAAGACGGAAGAAATGAAAATTCCGCTGCAGAAACAGCAGATTCTGGAGTGATTTCTGAAAAGCCTGCTGAATCGGCACCTCCTGAGGTAGACAACGAGCCGATCAAATCTCAGGAACAGGAACCGCCAAAACAGCTGGAACTGTTTGAAGAACGGCTTCTTGCTCCTGAATCCAGAAGCCGCCACAGGCTGATCGGACAGCTGTTTGACACCTACTGGCTGGTACAGTTCGAGGATAATTTTTATATCATTGACCAGCATGCTGCTCATGAAAAAGTATATTATGAGCGATTCGTAAAGCTGTTTCAGTCCCAGAACATCCAGTCCCAGTATGTAAGTCCGCCACTGATCGTTTCACTCAGCCTTGAGGAGGAGAATCTGCTGAAGGCAAACGAAAAGTATTTCCGAGATTTCGGCTTTGAGATCGAACCCTTTGGCGGAAGGGAGTACAGTATCAGTGCGGTTCCCTCCAGCCTTCTGGGAATGACAGAAGAAGAGCTGTTTCTGGAAATGCTGGACCACCTCACTGCAGACGGTTCCAAGGATGCCTTTGAAATTTTTGCCTCAAGGCTTGCGACCATGGCCTGTAAGGCTGCTGTAAAAGGCAATCATTCTATGTCGCCTCAGGAAGCTGACAAGCTGATCGATGAATTATTGACACTGAAAAATCCTTATAACTGTCCTCATGGAAGACCAACGATCATTGCCATGAGTAAGACAGAAATCGAAAAAAAATTCAAACGTATCGTGTAAGATACTTAACATAAACGGAGGAAATATATGAAAAAACCTCTTATCGTGCTTACCGGGCCTACTGCCGTGGGAAAAACAAAGCTTTCCATTGCCCTTGCAAAAGCAGTAAACGGAGAGATCATTTCCGCGGACTCCATGCAGGTTTACCGCCACATGGATATCGGTTCCGCCAAGATCACGCCGGAAGAAATGGATGGCGTCCCACATCATCTGGTGGATGTACTGGAGCCAACAGAAGATTTTAACATTGTTCTTTTTCAGCAGATGGCAAAAGATGCCATGGACAAAATTTATGACAAAGGCCGGATTCCGATCCTGGTAGGCGGCACAGGATTTTATATTCAGTCTGTGACCAGAGATATTGATTTTACCAGCTCCGACCAGGATGAACATTACCGCAGTGAGCTGGAAGAACTGGCAGAGCAGAAGGGGCCTGCATTTCTCCATGACATGCTTGCCAAGGTCGATCCCAAGTCAGCCAAAGATATCCATGAGAACAATGTCAAGCGGGTGATACGTGCCCTGGAATTTTATAAACAGAACGGTACCAGGATCTCCGAGCATAATGAAGAACAGAAGGAGCATACCAGTCCCTATGCACTGGCTTATTTCGTCCTGAACGCACCACGCCCCCTTCTCTATGAACGCATTGACACAAGAGTGGACGAAATGCTGAAAAACGGTCTGACAGAAGAAGTTAAAAAACTTCGGGAGCTTGGCTGCCACAGGGGAATGGTTTCCATGCAGGGGCTTGGCTATAAGGAAATCCTGGACTGGATGGACGGAAAATATTCTTATGAGGAAGCCGTACGGGTCCTGAAACGTGACACCAGACACTTTGCCAAACGTCAGCTTACCTGGTTCCGCAGAGAAGGCGAGGTAACCTGGGTAGATAAAAATAACTTTGATTACGATGACAGCAGGATCCTTTCCTACATGCTTTCTGTATGCAGGGAAAAGGGAATCCTCCATGCCAAATAAAATAAAAAAGGAAAAATGATCATGAAAGAATTATATGCACAGCTTGGAATCTCTTCCTCAGTTTACGATTTCGGTAAATCCGTGGAAGATTCCCTGAAAGAACGTTTTGAGAAATTTGATAAGACTGCAGAATACAACCAGATGAAGGTTATCCGCGCCATGCAGAAGAACCGTGTCAGTGAGGCTTGTTTCGGAGCTTCCTCCGGTTATGGCTACAACGACCTTGGCCGCGAAACTCTGGAGCAGGTCTATGCCGATACCTTCCACACAGAAGCCTGTCTGGTACGCCCGCAGATCACCTGCGGAACTCATGCACTTGCCATTGCTCTCTTCGGAAACCTGCGCCCCGGTGACGAGCTTCTTTCTCCTGTAGGAAAGCCTTACGATACCCTGGAAGAAGTGATCGGTATCCGCCCATCCAATGGTTCCCTTGCGGAATATGGCGTAAAATATCGTCAGGTGGATCTTCTCGAGGATGGCACCTTTGATTATGAAAACATCAGAAAAGCAGTCAATGAAAAAACAAAGCTGGTAACCATCCAGCGTTCCAAAGGCTATCAGACCCGTCCTTCTTTCTCCGTAAAACAGATCGGTGAGCTGATCTCTTTTGTAAAAAAGATCAAGCCGGATGTGATCTGCATGGTAGATAACTGCTACGGAGAATTCGTAGATACCATCGAGCCAAGTGATGTAGGTGCGGATATTATGGTCGGCTCCCTGATCAAAAATCCAGGTGGTGGCCTTGCTCCTATCGGTGGTTATATCGCAGGAAGAAAAGACTGTGTGGAAAATGCCTCCTACCGTATGACCTGCCCGGGACTGGGCATGGAAGTCGGTGCAACTCTTGGTGTAAACCGTTCTCTGTATCAGGGATTTTTCCTTGCACCGATGATCACCAAAGGAGCTTTAAAGGGCGCTGTTTTTGCAGCGAACATTTATGAAAAGCTTGGTTTCCCGGTAGTTCCCAACAGCACAGAGCCACGTCAGGATATCATCCAGGCGGTCACTCTCGGAACACCGGAGGGTCTTGTAGCATTCTGCCAGGGTATCCAGGCTGCTGCACCGGTAGACAGCTTTGTGACACCAGAGCCGTGGGATATGCCGGGATATGACAGTCAGGTGATCATGGCAGCAGGTGCTTTCATCCAGGGTTCTTCCATTGAGCTTTCTGCCGATGGCCCCATGAAACCTCCTTATGCAGTTTATTTCCAGGGTGGTCTTACCTGGGAGCATGCAAAGCTGGGAATCCTGAAATCTCTTCAGTATATGGTTGATAAGGAACTTGTGAAATTATGAAAAAATCCGAAGGACCGGACTTAAAAAAACAGATCTTTGTCGTAGGAGCCGGTGCTTCCGGTCTTATGGCAGCTATTCAGGCTGCTATAAACGGAGCTGCAGTTACGGTTCTGGAACAAAATGACCGTCCCGGCAGAAAAATCTGTGCTACGGGAAATGGCCGTTGTAATATGACGAACCTGAATCAGGATGAAAACGCTTACCGGGGATCTCATCCTGAATTTGCCAAAGATGCTCTGGCACAGTTTCCTGTGGAAAAAACTCTGAAATTCTTTCAGGAATTGGGAATCTGTACCACAGACCGCAACGGATGGATCTATCCCCGAAGCAACCAGGCACAGAGTGTAGTAGATGTTCTTGTCATGAAGGCACGCAGCCTGAAGGTAAAGCTGAAAACCAATCAGACTGTTACCGGCGTGTCTTTTGCAGACGGACGGTGGAAGATCCATACTGACGGATGGACCTACAGTGGTGATGCCGTGATCCTTGCAAATGGTTCCCGTGCTTCTTCCGTTGCAGGTTCCTGCGAAAGCGGATACGAAATTGCAAAAAGTCTTGGACATCATCTGATCGAACCCCTTCCAGCTCTGACAGCTCTGAAATGTAAGGGAAATTCTTTTTCCGGCTGGAGTGGTGTACGAACAGAAGGGACGATAACACTTTATATAGACGGCACACCGACAGTCTCCCAGCAGGGAGAGCTGCAGCTTACCGATTACGGTGTATCCGGGATCCCGGTATTCCAGATTTCCCGCTATGCTATCCGTGCCGTCCATGAAAACAAAAATGTGGAGCTTTCCATAAATTTTTTTCCGGAACTGAGCCGGAAAGAGCTGGAAGAATACCTGGAGCACAGAAAAGCAGCCTGCCCTTACAAAACAGAAAAAGAACTTCTAATCGGACTTTTTCCTGAAAAACTGATCCGTGTTTTATGCGCACAGAAGGATCTTATCCGCGGGATCACCGATTTTCGTCTCCCGGTAAAAAACGGCCTTTCCTTTGAACAGGCACAGGTTTGTTCCGGTGGAGTGGATACGTCTGAAGTTCACAGCAAAACCTTGGAGTCCAGACTTCATAAAGGTCTTTATTTTGCCGGAGAGCTCCTTGACATTGACGGTACCTGCGGAGGTTATAACCTGCAGTGGGCATGGTCAAGCGGAGCTGCCGCCGGTATCTGGGCAGCAAAGGAGGAAGAAAAATGATCCGGATCACACAGCTGAAGCTTCCCATCACCCATACAGAAGAGCAGCTTCACCGAAAAATAGCAAAAATACTTCGTCTTGGAAATCAGCCGTTCACCTATGAGATCCGAAAACAATCTCTGGATGCCCGGCACAAAGAGGAAAAAAAATTTGTCTACACTGTAGATATTAAACTGGATAACGAATCCCGTGTTCTCAAAAAAGTTCACAATAAAAATATTATGTTAACCTCTGAGAAGAAATATCATTTTCCCTCATCTGGCTCTGAAACTCTGTCCCATCGTCCTGTAGTGATCGGAAGCGGACCTGCAGGATTATTCTGTGCCTGGTACCTGGCCAAAGCCGGGTACTGTCCACTGGTACTGGAACGGGGAGAAGAAGCAGACAAACGACAGGAAACAGTGGAAAATTTCTGGAAAAACGGCATCCTGGATCCGGATTCCAATGTACAGTTCGGAGAGGGCGGTGCAGGGACTTTTTCCGATGGAAAGCTGAACACTCTGGTAAAAGATACTTTTGGAAGAGGAAGGGAGGTTCTTTCCCGATTTGTGGAGGCAGGAGCTCCTTCCGAGATCCTTTACCAGCAAAAGCCTCATCTTGGCACAGATCAGCTTGTAGGTATCGTTCAGTTTATGCGTCATCAGATTGAAGAAATGGGTGGGGAATTCCGTTTTCGTTCCACAGTAACTGATCTGATAATCCGTGACCGGAAGCTTAACGCAGTCATTGTCAATGCAAAAGAGGAAATACCAGCAGAAATCTGTATTCTTGCTCCCGGCCACAGCGCCAGAGATACATTTGCCATGCTGGATAAACACAATATAAATATGGAGCCGAAATCTTTTGCGGTGGGGGTACGCGTGGAGCATCCTCAGACCATGATCAACCGGGATCTTTACGGAGAACCGGAAAACGACCGTCTGGGTGCAGCCAGCTACAAAGTTACCCATACACTGGAAAACGGACGTGGCGTTTATTCTTTCTGTATGTGTCCCGGCGGATATGTTGTAAATGCATCTTCTGAAGAAGATATGCTTGCAGTGAATGGTATGAGCTATCAGGCACGTGACAGCCATAATGCCAACAGTGCTATCATCGTTACGGTAAACCCTTCTGATTTTCCTGAAGAGGGAGTTCTCGGCGGAATCGCTCTGCAGAGAAAACTGGAGCGCGCTGCCTGGGAAGCCGGAAACGGAAAAATCCCGGTACAGCTTTTCAAAGATTACTGTACACATCAGAAAAGTACCAGGCTTGGAGATGTGATCCCCTGTATCAAAGGAGCTTATACACTTACCGATGTCCGCAGTATTTTCCCGAAAGAGATCGGCGATTCCATTGAAGCAGGAATCCATGCTTTTGGAAAAAAGCTTTCCGGTTTTGACCGGCCGGATGCATTGCTGGAAGGAGTAGAAAGCCGTACTTCTTCTCCTGTACGGATCGTTCGGGAACCGAAAAAGCTCACTTCCAATATAGAAGGGATCTACCCCTGCGGAGAGGGCGCCGGTTACGCCGGAGGCATTACATCCGCAGCGATGGACGGGATCAAGGTGGCAGAAGCAGTCGCTTCCGTTTATGCCCTGCCTGTAAACAAAATATGAAAAAAGTGGAAATTTCCGGGATAGAGTGTACATCCCTGCCTTTTTATGCTAAAATAACTTCTGCAATTTTGCATCCCCTTCTTCGAGAGCGAAAAGGGAAATCATATGAAAGATACTATAATGGAAATGCCAGATTATCAGCGCCCGTATGAAAAATGTCTGCGGGAAGGAGAACAGTCCTTAAGCGATCGAGAGCTTCTTGCCGTGATTCTGCGCTGTGGCGTACAGGGATCTAGTTCCCTGACTCTGGCAGATAAAATCCTGAATTTATCGAAACAGACCGGATACAGTGGCCTGCTTGGACTGTTTCATATTTCCATGCAGGAACTGATGAAGATCCATGGGATCGGTAAGGTAAAAGCCATACAGCTGAAATGTATCGGGGAACTTTCCAAGCGTATGGCAACCGCAGCTGCAAAACCGGAATTGTCTTTTCACCATCCGGTAACCATTGCGAAGTATTATATGGAGCGGCTCCGGCATGAAGAACAGGAATTGCTTTACTGCATGATGCTGGACGGACATAACCATTTGTCGGGTGAACAGCTTTTAAGCCGCGGTACAGTCAATGCCACACTGATCACACCAAGAGAAATCTTCGTAGAAGCTGCAAAATATCGTGCGGTGAACCTGATCCTGGTCCACAATCATCCGGGTGGTGATCCATCCCCCAGTCAGGCTGATCTGGATGTTACGGAACGGATTTATCATTGCGGTGAACTCCTCGGCATCCATCTTCTGGATCATATCATCATCGGTGATCACAGGTATGTCAGTTTCCGCGAAAAAGGGATTTTTGATGAATATACTTAAGTGAAGGGACGGATTTATGCTTTTTAGAAATAATTACGGAGTAGACCTTGGAAGCAGCTCTGTAAAAGTCTATTCATTTTTCAGAAACAAAAGTTACATAGAAAAGAACATGGTAGCCTACAGAGGACGCCGGATCCTTGCCATAGGGAACGAAGCTTATGAAATGTTTGAAAAATCACCTGCGGATATTTCCGTAAATTCTCCCATGGCTTTCGGTATGCTGGCAAATCTGGAATTGCAGGAGATCGTCCTTTACAGCATGATAAAAAAGATCGATCATACATCCGGTCTCGGAGCAGACATGTATTTTTCCGTGCCACTTGATATGACGGCTATCGAAAAGAGGGCATATTATTATCTGGTCAATGGCCACTGGCTGCGAAAAAACCGTGTTTTTATGGTGGAGTCCCCTATTGCAGATGCCATTGCCATGGGAATCGACCCTGAAAAAAATCAGGGAAGCATGATCGTAAACATCGGTGCACAGAGTACAGCGCTTTCCATCATAACCGACGGCAAGATCATCATTAGCCGTAAGATCCCCATCGGAGGCAGACAGATGAACGAATCTATCTGCAGCGAGATCCGAAAACATTATAATCTTCAGATTGGAACACGAACTGCAAAACGTCTGAAAGTAGTTATGGGAAGACTGAACGATCAGAAAAAAGAAGCCCGAAAAGTAGTCGGGATCGACAGTATTTCCGGACTTCCACGAGAAGAAGTTATTTCTGCCTACGTTGTTAATGAGGGGATCGCCAACTGTGTGAACCAGATCGCAGCAGAGATGAAATCTTTTCTGGAACGTACCCCGCCACAGATCGCTTATCATATTGCAAAAGAGGGCATTTATCTGACCGGCGGCAGTACACGGCTACCTTATATAGATAACTATCTGGCTAGCTATACAGGATTTGCCTTTAATCTTTCTGATCTGTATGAAACTTCTGCAGCATACGGCCTGGAAAAAATCATCCGCGACAGAAACCTGCGCAAATGGGCCCAGCCGGTAAAGCAGAAAAAACTGTAAAGGGGCATATATAATGAAAAACATCCGAAAAAAAGTGCGTTTTCATTTTAATTTAAAAAGTAAACATCTTCTGGTAATCATGACACTTTTCTGTGGAAGCTGCATTGTAGCCACAGCAGCCTCCGGAACCTCTTCCGCACCACTTCAGGAGGTAGCCGGTTTTCTTATCGTTCCCTTTGAAAAGGGGATCGCCGGTGTCAGCGATATATTTGGAAATGTAAAAAACAATCTTCGTGACAAACAGGACGTGCTTCAGGAAAACGAAGAGCTGAAAAGTCAGATCAACAGTCTTACGGAGCAAAACAACATCCTGATCCAGGACCAGACAGAGCTCACACGCCTGAAGGAACTTTACGATCTTGATCAGGAATATACCGACTATCCCAAGGTTGCCGCAAGGATAATCTCCAAAGATCCCGGAAACTGGTATGATACCTTTATGATCAACAAAGGCAGTAATAACGGGATCCGGGTTGATAACAACGTGATCGCCGGAAAGGGTCTTGTGGGTATCGTCACAGAAGTGGGGCCCTCCTGGGCTACTGTCCGTTCCATCATCGATGACAGCAGCAATGTCAGTGCTATGGCAGTCAGTACCTCCGACAACTGCGTTGTCACCGGAGATCTGAAACTGATCGATGAAGGTAAATTAAGCTTTGAGCAGCTTTACGATCAGGATAACAAGGTAACAGTCGGAGAACGTATTGTCACATCAAATATCAGTGAAAAATATGTGGAAGGACTGTTTATTGGTTATGTCAGTGAGATCCAACAGGATCCCAATAACCTGACAAAAGCAGGTACGATCGTTACCCCGGTTGATTTCGGTCATCTGAAAGATGTATTTGTGATCACCACCAATAAACAGGACGCGATAGACAAATCGGAGGATGCGTCCAATGAAAAATAGGATTATATTATTTATCACTATCATTGTCTGTTTTCTCCTTCAGTGCACAGTAATGGACCGTATTTCCATTGGATCCATCACTCCAAATCTGCTTTTGATCCTGTGTGTATCCATGGGACTTATGCGTGGAAGAAAAGTCGGTCTGTGGACTGGATTTTTTTCCGGGCTTTTTGTCGATCTCTTTTATGGATCATTGTTTGGATTTTATGCACTGATCTATATGTATATAGGTTTTATCAGCGGCTATGCATTCCGCAGTTTTTATGATGATGATCTGAAAGTTCCGCTTTTTCTTGTAGCAGGAACAGATCTTCTTTATAATCTGGCTGTGTATGGCCTCCAGTTTCTGCTCAGAGGCCGTCTTGGATTCTGGACCTACATATACAGGATCATTATCCCCGAAATTGTATATACGGTTTTTCTCACCATCATCGTATACCGGGTATTTTACTGGATCAACTACCACTTAATGGATACTGTAAGGAAAGAAAGTGAGTCTATTTGGGAATTAAAATAAAAAAAATCATCAAAAAAATCCGTCTGAAACGTACTACAGTTCTTGTGATCGTATTTATTTTTCTGTCATCTGTTCTGGTCCGGCAGCTTTTCAGTCTGCAGATCATACAGGGAGAGGATTACATCAGTAAATTTCAGACACGTACCACCAAAACACGCGTGATCAAAAGCACCCGTGGTAATATTTATGACCGTAACGGCACAGTTGTCGCCTCCAATGTACTTGCATATTCTGTCACATTCGAAGATAGCGGTACATACAACAGCACCAGAGAAAAGAATCTGACTCTGAACGGTATCGCCTATCAGGTATTACAGATTCTTTCCAAAAACGGGGACAGCTTATCTGATAATTTTCATATTACCGTCAATGATCATGGAGATTATGCTTTTGATGTAGATGAAGGATTTACTCTTAACCGTTTCCGTGCGGATATTTACGGAGAAGCACAGATTGATGATCTCAGTGATGAGCAGAAAAACGCAACCGCAGCCCAGATCATGGATCATCTTACCGGAAGCAGCGGATTTTCTATCGTTCTTTACGGAAAAGATGCCTACACCCCGGAAGAACTTGCCGCACATTCTCTTCCGGAAGAACTTACTAAACAGGAAATCCTCGAAATTGCGATCATGCGCTATCAGCTGAACACCAACAGTTTCAAGAAATATATGCCG
Source organism: Blautia sp. NSJ-140 (assembly GCF_022868965.1). Lineage (NCBI taxonomy): Bacteria > Bacillati > Bacillota > Clostridia > Lachnospirales > Lachnospiraceae > Blautia > Blautia sp. NSJ-140. The sequence continues at coordinate 263,671 of NZ_JALIFS010000003.1, read as the reverse complement.
GTGACCATTGCAACAAATGTCAGTGAAAAATCTGTGGCAGCCATAAAAGAAAATCAGGCCGCTCTCCAGGGTATTGACATTGTAGAAGATTCCACCAGAAAATATGTGGACGATGAGAGTATGGCGCCGATCCTCGGTTACACAGGCCAGGCCTCTTCTGAGGAATTGGAAACCCTTCGTAAGGATAATCCTGATTATTCCAATGATGCGGTTGTTGGAAAAGCCGGAATCGAACAGTATATGGAGCTTGAACTTCAGGGAAAAGACGGAGAAGAAACGGTCACAGTTGATAATCTTGGTAAAGTCCTTGACATTGACAATTCTAAAACTGTTGATCCTGTGGCCGGAAACGATGTTTATCTGACCATTGATTCCGACTGGCAGAAGAGTATTTACCAGATCCTGGAACAGCGTGTTGCTGGTATTGTCCTCTCTAAACTGACACCGAATAAAAGCTTTGATTATGAAGCAGAGAAAGATGCAAGTAAGATCACCATCCCAATCTATGATGTATACAATGCACTGATCGCAAACAGTGTGATCGATATCAATAAATTCAGTGATGCAGATGCTTCCGATACAGAAAAAAATTTATACGTCAAATTTCAGCAAAAACAGCAACAGGTTTTTGATACAATAAGTAACAGGCTGACAGGCGACAATCCTCCAGCCTATAAGGATGAAGATACGCAGATGCAGGAATATCTTACCTATATCTGTGATGATCTTCTTACCAATACCTTGAAGGTACTGAAAAGTGATTCCATTGATACCGCGGATGAAACATACAAAGCCTGGAAAAATGATCAGAGTATCAGTCTGAAGGATTATCTGAACTACGCTGCCAGTCAGAACTGGATCGATATTTCCCAGATCTCAACCTCCGGAGAATATCTGGATTCTGAAGAGATCTATCAGGCTCTTACCGCCTATATCATTGATTACCTGAAAACAGATACAGGCTTTTCAAAGCTTCTGTATAAATATATGCTTCAGGAAGACACCATCAGTGGAGAAGATCTGTGTCTTGTTCTCTATGAACAGGGCGTTCTTTCCAAAGAAGACGAGCTGTATCAGACAATGGCCTCCGGTGGTCTTGATGCCTACACCTTCATGTATCGCAAGATCGCAAATCTTGAGATCACACCGGCCCAGCTTGCGTTGGCTCCGTGCTCTGCATCTGCGGTGATCACAGATACTGCAACCGGAAATGTTCTCGCATGTGTTTCCTATCCGGGATATGATAATAATCGTCTGACCAACAATATGGATACTGATTATTATGCAAAGCTTTCCACAGATCTTTCCAGCCCGTTCTTCAACAAGGCAACACAGCAGAAGACGGCTCCAGGATCTACCTTAAAGATCTTATCTACTGTTGCCGGCATGTCTGAGGGCGTAATAGATGATGGCACATATATTGAATGTACAGGAAGCTTTGACCTTGTAACACCTCCGATCAACTGCTGGAATAAACAGGGCCACGGTTCTCTTGATATCCGTGAAGCCATTGAGCAGTCCTGTAACGTATTTTTCACTACGATTGGTTTCGAACTTGGTAAAGATTCCGAAGGTAACTTTTCTGAAGCCAGAAGTCTTGGAATGCTTCAGAAATATGCTTCCCTCATGGGATTGGATCAGAAAACCGGCATTGAAATTTCCGAGGCTTCTCCGCAGGTTTCTGACAAAAACGCCGTCCCTTCCTATATTGGACAGGGTACCAATGCGTTTACGACCAGCCAGCTTGCACGTTATGCGTCAACGATCGCCACTTCCGGTACGATCTATAAGCTTTCCCTTCTGGACCGTGTGACGGATTCCAAAGGAAAACTTATAAAGGAATATCCTTCCGAAACAGCTGGACAGCTGGATCTTTCCAGCAATATCTGGGATGACATCCATGACGGTATGTATCGTGTGGTGCAGACTCATGATCAGTTTAACGGACTTGGAGTTGAAGCAGCAGGAAAAACCGGTACTGCCGAGATTGACTATTATCATCCGAACAATGCACTTTTTATCGGATATGCGCCTGTTTCTGATCCCAAGTACGCAATATCTGTTCGAATCGCAAACGGATATGCATCCGGTAATGCCTGCCTTGCAGCTAATGATATCTTTAAATACATTTTCGGACTTGCAGATGAAAGCACCATTCTCACTGGCTATGCAGCAAGCGATACCAGTAATGTATCGAATGACTAAACAAACTTTATGAGGATACCAGAAGTGTGGAACATTTTATAGGAGGAATCAGAAAACATGAGTGAAGTCATTGTCATTACATCTGGAAAAGGCGGTGTTGGAAAAACCACCACCGTGGCAAATATCGGGACCGGACTGGCTGCCATGGGAAAAAGGGTTGCAGTTGTAGATACCGATATCGGACTCCGAAATCTGGATGTTGTCATGGGACTGGAGAACCGTATTGTTTACAATCTGGTTGATGTGATCAATGGGAGCTGCCGCCTGAAACAGGCACTGATCCGGGATCGTCGGCATTCAGAACTGTATCTTCTTCCGTCTGCCCAGACCAAGGACAAAACTGCCGTATCTCCGGAACAGATGATCAAGCTTACCGATGATCTCCGGGAAGAATTCGATTATGTCCTTCTGGATTGTCCGGCAGGAATTGAACAGGGATTCAAAAATGCAGTAGCCGGGGCGGACCGTGCACTGGTCGTGACCACACCGGAAGTTTCCGCGATCCGTGATGCAGACCGTATCATCGGGTTGCTGGAGTCCGGAGGGCTCCGGGATATCCGGCTGATCATCAACCGGCTTCGACCGGAAATGATCGCCAGAGGTGATATGATGTCTGTAGAAGATGTGTTGGAAATCCTGGCTGTGGATCTGATCGGTGCGATCCTGGATGATGAACAAATCGTGATCTCCACAAATCAGGGAGAACCTTTATCCGGAAAAAATTCTCAGGCAGAAGAAGAGTATCGCAATATCTGCCGGAGGCTTATGGGCGAAGAAGTCCCTTATGTTACTGTCCGTCGGAAAAATGGTGTATTCCACCGTCTTGGCAGCATTTTTCGAAAATAAGAGACACTTTGCTGTCTGACATTTTTCATCACAGGAGGAATGATTATGGGATTTTTCTCCGGGAAAAACCACTCTGCAGGCTATGCACGCGACAGGATGAAGCTTCTTCTTGTATCGGAACGCATAGACTGTTCTCCACAGATGATGAAGCTTTTACGGAACGATCTGATACATGCCGTAAAAAAATACGTTGTAATTGATGAACCAGGGGTGACCATACAGATCACACAGGAACCACCTGTTCTGCATGCAGTCATACCCGTACTTAAGAAAAGAGATGCATAATTTATGATTAAACAGTATAAGCTGCGGTTTTACAATTTTCGACTGGTGACCTTTCTCCTGGCGATCAGCTTTATTGGAATTCAGCTTGTAGGAACAGCTGCCGACTACCTTCGCACACGTCAGCTTCTGGGTGTGATCATCGGTGTGGTCTTTATGCTGATCCTTTCACTGATGGATTATTCCTGGCTGCTGAACTTTCAATGGATCATGTATGGATTTAATATCGTTATGCTTCTGGCTGTCCGGTTCTTCGGATCCAGCGCCAATGGTGCTGCCAGATGGGTGGATTTAGGTTTTATCCGATTCCAGCCTACCGAGCTTTCAAAGATCATTATTATCCTGTTTTTTGCCAAATTTTTTATGGATCATGAGGAAGATCTGAATACTTTAAAGACTCTGATACAATCAGCTGTCCTTCTGGTCATCCCACTGATGCTGATCTATGTACAGCCGGATATGAAAAACACCATCACCGTAACTGTTCTGTTCTGTATTCTGATCTACATCGCAGGACTTAGTTATAAGATCATCGGCGGTGTAGCCTTGATCGCGATTCCTCTGGCCATCATCTTTCTGTCCATTATCGTGCAGCCGGATCAGAAACTGATACAGGATTACCAGAGAAACCGTATCATGTCATTCCTGTATCCGGAGAACGAAGAATACGCAGATGATATTGAACAGCAGAACAACTCAAAAACAGCCATCGCCTCCGGAGAGCTTGTGGGACGTGCTTTCAGTAATGACACCAGTGTTACATCCGTAAATGATGGAAACTTTGTTTCTGAGAATCAGACCGACTTTATTTTTGCGGTGGCTGGAGAGCAGTACGGATTTATCGGCTGTACTCTGATCGTACTGCTGCTGTTTCTGATCACCTTTGAATGTATCCGTATGAGCCTGCGGGCCAAGGATCTTGCCGGTAAGATCATATGCTGCGGTGTTGGAAGCATTGTTTCCATACAGAGCTTCATCAACATCTGTGTTGCTACCGGTCTTGCACCAAACACAGGTACTCCGCTTCCTTTTGTAAGCTATGGTCTTACTTCTCTGATCAGCCTGTTTATGGGTATGGGACTTGTTCTCAATGTAGGACTGCAGAGCAGTGCATATAATAAAGAATTACAGAAAAAAGGTCAGAAATCGGATACCTACTTTCGGAAAGAGGAATACTTATGACACGTAAAGAACCTGTAAAAACTCATGTACGTTCTGGCAATCCTTCCAGAGGTCAGGCTTCCCGGGCTGCACATACAGCCTCCAGGGGGACAAAAAGAACTTCCACCACGCCGTCTGACAGAACTGTTTCTGCCAGACGTAAAGCTCAGAATACACGGATGAAACGGATGCGTCGTAAAAGGATCCGCAACACTATTTTTCTCCTTCTTCTGCTGATCGTACTATGTACAGCTGGCGGTTTTGGCGTTTACATGCTGAAGGGCGGTGATTTTTCCACTCCTGCAAATTCTTTCAATGCATTCTCCGAATTTGATAATACTCTGACTTCCAAGGAAGAACAGCGCGCGGCAGGTTTCGCCCATAATCTCTGTGTTGTTACAAAAGATGTTGCTCTGGATTCTGTCAGTCTGGATGACAGCCAATCCGGTGTGCTTCTGAATCTCAGTGATAAAAAGGTACTCTATGCAAAAGGTGCCTACAACAAGGTTTATCCTGCCAGCATCACAAAGATCATGACAGCTATGCTTGCACTGAAATATGGGAACATGGATGATACAGTAACGATCTCACAGGAGAATGTTACCCTGGAATCCGGTTCTCAGGTAGCTGGTTTCCAGGCGGGAGATCAGGTTACCATGGATCAGCTTCTTCATTGTCTTCTTGTTTATTCTGCCAATGATGCAGCATCTGCCATTGCGGAACACATAGGTGGAACAACAGATAAATTTGTAGAAATGATGAACAGCTTTGCTGCAGAACTTGGCTGTACAGGAACTCACTTTACCAATCCCCATGGTCTTCAGGACGAAAATCATTATACAACGCCTTATGACATTTATCTGATGCTGAAAGAAGCCCTGAATTATCCGGAGTTTACAGACATCACACAAATGGCATCTTATACAGTTAGCTATAAGCATTCCGATGGCTCCGACGCAAGTGCTACCTTACCCGCTACAGATCATTATCTTACCGGAGAGGCAGCAACTCCTAAGGATGTCACTATCCTTGGAGGAAAAACTGGAACAACCGATAAAGCCGGTAACTGTCTCGCACTTTTAAGCCAGAATGCTTATGGGAAGCCATTTATTTCCATCGTCATGGGTGCGTCTTCAAAGGATGTTCTTTATCAGGAAATGACATCCTTGCTCCAGAACATCAACTGACAGGATTACAAACCAAAAATAAAAAAGCAAATCTGTTTGAAATTTTATTTCGCAGATTTGCTTTTTTATTCTTTTTTTACATTCAGTTAATTTCTACTGTGCCATCACTGCCGGTATCTTCGGGCTCACTGCTATCAAGATCCGTATCCGAAGTACCACTGTAATCATTGTCATTGACCACTTCACCGGAGCCACTGTCCGGATCTTCATAATTACCTGCGCCTTCGCCGGTTCCATCTGAAGATGTATCTGAAGTATCCGAGGTATCTGCTCCATTCGCTTCACTATCAGTATTGCCATCGTAAGAATTATCACCTGGATCATAAGTCGGCTCTTCCGTATAGGAATCTCCGTCCCCAGTATCGTCATAAGAATACGAACTCTCGGACCCACTGCTGTAGCTGTCCTCTGTATAGATTGGAAAATCCGCATCAGAAGTTCCCTCTGATGTAGAATCTGTAACAGGCTCCGCCGCATTATTATCCGGAATAGCAGTAAGACGAGAAACCGTTCCATCCTTTGGGACGACAATATAGATTCCCAGCATCACGATACATAATGCCATGGCTAATCCGGCAATCTTCATTTCTTCCATATGTTTCATCGCTGATGATCTCCCTGTCGTTTTTTTGTATTATAGCACAGAATCACTCATATTTGTAAAACAGCCTTGTATTTCTTTTGTTTTTCTGTAACAGTTCCCGGAATTTATTTCACGATCATATAGACACACTTTCTCTGGATGTTTATAATAAATAATCATATTTATTCATAAGCTTAAAGAAAGGCGTAACATTTTATGGGCGACTGCATTACCACATACACTGGAAAACACTTTGATCCGACACATCCGGCCGAAGAGCTGATCTGCATTGAGGACATTGCACACGCGCTTTCTCTTCTATGCCGCGGAAATGGCCATGTACGGACTTTTTTCTCCGTAGGGCAGCACTGCATCCTCTGTGCCAAAGAAGCCGAGGCACGCGGCTATTCCGGCCGTCTTATACTGGCGGCTCTTCTTCACGATGCCAGCGAATGTTATATGTCCGATGTTCCAAGACCATTTAAGAAAAGTCTTCCTGAGTATCGGAAACAGGAGGAAGCTCTTTTAAACATTATCTATCAGAAATATCTAGGATCCGGACTTTCTGCCATAGAAGAACAGAAGCTGAAGGAGATCGACAATGACCTGCTCTGGTATGACCTGAAATATCTTCTGAATGAAACACCGGACACTCCAAAACCGGTTGTCCATGTTCCGATCCAATACCGGCAATACCCTTTTTCACAGGTGGAAGAGGAATATCGGAACCTTTTTAACCAGTTGTCTGTAAAAATCTGTAAATAGATATAACAGACAAACTTTATACAATTGAAAGAAGAACCCTATATGGAACGATTGATTTTTCATGTTGATGTAAACAGTGCTTTTCTTTCCTGGGAGGCAGCAAAAAGAGTAAAGATGGGACTTCCGGATCTGAGAGACATCCCTTCCTGTATTGGCGGAGACCCCAGTAAACGTACCGGCATCGTTGTCGCCAAGTCCATTCCCGCAAAAAAATACGGGATTCAGACAGGAGAGCCCATGGCTATGGCTTTTCGCAAATGTCCGAATCTTGTGGCCGTTCCATCTGACTTTGAATTATACGATAAATGTTCCAGAGCCTTCAAAAAAATCTGTGCGTCCTATGCACCGGTAATGGAATCCTTTTCCATTGATGAGGTTTTTCTGGATATGACCGGAACCTCCTATATTTACCCGGATCCGGTGGCAACTGCCCATGAACTGAAGGATAAGATCCGTACAGAACTCGGCTTTACCGTAAATATCGGCATCTCCACCAATAAACTTCTTGCCAAAATGGCCTCTGATTTCGAAAAGCCAGATAAAGTGCATACTTTATTTCCGGAAGAAATCCCTGTAAAAATGTGGCCTCTTCCAGTGAGAGAACTCCTTTTTCTTGGCAGATCCTCCGAAAAAAAGCTGCAGGATACAGGAATCAGAACCATCGGAGATCTGGCTCATGAAAAAAAAGCAAAAATACAGGCACTTCTCGGTGAAAAGGCAGGACAGCAGTTATATCAGTATGCCCGTGGCCTGGATGACTCCCCTGTGAAAGCAAAACCTGATGAAGCAAAAGGATTCAGTCTGGAAACTACCTTTAACGATGATCTTGTCTCCCTGGAGCAGGCACTTCCGATCCTGTTGGAACAATGCGATATTCTGGCTGCCCGCATGCGCCGCAAAAAGAAAAAATGCACCTGCATTTCTGTAACCTTCCGTACCCTGGATTTTCAAAACAAATCTCATCAGACTAAACTGCCAAATGCCACCGACATCACAGAAGAGATTTACAGAAATGCCCAAAATCTCTTTCAGGAATCCTGGATGAAACAGCCACTCCGGCTCCTGGGAGTATCACTGACCGGTCTTACGGATGATTCCTTTGAACAGCTTTCCTTTTTTGAGGATACTCACAGGAAGGAACGCCAGCAGAAACTGGATGCCGCACTGGATTCAATCCGTCTGAAGTACGGAAACGACAAGGTTACCCGGGCCAGTATCATGAACAGCACTGCCCGGATCGGAAGGAAAGCAAAAGCACAGATGGAAAATGAAAGAGAGCAGTAAGACCTGATTAAAATTACCAGATTTTTTCAAAAAACCCTTGCAATTTTATTCATAATGCACTATAATTTGAAGCATATCAATAGCAATTTTATTCAAAATTATTATATGTGTCTAAGGAGGAAAACAGGATGGTTGAACTGATCGTAGGAAAGAAAGGCAAAGGAAAAACAAAAGTACTGTTAGACAAAGTAAACGGAGCTGTTAAAGACGCCAACGGCAGTATTGTTTACTTAGACAAGAGTACTAAGCACATGTATGAGCTGAACAACAAGGTCCGCCTTATCGATGTTTCCGGATTTCCGGTTAAGAATGGGGACGAATTTGTAGGATTTATCTGTGGTATCCTCTCTCAGGATCATGATCTGGAGCAGATATATCTGGACAGCTTCCTTACAACAGCCAAGCTTGAAGGAAAGGACGCAACCGAAACACTGGATCAGTTAAGTGCCATCGGTAAAACCTTCAAAGTTTCCTTTATTATCAGTATGTCTCTGGATAAAGAAGAAGTTCCGGAAGCATATCAGGATAAAATTATCTGCGCATTATAATAAAATTGAATATGAACGTCCTATTTTGTACATAAAGCATAAAAGAACGTAAATTTTTAAAGGAATCTGTCTTCAGGACGGATTCCTTTTTAACTGTAGAGGACTTTGTTTATTCTTCATTTCTGTGGTATACTGAAGAGCAGAATAAACACACAGGAGCGTTTCATATGAATCATTTACTGGAAAAAATCAAACAGAAAAATGCATCCGCATTCACCCACAGCGGAAAATTTCACGCAGACGATGTTTTTTCCGCCGCACTGCTTTTATATCTGAATCCCGAGATCACCATCACACGTGGAAACCAGGTTCCTGAAAACTATGAAGGTCTTGTTTTTGATATTGGCAGAGGACAGTATGATCATCATCAGAAAGACAGCCGTATTCGCGATAATGGCGTCCCATATGCGGCCTTCGGCCTTCTCTGGGAGAAGCTTGGACCGGAAATCCTAGGTGAGGAGCTGGCACTAAAATTTGATGAATCTTTTGTCCAGCCTCTGGATATCAATGATAATACCGGTGAAAAAAATGAACTTGCCACACTGATCGGCAATTTCAACCCGGGATGGGATTCCAAAAGCAACAATGACGAAGCCTTTTTTCAGGCAGTCAGTGTGGCAGGCATGATCCTGGAAAATAAATTCGAGCGTTACCTTGGAAACGAACGTGCAGACAGACGGGTGGAAGAAATTCTTACAGAACATGCTGCTTCCCTCGCTTCGGGCGATACCCCGGCAGAAAATACCAATATCCTTATACTTCCGGAATTTATTCCCTGCCAAAAGCGCCTTTCGGAAACCAACATTGCTTTTGTGATCTTTCCGTCCAACCGGGGCGGTTACTGTATCCAGCCACAGAAAAAAGAATATTCCATGAATTACAAATGCAGTTTTCCTTCTTCCTGGCTGGGCCTGGAAGGCGAGGAGTTGTCTTTGGTAACCGGTCTTAAAAGTGCAGCTTTTTGTCATAAAGGAGGATTTCTCATGATATGCGGAACCCTTGAGGATTCTGTTCTTGCCTGCAGGAGCAGCCTTGCCGCCTTCCATGAAGAAGCTGTGATCGTAAGCCTTGGCGGAAATAAAGAAACAGACATACTGCTTCAAAAGCTTCCGGATCTTTCTTCTGCCAGGATCGTACATCTGCCGGTTCCCCGGTTACCGGAGCTGACTCTGAACGGGATCTATGGAGAACTCTCCATGGAAAAGGCAGAATGGAAAAGCTTTATAAAAGACAGGATTAAAGAAATCCTCAGTTGCAAACCAGAAGCAGTTTTTGCAGATAATGCCATGTTTTCCCTGTATCCCATCGTTCATGCTCTGCGAAAAAAACATATTCCCGTTCTTACAGCAGTAGAAAAAGACGGACAGAAGCTTCTGGTACGGATCCCATCCGGTTCTTAAAGATCTTAAACGTGTAATTAATTGTATTTACAGATATATTCGCACTGCGTATTTATACAGAAAGAAGGCATATTTATGCGAGAAGAAAAATTTAAAATGGAAAGACAGGGGCTGATCCAGGTGGGAGATAAAGTAAAAATCTCCGAATTTCTCTCTGCCACTAACTACAGCTATATCATTGAGCCTGCAGTAGCCATGTCCGGCTGCTACAGAAACGCAGACCGCATCAGATCCAAAGAGGGAATCATCAAAAGCATTGAGCATACGCCACGCGGCTTTATAGTTACTGCAGAATTTGACGAATAAACATAGTATCCATCAGATAAAATCCGGCAATTAGCAATCTGCCGGATTTTTCGCTGAAAAACTGGCTGATTTATTCTGGATTATATTATAGGAATCTGGTATTATAGAGAAGATATTTGTGTAATTTCCCTAATTATCAGGAAATTATAAATTTTTAGAACAGAGGTGTAATATTATGAGCTGGTACAACGAAGCAATCTTCTACCATATTTATCCACTTGGACTTACAGGCGCTCCAAAAGAAAATGATTACGGAACTCCTGTACATCGACTGAACACACTGCTGCCGTGGATCAACCACATCAAAGAGATCGGATGTACTGCCTTATATATAGGGCCGCTTTTTGAAAGTGTCGGACATGGCTACGAGACAACCGATTACAAAAAACTGGATTCCCGTCTCGGAACCAATGAAGATCTCACCAATTTTGTAAAAGCCTGCCATGAAAAAGGCATCCGTGTGATCTTTGATGGTGTATTCAACCATACAGGCCGTGATTTCTTCGCTTTTAAGGATATCCAGAAAAACCGTGAGCATTCCCCTTACGTTAACTGGTACTGTAATGTAAATTTCGGCGGAAATACCGAATATAATGACGGTTTTTCCTATGAAAACTGGGGTGGATACAATCTTCTTGTAAAACTGAACCAGCGCAATCCGGAAGTACAGAACTATATCTGTGATGTGATCCGTTTCTGGGTTTCCGAATTTGATATTGACGGAATCCGCCTGGATGCCGCTGATGTACTGGATTTTGATTTTATGCGGATTCTCCGCCATACCGCAGACGAGGTCAAGAAAGATTTCTGGCTTATGGGAGAGGTTATTCACGGAGATTACAGCCGCTGGGTAAACGGGCAGACTCTCCACAGTGTAACCAACTATGCCCTTCACAAAGCACTTTACAGCGGACATAATGACCACAACTATTTTGAAATCGCTCATACAGTAAAATATCTTCAGAATATGGGAGATCTTGACCTCTACAATTTCGTGGACAACCATGACGTAGAGCGAATTCATACCAAATTGCAGAACAAAGCACATTTTGCTCCTGTACATGTACTTCTTTATACTTTACCTGGCGTTCCAAGCATTTATTACGGCTCAGAATTCGGTATTGACGGAAAAAAAGAAAAATTTTCCGATGCCAGCTTACGTCCGGCACTTGATCTTAACGATTATGCGGATGCTGCAACAAAGAACCCATGTACTGCACTGATCGCAGCCCTCGGAAAGGTCCGCCAGGGAACTCCTGCATTAAGCTACGGTTCCTACGCAGAACTGGCTCTTACAAACCGTCAGTTTGCCTTTGCAAGAGATCTGGAAGGCATACGAGTGATCGTTACTGTGAATAATGATGACAGTGATGCAGAGATGAACCTTCCAACTGGAAGTGCACCGGAATACGTAGGTGCTCTCACAGGTCAAAAGGTTTCCGCACAGAGCGGACGGATCCGTGTCCGTGTTGCAGCAAACAGCGGTGAGATCTGGATTCCTGCAGGAGATATGCCGGAATACAAACCGGTTCAGACTGATGTTCCGGAAACTGCTGCAGCAAAAGAGAACGAAGACGCTGCATCTGAGGCAGAAGAGGAGCAGGAGGCTGAAAACAACACTGTAACAGAAGCTGCCCCGGAAAAAGAAGCTTCAAACGCTGAAAATACAGATAAAGCTTCTGACAATACAGCAAACCCGGCGGATGTTCCGTCAACTCCTGAAGCAGAGTCTTCCAATCTGCAGGAAACGGCCGCTGCACCAAATCCGCACAAAACAAAACACCGGAAGAAATGACAGTAGGCGAACTTCAGGCTGCTATCCTTGCAAAAATGGCAGGAAACGGTCCTGTAGACGACCAGATGAAAAAGACCGTATACGACAACATCTGGCATGATTCACTTGTCAACTGGCTGAAGAGCTTCCGATAGGAAAAAAATAATAAAGTAAGATTCCATAAAAAACAAGGCAATCCGATCATATCTTATGCGGTAAGCCTTGTTTTTTTGTGAAAAAAGATATTTATTTCACATAATATATATTATGTAAAGTTATGATCCTGTTATTCTGTAATTTAAGAGAATAAAAAAACAGCAGAGATTTCTACCTTAAACAGGCCAGAAATCCCCACTGCTTTTATCATTCTGTTTATTATCTCTCATCAAAAGGTACAAAATCTGCATGATGCCCCACATACTTATAAGCAGGACGGATGATCTTATTGGCACTGATCAGTTCTTCCAGACGATGTGCACTCCAGCCAGGCATACGTGCGATGGCAAAGATCGGAGTAAAAAGTTCTTCCGGAATACCAAGCATTGAGTAAACGAAACCACTGTAGAAGTCAACATTTGCGCAAACATTTTTGAACAGCCTTCTGTGTTCCATGATCAGCTTTCCGGCAATACTCTCAACCTTATCATAGAGCTTAAATTCCTCCATCATTCCTTTTTCCTCTGCAAGAGCCTGTGCAAAACGCTTCAGGATCACTTCTCGCGGATCGGAGAGTGTATAAACTGCATGTCCCATACCATAGATCAGACCTGCATGATCAAATGCTTCTTTATTCAGTATTTTCTGCAGATATGCTGTGATCTCCTCATCACTTTCCCAGTCCTTTACATTGGTCTTCAGATCTGTAAACATGTTCTGGACCTTCAGGTTGGCGCCACCATGACGCGGTCCCTTCAGTGAACCGATGGATGCAGAGGTAGAAGAGTAGCTGTCTGTTCCGGAAGATGTTACTACATGTGTGGTAAAAGTAGAGTTATTACCACCACCGTGCTCTGCATGAAGTACAAGTGCGATATCAAGAACCTTGGCCTCAAGCTCTGTATATTTGCCGTCCGGACGAAGCATCAGAAGGATATTCTCGGCAAGTGAAAGCCCCTTCTGCGGATTGCGGATAAAAAGTGTCTCATCTTTACGGAAATGACGATATGCATGGTAGGAGTAAACCGCGATCTCAGGAAGCTTGGCGATCAGTTCCAGAGACTGGCGGAGTACATTCTCCACAGAAATATCTTCCGGGTTATCATCATATGTATAGAGAGCAAGTACGCAGCGCTCCATAGCATTCATAATATTGGCATTGGTTCCCTTCATGACAACGTCACGGACAAAACGTCCTCCCAGATCCTCCATGTCAGAAAGAAGCTCAAGGAATCTGGAAAGCTCTTCCTTGCTGGGAAGCTTACCGAAAATCAGAAGATAGATCGTCTCCTCAAAGCCAAAACGTCTGTCCTTCAATCCGTTTACGATATCCTGCACATTGATTCCCCGGTAATACAGTGCACCGTCTGCAGGAATACGTCTGCCATTGACCAGCTTATAGCCGGTAACATCGGAAATCTCAGTAAGCCCTGTGAGAACACCTTTACCTGCGGAATCACGAAGTCCTCTTTTTACATCGTATTCCACATAAAGGTTGGGATCGATGTGATGATTCTCTACCAGTTCCTTTTCAAAGAATTTCATTCTGCCTTTCAGCTGTTCGGAGTCCTCCAGACTCATCATTTCATGCTTTTTTTCCATAATTTTTTCCTCGTTTCCCCATTGTATATTAAAAAACACTGATACAGTTAAGATTGGTTACATCTTTGTAATCAGTGTTCGGGTATGGCATACATTTGTGTTCACCTGGTTAATAATTCTACAGTAAAAGCTCCGAAAATGCAAGAGGGTATTTCTTTTTTTCGTGTATAAATATTCATAATCTGACCTATTTCATCTATTAGTAAATTTATTCACCAAAATCTGTCTGGTTTCCATACCGAACCTGTGTTATGATTGTTCTGTGGCTTTTCTTATAATAGTAGAAGGGAGAATTAAAAAGAAATGCAAAGCAGCATCAACAACATTTACCGGCTGGATGGAACCGTTCCCATTGCCAAAGCGATTCCTTTTGGGCTTCAGCACATCCTTGCCATGTTTGTTTCAAATCTGACACCGATCACGCTGATCGCAGCCTCAGCTCAGCCGGCTCTTACCCAGGCCCAGATCGCAATTCTGCTTCAAAATGCTATGTTTGTGGCGGGAATTGCTACTCTGATACAGCTGTATCCATTATGGAAGATTGGTTCCAGACTTCCGGTGGTAATGGGAGTCAGCTTTACCTTTGTCACCGTTTTAAGCACTGTTGCAGCTAATTACGGCTATCCTGCCGTGATCGGTGCGGTTATGATCGGCGGTATCATGGAGGGAACTCTTGGTCTTCTTGCAAAATACTGGCGTAAGATCATTACACCGGTTGTAGCAGCTTCTGTCGTAACTTCTATTGGATTTTCACTGTTTACTGTAGGCGCAAGATCCTTTGGCGGCGGCTATAGCGAAGACTTCGGTTCTGCCCGAAACCTTCTTCTTGGTACCATTACACTTGCAGTGTGCCTTCTCTGGAATATCCTCAGCAAAGGGTATTTAAAACAGTTATCTGTACTGGCTGGACTGATAGTAGGATACATAATTGCCATCTTTATGGGAAAAGTCGATCTTGGTTCTATCTTATCCGGTGGCCTTATCTCTCTGCCTCACCTACTTCCCGTAAAACCTGAATTCCATGCAGGAGCCATTGTTTCCACCTGCATTATCTTCCTGGTATCTGCGGCAGAGACCATCGGTGATACCTCTGCACTGGTTTCCTCCGGACTGGACCGTGAGATCGCCGGAAAAGAAATTTCCGGTTCTCTCGCCTGTGATGGTTATGCCTCCACAATCTCTTCTCTGTTCGGATGTCCTCCGGTAACATCCTTCTCACAGAATGTAGGACTAGTTGCCATGACAAAGGTTGTAAACCGTTTTACCATTATGACAGGAGCTGTATGTATGATCCTGGCCGGACTGCTGCCGCCTATCGGAAACTTTTTCGCCTCACTTCCGGATTCTGTTGTCGGCGGATGTACCATTATGATGTTTGGTTCTATCCTGACATCCGGTGTACAGATGATCGCTTCCTGCGGTTTTTCACAGAGAAATATCACTATTGTTTCTCTTTCTCTTGCTGTCGGAATCGGATTCACCACAGCAAGCGAGAGCGGGATCTGGAATATTTTCCCGTCGATCATACAGTCCGTTTTTGCGCAAAATGTAGTTGCTGTTGTATTTATCATCTCCATTGTTTTAAGCTGTATCCTGCCTGAAAACATGGACATTGAAAAAATCAAGGAATAGGAATGTAAAAATGTTTAAAATTCTCATTGCGGAAGATGACCGGGAACTCCGCCAGCTTTTCCAGCATGTCCTCTTAAAAAACGGTTATACAGTAAAAGGGGTCTCTGACGGGCAGGAAGCGCTGGATGCCCTGGAAAAAGATTACTACGATCTGATCATTTCAGACATAATGATGCCCAATATGGATGGCTATGAACTGGTCCGCTCACTCAGAGATGCCGGAGATTCCATTCCTGTACTTATGGTCACTGCCAAAGATGCTTTTGATGATATGCGTATGGGATTTCTGTCCGGTACCGATGATTATATGGTGAAACCGGTCAATATCAATGAACTGGTTTTGCGGGTAGGTGCACTTCTCCGCAGAGCACAGATGATCAATGAGCGGAAACAGCGAATCGGAGATACCATTTTGGAGTGCGATTCCCTGACGGTATCCACCTCCTCGGAAAGTATGGTACTTCCTCAGAAAGAATTCATGCTCTTATATAAGATGGTTTCCTTTCCGGGAAAAATCTTTACCCGGCAACAGCTTATGGACGATATCTGGGGATATGATTCCGCAAGTGATGCCCACACAGTAGATGTCCACATCGGAAGGCTTCGGGAACGCTTCCGCGATAATCCGGATTTTAAGATCATGACGATCCGTGGAGTCGGATATAAGGTGATAAAGGCATGAAAAAGAAACCCTTCATAAATTTAAGCATTCGTTTACGTTTTATCTTTATGATCATGTCGGAGCTTGTCTGTGTATCTCTGATATCCTGGCTCGTTATGGATGTGCTGCATATTTCAGACGTTCCGAACATCGTATGGATTATCCTGGCCAGCGTGGCCGCAGGGGGTGTCCTTAACAACTTCCTCAGTATCCGGTATTTCGGGCCTGTACTAAAGCTGAAAAAAGCCATGCAACAGGTTGCAGAAGGCGATTTTTCCGTCCGACTGGAAACTGAAAAGCAAATGAAGGAAATCCGGGATATTTATTCTAATTTCAATCTGATGGTCCAGGAACTGGAAGCAACGGAGATTCTGCAGACAGACTTTGTTTCCAATGTTTCCCACGAATTTAAAACTCCCATCAGTGCCATCGAGGGTTATGCAACTCTGCTGCAGGATGATGACATGCCTATATCAGAAGAGCAGGAGCAGTACATCAACAAAATCCTTTTTAACACCAGAAGGCTTTCCCACCTGGCAGGAAATATCCTGCTGCTGTCCAAAATCGAACACCAGTCGATCCAGACCCGTCAGAATTGGTACCGTCTGGATGAACAGATCCGACAATCCATTGTTATGATGGAACCGAAATGGTCAGAAAAAGAAATTGAATTTGATGTGGACATGATGGATGTGGAGTATCTTGGAAACGAAAATCTCATCTGTCATGTATGGGACAATCTGATTTCCAATGCTATCAAATTCAGTCCCTGTGGTGGTACGATCTATATCCGGATGATGCCGGAAGGAGAAAAGATCCGTTTTTCCATAGAAAACGAAGGCCCCCAGATCAGTGAATACTCCATGAAACATATTTTTGACAAATTTTACCAGGGCGACAGTTCCCATAAACAGGAAGGAAACGGTCTTGGACTTGCCCTTGTAAAACAGATCCTGAACCTGTGCAAGGGAACCGTTTCCGTGGAAAATATTCCCGGAAGCGGCTGTCGTTTTACTGTTATACTGTAAAACAAATACTTTACACATATCCATAAACCCAAAAAACAGCGGACACCTTATTTTTCATGAGGTTCTTCCGTTGTTTTTTATTTTATATAAACTTTTTCATAAACTTCAACAATTGTTGAGAAACAGTTGATGTTAAGTTGCAGATCATCTTTTAAAGTATAGAATAGTTATTTATGAAAAAATACAGGAGATATGGAATATGTTATTAAAAAAAGCACCTGCCTACCGGAAAGCAGAAAAGGAAGATTTTTCAATGATCCGGGAATTTATCCGAAGAAACTATAAAGACCGCTGGGAGTTTGAAGAAACACATACCGAAAAACGTCTGACCAGACTTTTCTTTTACACCTATATGATATACAGAGATAGCGTTACCGTGGCAACCTACCGTGATCAGGTAGTTGGGGTGCTCATTACCGGTAAAGACTCTCATGGCCATTTTGCCCCGGTTTTCCGTATGAAAAAAGGCTATCATTTCCTGCGCCTGAAATTTACTAAGGAAGGCAGGA
This sequence comes from Blautia sp. NSJ-140, assembly GCF_022868965.1. Lineage (NCBI taxonomy): Bacteria > Bacillati > Bacillota > Clostridia > Lachnospirales > Lachnospiraceae > Blautia > Blautia sp. NSJ-140. The sequence continues at coordinate 245,742 of NZ_JALIFS010000003.1, read as the reverse complement.
AGAATCTGGAGCATTTTAACAAACTTCAGGATATGAAAAAACAATTGACTGTTTCCCCGGAGAAACCGACTCCCGGAAATATCCTCTTTCTTTATGTAAGCAAAGATTACCGCAGAAACGGAATCGGTACCGGGCTTCTCAAACAGATTTCAACAGAGAAGGATACGGATTATTCCATATATATGGACCAGCTGGATCAAAGAACATTTATGGAAAGTCATGGTTTCGTAAAGAAAAACGAGGTTTCTCAGATGCGGGAGCTGAACAAAAAACGTTTCCGGGAAAGTGTAGCTCTTTATAAAAAAGAACCGCATTGCGAAACACATTCATGAATTACGCAGGAGATAAATGGAAAATGAAAAAAATTGGAATCATGGCTGACAGCCACAGTGGCATTTTAAAACAAGAAGCAGAGGAACTGGATATTCATGTCCTTCCTATGCCTTTTTATCTGAATGGAGAACTGTTTCATGAAGACCTGGATTTTTCCAGAAAAGGATTTTATGAAAAGCTACGTGAAGGAGCAGATGTTTCAACTTCACAGCCTTCCCCACAGGAAGTTATGGAAATGTGGGACGAAATGCTTTTATCCTATGATCAGATCCTCTACATTCCGTTGAGCAGTAGTTTAAGCGGTTCCTGCATGACTGCTGCCGCCTTGTCTCAGGAACCAAAATACGAAAACAAGGTGTTTGTGGTAAATAACGGGCGTGTTTCCACACCCCTTCACCGTTCCATTCTGGATGCGATAGACCTGGTGGAAGATGGATATACAGCACAGCAGATCAAGGATATTCTGGAAGCTTCCCGTGAAAAAACCGTGATCTATGTCGGATTAAGCACACTGGAATATCTGAAAAAGGGAGGCCGTATCAATACCACCACAGCACTGGCCGCAAGTCTTCTCAATATCAAACCGGTTATGAAATTTGGGACCGGTAAACTGGATGTTTTCCAGAAATGCAGAGGCATGAAAAAATCAAGAAAAGCCATGATCGATGCTATGCACAGAGAATTGGAAACAACTTTCAAAAAAGAATATGATGCCGGAAAAGTATATCTTATGGCTGCATCCAGCAGTACTGCGGAAGTTACCGCAGACTGGATCTCACAGATCCGGGAAAGCTTTCCGGGAATGGATGTGATGTGTGACGATCTTTCACTTGGACTTTCCTGCCATATTGGCCCGGATGGGCTGGGAATCGGATGTTCCTGCATGCCTTTATAAAAAGGACTCAATACCTTATAAGACAACATTAAACTACATTTAAATCACATAATATTACCATTGCTCGCTTGTGTTCTCTGTTCTTTTATATCTGTCGCATATGTGGTTTGTTGAATATTTACATGGTTTTTTATACTTCACATGTGGATTTGTTGATATTTTTTTCAAATTTCTCTTTACAATCCACATCAACAGTCATATAATAAAGTCACAAACAACAAGAAACCATATTAAAACAATTATAATTCAACAACAAACCACATAGAACACGGAGGGAATATATTATGAAAATTCTTGAGTCTAAATTCGTACAGGGCTTTATCAAAATGGCAGATGATGGATATAAGCAGGGATGGCATGAAAGAAACGGCGGAAACTTAAGCTATCGTCTGAAATCAGAAGAAGTGGAAATGATCCGCCCACGACTGAACGCACCCGGAGAATGGACCCCCATCGGTGTTGAAGTTCCGGGACTTGCAGGCGAATTTTTTCTGGTAACAGGAAGCGGTAAATATTTCCGTAATATCATCGTTGACCCGGAAGTGTGTCTTGCGATCATTGAGCTTGACGAGACAGGAACCAATTACCGTATCCGCTGGGGTCTTGTAGAAGGCGGAAGACCGACCAGCGAGCTTCCGACACATCTTATGAACCATGAAGTAAAGAAAAAACTTACCAACGGTAAACATCGTGTTATTTACCATGCACATACCACCAATACCATTGCACTTACCTTCGTTCTTCCCCTGGATGACAAGGTATTTACCCGTGAACTCTGGGAATCTGCAACTGAGTGTCCGGTAGTATTCCCGGATGGTGTAGGTGTCATCGGATGGATGGTTCCAGGCGGAAGAGAAATCGCGATCAAAACCGCTGAACTGATGAAAAAATATGATGTTGTTATCTGGGCGCATCATGGTATGTTCTGCTCAGGCGAAGATTTCGACCTGACCTTCGGACTTCTTCATACCGTTGAAAAATCCGCAGAGATCCTGGTTAAGATCTTATCTATGGCTCCACAGAAGCTGCAGACTATCACACCGAATGACTTCCGCGCCCTTGCAAAGGATTTCAAAGTAACTCTGCCGGAAGAATTCCTCTACGAGAAAAAATAAATTCTTCGGCTACACAGTTTTATATCATATAACTGTACTCCTATCTGAAACTTTATCGGAAACAACCAAATATTTGCTGATTTTTGCTGATAAATCTGGTATGATAAAAACATATCTGGTTTATCAGCAAATTAATATCAGAAAGGATATGGATAAGGTATGGAAGAATTATATAAAGCGATCGAAGAGAAGATCAAGGCAAGCGGATACCCGCGAAAGATTTCCGGAGAGGAAGTTTACGATGACATCTGCGATCAGATCGATGGGAAAGAGAATGGAAGCTATGTGCTGCTTTCCAAGTTTGATGATGATGTGATCTTTGAATATCATATCACAATTATGGACAGTGAATTTAATCTGGGTGTTCTTACCATGCGTACTCCGGAAGGTGTATTCGAGACAGATTTTGACAAATAATGCTACCGGTTTTGAGTATGGATATAAATTGAATATAATACAAAAGAGGGAGTTGGTTTACGTAATAATAATTATGTAAATCAACTCCATTTCTTTATATCTTTATATGTCATACACAGGGAAGCACATAAAAGCATCTGGTTCACTATATAGCTCTTTACCAAACAGCTGCTTCTCAATGCCAACAATACCAAATATCAGTCCTCGCGAAGACGTACTGCCTTGGCCGCCTGACGCCGTCTGGCATCATCCAGAGCCGCATAATGCTTCTTGGTAGTATTGACATCCTTATGTCCCAAAACATCCGCTACAAGGTAAATATCACCGGTTTCCTGGTACAGGGCAGTACCATAGGTGCTGCGAAGCTTATGCGGGGTGATCTTTTTTGTAGTTGTGATCTCTCTGGCATATTTTTTAACCAGATTCTCGATAGCCTGAACACCGATCCGGCGACGCTGGGTAGAATAGAAGAGAGCGTGCTCATGGCCTGCCAGAGGTGTAATATTCTCCCTGACTTCCAGATATTTCTTCAACGCTTTTTCTACTTCAGGACCAAAGTATACAACCATTTCATTTCCACCTTTCCGGGTAACTTTGATTCCATTGTTTTTGAAATCTACATCCTCAACATCCAGTCCGACGCATTCGGATACTCGGATCCCGGTACCAAGAAGGAGAGTAACAATAGCAAGATCTCTGTCCTTCGTTTTTTCGTGGTACATCCGTTTCTGCCCGGTCAGCGTATCTCCGCAATGCTCAATATAATCCAGCAGCATGGCAACCTCATCTGTATCCAGACGAATAATATTCTTTTCATGGATCTTTGGCACATCGATCAGAACAGACGGGTTGGTGGTGATCATTTCATGTTTATAATAGTAAGCATAAAAACTTCTTAAAGCAGAAATTTTTCGTTTGACGCCACGTTCACCATTTGTTTCCGTTTTGGAAGAGTCGGCGGATTTATAAACTTTGAGAAATTCTTCATATTCCTCAAGATCAACAGCTTTGATCTGATCCAGAACATCAACTGTAAAATCCGACATATTTTTGTCTTTAAACATTGGATTCTGATCTAACAGAAACTGAAAAAATATACGAATATCATATGCATAGGAAATTCTGGTCTTGGTTGTAGTCGTTGCATCAATAGCCCGGAAATAATCCCTGCAAAATGGCGGAAGCGTTTTTAAAACCTCACGGAGTTTTAAAGTATTGTCAATGTCATTTTGTTCGTGGTAAGTAATTTTGTTATCCATAAAAACTCCTTAATATATAAATTTACATAATTTGCAGGAAATACCTGAAACACCTGTTAAAAGAAGTGGTTTTGCACCCATCTATATCTATACGACAAACCCGAGTTTTTCAAATAGATTGGTAGTGTAAACGGCTACTTCCGTAGATTTTCATCAAAAATAACGGTGAACGGCCCGTCATTTTCCAGAGATACTTTCATATCTGCACCAAAGATTCCATGTTCCACAACCGGAACCTGTTTACTGGCTTCCGAAATAATATACTCATATAATTTATTTGCTTCATCCGGTGCACCAGCTTCTATAAAGCTTGGACGGTTTCCCTTACGACAGTTTGCATATAAGGTAAACTGTGAAACCAAAAGCAATTCCCCGTTTACATCTGCCAGAGACAAATTGGTCTTTCCATTTTCATCCTCAAAAATACGAAGTCCCAGAAGCTTTTTCAGATACCAATCTGCATCCTCCCTGGTATCCTCTCGGCCAACGCCGATCAGAACAAGAAAACCCTTTCCGATTTTTCCGACAATTTCTCCGTCTACTTTGACTTCTGCATGATTTACACGCTGAATTACAAACTTCATAACCTGTTCTTCCTCCGTCTCCGTCTGTTTTTCTGCTTCAGTCGAAAACCTACATATTTCGCCTGAATAAATTTAACTAAAAATGTAAACATTCGTTTAATTTCATCCCAAGCCCCGGACCAGATTCTGTTTTTTTCCGCTTTTACTGTAACTTCCTGTGCTTTTGATACGTTTTTTTTCACCGGCATTGGCAGAACCTTTCCGGAAACAGGATCTACACAGTCAATATCTCTATAAAACTCAGCATCTGCAGACATATCTTTTTCATCAAGACTACGTCCGATCAGCTTCCATACGGCAGCATTCAGCACAGCAAATACCGGAACTCCAACGATCATTCCCGGAACTCCAAATAAACCACCACCGACCATGATTGCAACAATAACCATAAAGCTGGACAGTCCGGTCGACTCACCCAGGATCTTTGGTCCAAGAATATTTCCGTCAAACTGCTGAAGGATCAGAATAAAGATCAGGAAATACAAACTCTGAATGGGATCTACCAGCAAAATAAGAAGAATACATGGAACTGCTCCCAGATATGGACCGAAAAACGGAATAACATTTGTAACACCGACGATCACACTGACCAGAATCGCATATGGAGTTCCAATTATCGATGTTCCAACATAACACAATACACCAATAATTGCAGAATCCAGGATCTTTCCGCTGATAAATCCACCAAAAGTTTTATGCGTAAAACGCATGGAATGAACAAGAAAAGTTGCCCATTTGGTTGGAAGTGCTGCATAGACCGCCATTTTTGCCTTGGCAATAAACCCCTCTTTATCCGCCAATATATAAAGAGATACGATCGCTCCAATAAGGAAATTCTTCAGAAAAACAAGAAGATCCAGAAAGCTCGCAGATATATTTTTCATCATAAACTGCATCTGGGGAAGGATCGTATTTGTCAAATACTCCTGTAATCTGCTGGAATACTGATTGATCTGACTGATCATATCCGGATTCAGTTTCCATCCCTTTTCCACGACGGAGTTTAACCATTTTTCCACTACACTTACATAATGAGGAAAACTGTAGATAATATTCATGATGCTTCGAATCAATTGAGGAAGGATCATCATGACAAGGGCATAAATGACCAGAAACATAAAAAATACAGAAAGGATCACACAAATCCAGCGTACTACTTTCCTCCCCTTTTTCTGAAGTGTTTTATTCCTTTTTTCAAAAATCGGAAAAATGATCTTCCGCTCCAGAAAATTAACAATGGGAGTTAGCAGATATGCTATGGCAGCTCCGTAAATGATCGGCGCCATAATACCGAAAAATGTTTTAATTCCGGTGATCAGAGATTTCATATGGAAAATCCCATAATAAAATAAAATACTGGCAGCAATAACCAGAAATGCAGTCACACCTAACTGCACATAGCGATGGTTCCAACGAATTTTCATAGTAATTTCCTCCACCATGTGATTATAACATAGCATCTCTGGTTTGTGTCTAAAAAAAACATAAACATTCCTTTTAATAACTTATAGGATAATTCTGAAACACCCTGCCATAAAAAATGGCAGGGTGTCTGAAATCTGATGTTTATTTTTTCAGGCTGTCATAAATGTGAATGGCTTCGATAATTGCCTTCGCAGTTCCATCAATGCCAAGCTTGCTACTATCCAGACAAAGATTATAGCTGTCCGCAGATCCCCATTTCTTGTTGGTGTAATAATTATAGTAGCTGGAACGGCTTTTGTCTGTTTTGTTGATCATGTCCTTGGCCTCTTTAGCATTTTTATTGTATTTCTGAGAAATACGGTTGATACGCCAGTCAAGGTTTGCATGAACAAATACACTGAAACAATCCGGATTATCTGCAAGTGCATAATCCGCACATCTGCCGACCATTACACAAGGACCTTCTGAAGCCAGCTTCTTGATCGCCTCAAACTGTGCAAGAAAAATCTTATGGTTCATAGGCATGTCTGTAAATCCGGCTGAGGAATACCCAAATGAATAAGTATCCATCACAAGAGAATAAAGAAAACTGTTTGTTGGCTTCTCATCATGATGCTCAAACAGCTCCTTGCAGATCCCACTGTCATTGGCTGCGTGCTCCAGCAGCTCTTTATCATAGCATTTGATTCCAAAATATTTAGCAACTTCCTGGCCGATCTGCCTTCCGGCGCTGCCATATTTACGACCGATAGTAATAATAGAACTTGTTGTATTGTTACTCATAACAGCCACATCCTTTCTGTCCAGATTCAGCGAATTTGTAAATATTAACTCTGCTTCCTCTTTAATATAGTTATTATACAATATATTTCACGTGTTTTCCAGCTATTTTCGCAATTTTATCAGCAATTTAACAAAATATTCCGGAAGTGGGGCTGTAAATTCCATATATTCACCGGTACGTGGATGAACAAATCCAAGAATCATTGCATGAAGTGCCTGTCCCTCCAGATGATAAGGATTTCTGGATGAACCATACACCGTGTCCCCAAGAAGCGGATGTCCGATACTGGCCATGTGCACACGAATCTGGTGGGTACGCCCTGTTTCAAGCCGACATTCCACATACGTGGCCTCGCCAAAACGTTCCAGCACTTTATAATGTGTTATTGCATCTTTACCATTTTTATGATTGATGGCCATTTTTTTACGATCTGTCGGATGCCGTCCAATAGGTCCCTCTATTGTTCCCTCATCCTCTTTCAGATTTCCCTGCACAACTGCCCGGTAGCGTCTGCGGATACTGTGACATTTCAGCTGTTCTGCCAGATCCCGGTGAGCAATATCATTTTTGCATACCAACAGCGCTCCGGTGGTATCCTTATCAATTCTGTGGACAATTCCGGGCCGCATCACTCCGTTAATACCGGAAAGGCTGTCACCACAATGTGCCATAACTGCATTGACCAGTGTCCCCTGATAATGCCCGGCTGCTGGATGTACAACCATCCCTTTGGGCTTATTAACAATCAGTACATCTTCATCCTCGTAAAGAATATCCAGCGGAATGTCCTCCGGAATGATATCCGGCTCACTGGAATCCGGGATCTCCAGATGGATCCTGTCATTTTCACGAACCTTATAATTAGATTTGGCAGCTTTCTCGCCCACGGTAATCTGTCCTTCTTTCAGAAGTTTCTGGAGGAAAGACCTGGAAAGACCGCTGTCTTTCTCAGCAAGATAGCGGTCGATTCGTATACCTGATTCTTCTTTTTCTACTGTATAATCATATATTTCCATTTATATCTCCTACAAGAACAGACAAATGCATTATATGTCTCTCTGCCCGAATTACTGTTTGATATTCAGAAACGCAAAATCATCATCCCTGTATTTCGTGCACACAAACAGGATCAGAAAAATTCCACTTACAACCACATAAACATCCGCAAGATTAAATACCGGAAAATCGATCAGGGAAAAATAGATAAAATCGATCACATATCCTCTGAAAAAACGATCAATAAAATTTCCCAGTGCACCGGCTGCAAGTACTGTAGCAATGGTGAGCAAAGGCAGATAAAACCGCTCTTTCGGAATACGGATCCATGCATAGAGGATCACTCCCAGAAACAGCACACTCACAATGGCAAAAAAGAATACACTTCCCTGAAACATTCCAAACGCGATTCCCTTGTTTTCAGGATAGAGATAATGAAGTTCAAGTACGCCGGAAATCAGCGAAACAGATGGTTGTCCTTTCAGATACAGATATGACAGCCATTTTGCTCCCTGATCTGCAGCCACGAGTAAGATCAGTAAAAAAATGTCTCCCGACATACACTTACTAAAAGACATTTTCTGATGATGGTTAACACGACTGATCATAGAGTTATCTCCTGAATACAGGAAAGCAGTTCTTCATCGGTAACTGTTTTGTCGATAAAGCTTTTTCCGATACCATCCATCAGGATAAACCTGATATGTCCCTGTTCCATTTTTTTATCTTTCTTTGTTGCGGAAAGAACTTCTTCCGGGATAAGGCCCTCTACATGCACCGGAAGATCGTAATCCGAACATCCCTGACAGATTTCCTGATATTCTTCTCTGGTCAGAAGTCCTCGTTTCATGGAAAGATATGCCGCAGCTACCAATCCGACTCCTACACACTGTCCGTGGAGCAGGGTGAAATTCTTAAGTTTTTCTACTGCATGCCCCACAGTATGTCCCAGGTTAAGAAGTGCACGCTCGCCCTGTTCCTTTGGATCACGCTCCACAACGCCGGCTTTGATCTCACAGCACCTGCGTACCATTCTGGCAATCTGTTTCATGTCCAGCTTTTTGATCTCTTTCTGTTCACAGCATACATAGCGGAAAAAATCTCCATCACAAATCAGTCCTGTTTTTAAAATCTCACCCATTCCGCAGGCAAACTGTTCTGCCGGAAGTGAAGAAAGAGTGCTTAGATTCATATAAACAAGACGTGGCTGGTGAAAAGCTCCTACCATGTTTTTGTACTGCTGAAAATCTACACCGGTTTTTCCACCCACACTGCTGTCTACCTGTGCAAGCAGTGTTGTCGGTACCTGAATGAAGTCAATCCCCCTGAGATAAGTTGCTGCACCAAATCCGGTAAGGTCGCCTACCACACCACCGCCTAATGCAACAAGCAGACTTTTTCGATCAAAACCATTTTTGATCAGAACCTGATACAATGCCGAAACGGTATTAAGGTTTTTGTTTTTTTCTCCTGCCTCAAAGGTGAACACAGAAATATCAGAACTTACCTCACTTAAAACCCGCCTTACAGATTCTTCATACAGTGGTCCCACATTAGAATCTGTCACAATGCAGATTTTTCTGTCGACAAGTCCCTCTTCCTTCATAACCTGTGCCAGATTAGAAAAATCTTCTTCAAAACAGATGGGATAATGAAAATCACCTTCTCGTTTTACAAGTAATTTTGATGCTGCCATTGCGTTTTCCTCCTAGCTGTTCAGATATAAAGCAGAATCCGTACCCCAAGACGTCCTTTTTTTGTCTGACGGGATACTCCATCATAAATAAAACGTCCCTTTTTCCGAACGGATATGATGTCTCCCTCTTTTGGCTCATAACCATTGGATGTGATCAGTTTTCCATTTACAAAAACAAGCCCTTCTTCAATACAATGCACAATACTGCTTCTGGAAGTTCCAAAAGCCAGCGCGATCAGAGAATCCAGGCGTACGGATGCACAGGTTCCACTAACTGGTTTCAGTTCCGGTCTCGGAAGATCACCCGGATCTTCTATCTTCGACGCCACAACTGTGGTATGTCTTACACGACACAGATTCTCCAGAAAAAAATCTGTCATCTGACGCAGACAGAAAAAGCTCGCAGTATGATCTTCTATAAGAATATCCCCAACAACACTCCTGTCAACCCCAAGATTCAGAATCGCTCCCAAATAATCCCGATGTGTCAGATCTTCTGAAAATTTCACTGCTTTTGGCTCGAGCCGGATACAATCAATGGGATAATCCCATGTAAAAGCAAGAGCATCAGGGTGAAAGGCTACCATCTGACGCTCTGCATTCTCGTATCCGCCAAAACCTTCCGCTGTAACACCCAGCTTATGAAAATTTTGACTGTTTAAAATATTCCGTTCATTTAAATTAAGAAAATCCGTAAATGTGGTAATATCTCTCTGATAGGCCAGATTTGCCAGTTCACGGATTCTCTTAACAAAAAGTTCTTCTTTATCCATGAGGTTAATAACCCACTCTTACAGACGGCACAGAACCGCCAAGGATATTCTGAAGATCACCTGTAATATCTACATTATATGGTCCAAGTACAAAAATATAGCTGGATACCTGCTGAAGGCTTCCTCCAAGTGAATAACATGCACCGGAAGTAAAATCGATGATCCTCTGTGCAAGCTCCACATCGATTCCTTCAAGATTCAGGATAACAGTAGAATTATCGACCAGTGTATCCGCAATTTCTCTTGCTTCCTCCATTGTTGTAGGCTTGATCACACAAACTTCCATATTTGCAGCCTGGGAAGAACGCTTGCTTGTACGCATCGGAGTGATCTTGGAAGAAGGTGCCGGTCTGGAAATACGGTCCTGTCTTGCCGGAGCCTTGGCTGCAGCTGTCTTTGCAGATGACTTGGCAACAGGTGCCTTAACCGTTTCATCTTCCGGCTCATCATCCAGAAAATCCTCTTCCTCGTCATTTTTTTTCTTGGAAAATTTCTCAAAAAATTTCTTCTTTGGTTTCTCTTCCATATCATCATCTTCATCGAGGAAATCGTCGTCATAATCGTCCTCATCCTCAAGAAGGCTATCATCTAACAATTCGTCATCGTCATAATCGTCGTTCAGTTTGATGGCATCTAAAAACTTGTCTAAAACGCCCATTTTAAATCTCCAATCTTATTAGTCTTATAATGCGTAATTTCTTGCACCAAAAATACCAGTGCCTACCCGCACCATCGTAGCGCCCTCCTGCACGGCAACCATGTAATCTCCGGTCATTCCCATGCTCAGAACACTCATAATAACATTATTAATGTTTTTAGCAGCAATGTCAACACTTAATTTCTTAAGTTCACGGAAAATTTCGCGATTTTCCTCTGCATTATCAACATAGGGAGCAATTGTCATGAGCCCATTTATCTGAATGTGTGAAAAATCTGCGATCTGTTCTATAAACGGTAAAACTTCTTCCGGTTTCAGACCAAATTTACTTTCTTCCTGCGCTACATTTACTTCTATAAGGATCGGGACGATAACCGCTTTTTTCGCTGCTTCTTTTTCAATCGTCTCGGCCAGGCGAAGCGAATCTACAGAATGGATCATTGCAACTTTATCCACAATATATTTTACTTTATTACGCTGAAGATGTCCGATCATATGCCATTTGACATCTGAAGGCATCTGATCATATTTATCTACAATCTCCTGCACTTTATTTTCTCCAAAGACACGTGCTCCGGCATCATAAGCCTCCTTCAGCATCTCCACCGGTTTGGTTTTGCTTACTGCGATCAGTGTGACTTCATTCGGATCTCTGTTTATTTTATTGCAGGATTCATTAATATTTTTCTGCACCTGTGCCAAATTTTCCGCTACCATGATATAAAGCCTCCTTTAATTAGTAAAGTATATCCTGTTCACTTACTTTATCTGCATTTTTCACAATACGGTCATATCGGACAAGCCCATTATAGGTTTCCTTTGATACAACTGCATATTCCTCATTTTCATCCAGGATCTCGATCCGGCGGAATACCGCATATCCCTGATTGATACAGAAAACTCCCTCCAGAACTTCTGTATCTCCGATGATAAACTTCTCTCCACTATCCGGATCAACAAGAGCATCGCCTTCTTTAAATTTATTCTTGTCTACGTAATAAATATAGCTTGTTTTCTGTGTTTCTTTGTCTGTGATCTCATCACGGCCATAGATACCGGCACTGACAAAGGTTTTTGTACTGTTGCCCTTTTTATTTCTGCCGGAAAGCATAAATCCCGATTGCTGTGTTTCAGCATCCGTCGTAAGATATTTGGAAGGTATTGCATAAAACTCCTTCGTTACGATAGAAGATAACGGAATCTTTAAACCTGTCACATTGTTCGTGACAAGCTCTATTTCCAGAAACCGGTCTGACGCATATCGGATCAGCCCCTTATTAAAATCGATCTTGCCATATTTAGCCCCATCGATCTCCATGATCGAAAAGTCTCCTGTCTGCGTCAGATCATCTTTCAGGAACTTGACGCGGATCGATGTACGCTCCTTCAGATTAGCAGCCTGCTTCTCACTTAAAGGGATCAAAAGACTCCAGCGTTCATCTGTAATAATCGTATAAATATCATCTCCGGCCTTTATCTGTCCATCTGTTTTCAGATCCGTTTCCTGATAGGAATTCTGATCAAAATCAGCAGCTGTGACATTATCAACGGTTTTTGTTTCGTAGCCATCTGTAGAATACAGGATGACTCCGTCTGTCTGCGCACGGCGGATATTCGGATCACTGGAAACTATTGTTGTAACTGTGGCTTCTTCTCCATCTTCAGACGTCGTACTTGCAGAAGAAGCTCCCGAACTATCTGAAGCATACTGAAGGATGCTTCCATTGAGCTGATATTTAAAACTATAGGTACTGTTAAATTTGCTGGGATCAAATCCTTTGGAAAAGCTTTGCATATTACTGCGTATATCCGCCAGTTCCTCTCTGCTCAGAGAGGTTACATTGTCTGCAGATCTTGAGCTGTTCAGGCTGTAGACAGCACCGTTGGCATTGATCTTGGTACCTTCCCTTGCGTAATATGTAACGTAACCGCCTGCATCTGCCTGCACTACGTTCTCTGTCATGATCGCCAGCCCTGTGTATGTCTCATTCATGGATAACGGACCGGAGGGAACCTGATAAGATTCCATATGAGAAGCTGTAAGATAAAGAATCACACTAAAGATCATATAGATAAAAATTGCTCCGAACATTACAGTTCCAATGTTCAGGCCAAAAATTTTACGAAGCTTTGCTAAGAATCCCGGAGTTTTTCCGGAATGTACTTTATTGTCCGGCAAATGAATGCCTCCTTTACATCGTTCATCTCTTAAAGTTCGTTTTATTGTAACATTTTATTTAAATGAATACAAGCTTTAAAACGTGCGAACATACTTTCCGAATATCCGTTTGCCATTTTTTCAAAAGTATGTTATACTATTTAAAATATAATTTCGTGATGCTGTCATATTATGGTCGACAGCAGATAAAATCAACCCAGGGAGGTAAGTACACATGACATATGGCAGAATCAGTAAAAAGCAGCAGGAAATACTGGATTATATGAAAAACGAGATCCTTAACAGAGGTTTCCCGCCCTCCGTCCGTGAAATCTGTGAAGCAGTAAACCTGAAATCCACATCTTCCGTTCACTCCCATCTGGAAGCTCTGGAAAAAAACGGATATATCCGCAGAGATGCCACCAAGCCCCGTGCGATCGAGATCATTGATGATAATTTCAATCTGGTCCGCCGCGAGGTTGTCAATGTTCCTCTTGTAGGCACTGTTGCTGCCGGACAGCCGATTCTGGCAGTGGAAAATATCGACGCTTACTTTCCGATCCCGGCTGAATATATGCCCAATGAACAAAGTTTCATGCTGACTGTCAAAGGCGACAGTATGATCAATGCAGGTATTTTTGATGGAGATCAGGTTCTTGTAAAGCAGCAGGCAACAGCAGAAAACGGCGACATGGTGGTTGCTCTGATCGATGATTCTGCAACAGTTAAGACTTTCTACAAAGAAAATGGTTATTATCGACTTCAGCCGGAGAACGACAATATGGAACCGATCATCATTACCGGCAATCTGCAGATCCTCGGCAAAGTATTTGGTGTATTTCGTTTCTTTTCATGAAAGCATAAACAACTGATCCCAATGTAATGTGATCTAAAAAGAGAGATATCTTTAAGGTAGCTGTACTGCCCCACAAAGATATCTCTCTTTTCTTTTTCAGCAGAAAACCTCTGCTTTTTGATTTCCTTTTTTAGTTTACATAATATTTTTACAGTAAACTAATATAACGAATTTTATTCATTCTCACCAAGAAATTCTTCCGCATCAAGAATCTTGCCGTCTCTCCAGATTCTCTCAAGATCGTAGAAAAGTCTGTTTTCCTCATCAAAGATATGGATGATCATATCACCGTAATCCATGAGGACCCAGCTGGAGTTTCTGGTTCCCTCGATCTGTTTTGCTTCATATCCGGCACGGCCAAGCATTTCATCTGCATTGTCAACCATTGCCTGTACCTGATTCTGGTTGGAAGCACTTGCGATCACAAAATAATCTGCGATCACGGAAACCTCATGGATATCAATGATCTTGATATCCTTTGCTTTTTTATCATCCAGTGCCTTGCAGGCAATCCGGACCATATCTTTTTCGATACTCATAAATTTTAATCCTCCTGTCTGTTGGCTGCATCCTGCATTTTTCTGTCATGGAGTTCTTTATAATAAACATAAGCATCCCTGGTCGTACTGTCGATTTCCTTGGGATTTTCCTCCAGATATTCCAGTGTATCCTTTAAAATCTCATACATACACTCATCCAGATCTTCAAAAGCAATCTTTCGCACCTTCGCAAGATTCGGAGCCTTGTCACGCATTGGTTCAATATAATCTGAAATATATACGATCTTCTCAAGAAGACTCATTCCCGGTCTTCCTGTTGTATGATAAGTGATCGCTGTCAGGATCTCTTCGTCTTTAATATCATATTTACTGCTGGCCACATAAGCCCCCAGTTTGGCATGAAGAAGAAACGGATGATCCTTTTCAAAATCTGATACCGGAATATCATGCTGGCTGCACAGCTTCAGTTTCTTTTTATTAGGAATACACTTTGCACTGTCATGAAGAAGTCCTGCAGCCTGTGCATCCTCCAGATCATAATCATAAACCATGGCAAGCGCAGCACAAGTGTACATAACCCCCATTGTATGCTCAAATCTGGCCTCATCCAGATATTTGGAAAGTTTCTTTTTTATCTTGATAAAATCATATTTTCCCATCTGAATCATTTCCTTTATAGATATCATTTTTCTCGATATAGGAAATCACAGGCTGGGGAACATAGTAGCGGAGACTCTGCCCGCTTTCATGCCAGGAACGGAGCAGTTCACTGGAAACATCAATATTCATGGTATCCAGTCGAATAAAATTTCCGTTATACTTCTGTGACAGAAGTTGCATCTGCTGATCAAGTTCCTTCAATGGAGTATGATCTCTGGTTGCCACTACCAGTACTGCTTCATGACAAATGCGTTCCGGTTCCATCCAGGTATCAAAATTAAAAAGCGAATCTGCACCGATGATAAAATAATACTCTGTGTCCGGATTCGCTTTATTCAGCTGTTCCAGAGTCCGGTAAGTATACGTATAGCCTTCCTCATGCATCTCGATCAGAGACAGCTCAAAGTGAGGATTATCCTCTATGGCAAGACGGACCATTTCCGCACGCTGTTCATCAGTCGCTCTGCCCTTACGGTTCCGTTTATGAGGTGGATTTCCGCAGGGCATAAACAAAACCTTATCAAGTTCAAGCTGTTCATAGGCTTTTTCTCCCAGGATCAAATGCCCCATATGAATGGGATCAAAAGTACCACCCATGATTCCTATTTTCTTTGTTGCTTTGCTCATTTATAACCTCCCGAGATTAGGGAAGAATGATTTTTTTCTTGTCCTTTTTACCTTCTCTGTAGAGAACGATCTTTTTACCGATCACCTGTACTACCTGAGATCTTGTTCTCTCTGCAAGAACCTGTGCCATTTCACGCGGATCCTCCAGACAGTTCTGAAGAACGCTGATCTTGATCAGCTCTCTTGCTGCAAGAGCTTCCTCAACAGCAGCGGTATTTTCAGGAGTAAGACCACCCTTGCCAAGCTGAAGGATCGGATCCATTGTCATGGCAAGGCCTTTTAAATATGCTCTCTGCTTACTTGTCATTGTCATACCTCTTTATTTATAATAATCAAAATCAAAGCCATACATACGAACCGTATCACCTTCCTGGATACCGGCTTTCTCCAGTTCCTCCAGGATACCGCCCTCTTTCAGGAATTTCTGGAAGAAAGCAAAGCCCTTCTCGGAATCCAGATTTGTATAGCCAAGCATTTTTTCAATCTTAGGACCTTCCACAAGGAATACTTCCGGATCTTCCTCGCTGCGCTCCACAGTAAATGGAAGATTTTCATTTACAAGAACATCTTCCGGGAAGAATTCCTGTTCAAACACTACCGGTTTCATCGGGCTCTTATCCAGAAGCTCTTTCACATGGAAAAGGAGTTCTCTGACACCCTGCCCGGTAACGGCTGAGATTGGATAAACCGAAATGCCCTGTGGCTCAAATTCTGCTTTCAGTTGATCAATAGGGCTTTCTTCGCCATCATCAAAAATACAGTCGATCTTGTTGGCTGCGATCACCTGTGGTCTTGCTGCAATTTCCGGATTGTAGGCCTCCAGTTCTTTATTGATCTTGTGGATATCCTCCACTGGATCACGACCTTCTACGGAAGCTGCATCTACAATATGGATGATAACTCGTGTACGCTCAATATGACGGAGGAATTCATGTCCAAGCCCTACACCTTCCGATGCGCCCTCGATCAGTCCCGGGATATCAGCGATAACAAAGCCGCCGTTATCAGTATCTACAACGCCAAGATTAGGACTTAACGTTGTAAAATGATAGTTGGCGATCTTCGGCTGTGCATTTGTCACACGGGAAAGGAAGGTAGATTTACCAACATTCGGAAATCCTACCAGACCAACATCTGCGATCACTTTAAGTTCAAGGAGAACCTCAAGTTCCTGAGCCGGCTGTCCAGGCTGGGCATATTTCGGTACCTGCATGGTAGCTGTTGCATAGTGCTGATTGCCTTTTCCACCACGACCGCCTTTTAATACGATCTGTCTGCGATTCTCACCGGACATATCCGCGATGACCTTGCCGGATTCCGCATCCATGATCACCGTACCTTCCGGAACCTTCAGGACCACATCCTTACCATCTGCACCATGGCAGCGTTTTTTACCGCCTTCCTGGCCATCCTCAGCTTTATATTTTCTTCTGTGTCTGTAGTCTCCGAGAGTATTCTGGCCCTCGTCGATCTCAAAAATCACATCACCGCCACGGCCACCATCGCCGCCGTCCGGCCCGCCATTGGGTACATACAGTTCACGGCGGAAGCTTACATGTCCGTCGCCGCCTTTACCGGAGCGGATAATGATCCTTGCTCTATCTGCAAACATATTACACCTCTATTCCAAAAAAAGGCTCCAAACCGGATCGATTTGAAGCCTTTTACCTATTTCATTACTCTGCGTCTACAGGAACGATAGAAACCTGTTTCTTATCGCGACCTTTTCTTGTGAATCTTACGACTCCGTCTGTAAGTGCAAATAAAGTATAGTCTTTACCGCAGCCTACGTTTTCACCTGGGTGAATCTTGGTTCCGCGCTGTCTGTAAAGAATGTTTCCGGCTTTTACAAACTGTCCGTCTGCTCTTTTCGCACCTAATCTCTTAGACTCGGAATCACGACCGTTCTTTGTAGAACCAACTCCTTTTTTATGTGCGAATAACTGAAGGTTCATCTTCATCATTGTTGTTACACCTCCTTGACTTTTACTGTCAAATATCGATTGTTATAACTACCAGCAATTTCCGTCAGACCGAGAAGTAAGGAATCCATAAGGAGCATCCCCCGTTCAGAAAGATCATTTCTGAAATGAATGGAAACAAATCCATCATTTTCCTGCACATCAAATTTATCATCTGTGAATTTCTCAAGAGAATTCACCGTGGTAATGATCAGTGCAGATACCGCAGCACAGACAATATCCTGTCCGGCTTCCGCATAACCGGCATGTCCCTTCGAAATAAATTCTTCGTAAGATCCGTTTTTCTTTCTGACTTTAATTGTAATCATGATGACACCAGATTAACCGTTAATCTTTTCGATCTTAACCTTGGTGTACTGCTGTCTGTGTCCGTTTTTCTTGTGATATCCAGTTTTGCGTTTGTATTTGTAAACGATGACCTTGCGATTCTTACCGTTTTCAACTACAGAAGCGGTAACACTGGCATCTTTTACATCCTCGCCAACCTTTAATCCGTCATTGCTGACTGCGATCACGTTGTCAAATGTTACGGTTTCACCAGCTTCTACACCGAGCTTTTCAACTTTAATTACGTCACCCTCGGCAACCTTGTACTGTTTACCACCTGTTGCAATAATTGCGTACATTTGTGGCACCTCCTAATTATTTACTCGCCAAATTCGGTGGCTTCTGTTCTGAAACTGAAGCTCTTTAACCTCTTTGTGCGGCATACTCGATTATCATAACAGTGACATACTGTTATGTCAATAGTTTTTTTGACATTTTTATTATTTTTTTGTAAGTTCCCGAATGTCCTCAATCACCGGACGTCTTACTTTCTTTCTGGTCATTTCCAGGATATGCAATGGTGTGATATCAATGGCCCTGCTCTTTATCGGATCTTTTCTGAGAAGCTTCTGTAAAACATGAAAGAGTTCATCTCTGTGATCCGGATTTTCCATGTTGATAAAATCAATCAGGATAATACCTGAAAGATTACGCAGCCGTAACTGCCGGCTGATCTCCGCAGCCGCTTCCAGATTGATCTTGCGGAAGGTTTCTTCCATTTTCTTTTTTCCGGTATATTTTCCACTGTTTACATCAATGGATACAAAGGCTTCCGTCTGCTGGATCACCAGAAATCCGCCACTGTTCAGCCATACTTTTTCTTTCTGGATCGCATCCAGTGCAGTTTCCACGCGATACAGCTTATAAAGCGGAAGAAGTTTGTCCTGATAAAAACGAAGCTTCTCTTTAAGCTCCGGGCTGATCTCTTCCAGATATCCCAGGATCATTTCTCTGATTTCCGGCACATCGGTAATGATCTCATCCAGGTCACGACCATACGCATCTCTCACAGCCGCCACATAAAATGGTTCTGTCTCCAGTACCAGACTGAAACAGGTTCGGTTCCGTCCCTGGACCACAGCTTTATGGTAGCGGCCCTTCAGCCACTCCAGTTCCTTCAGGATCTCTTCTTTGGAAGCATCTGCGGCATTGGTCCGGACAATGATCCCGAATTCCTTATCCGGACGCTCTGCTTCTTCTTTCAGCCATCCGCTGAGGCGATGGCGGTCTTCCTGTGCCAGCTTGGAAGACAGACCAAACTTTTTATCTCCTGTAGTGAGAACAAGATATCTTCCCGTAAAATTCAGATTGGAGGTCAATGCCGGAAGTTTCCCCTTCATGGCATCCCTGCTTACCTGGACCAGAAGCTCATCTCCAGGCCGCAATGGTCCGTTGCCTTTTCTTCCTGCGGAAAAAACAGCTCTCTGTGCCTCCGCAAGAGGGTAGTAGCATCTCTTTCCAGGCTCGATCTGCACAAAAGCCGCCTGGATATTGGATGCGATATTTTCGACCTGTCCGGTGTATATATTTCCAAGAATGGATTTTTCCTGATCGGATTCCAGCCGGATCTCGACGATCCGTTCCTCCTCTGAAAGGGCCGCTACTGTACAGGACACACCATGGATCTCCATTCTTGTAATGATCAGTTTACTCAATTTCCTCACCTAATGATTCCAGAGTCACAAAACGTGGACTTGCATTTTCTCCTTCATCGGCATACATTTCCAGACGTTTCACTGTGAAGGCAAATTCCGGAAGTTCTTCTCCAAGCCAATGAAAAAAGGTGTTTGTTACCATCTCCGGCTTCGTATAATTAGAGCTTGCAGATGCCAGCATATAGAAGAACCCATTCTCTCTTACTTCCATTTTATAGATATTCGGGCGGAGATCGATTTCCTTTTCGCTGCGCTTAGTCTGCTTGGTCACTTTGATCTCCGGCTGTGCCAGAAATTCCTTCACTTGTCCTTTCCAGTCGATAGAAGGCTCTTTGCCCGGACGGAACTCCACAAGATAATCTGCTGCTGCCACCAACGCCATCGCTTTACCCGCTTTTCCATCCTCTACCTTGCGAACACTTACGATATGCATCCCCTCTGCCATCTGTTCCTCCAGCCGGGCTGCGATCTCTGCAGTAGGCATATCTTCTGCCATTTCCAGGTCAAAATAATCTCCGAGACTCTCCATCCCTACTCCAAGTGGAACCGCAAAAGACATGATCATATGCGGGCTGTACCCGCCGGAAAACGCTACCGGAAGCTCTGCACGACGAAGCGCTTTCTGGAAATAACGCATGGTATCCAGATGTCCCACAAACTTCATAGGACCCTCTTTGCTGAATTTAATTCTTACCTTCAAGGCAGACACCTCCTTTAAATTTCATAGCTCCACATGCGGAACATTTCTGACGGCAGTTTTCTGTCACAACACCCTCTTTTGCACGCTGCCATTCTCGCTCCAGGAATCTGCGGCTGACACCGGTATCAATGAAATCCCATGGAAGGATCTCATCCAGGCTTCTTTCACGAAGTGTGTAGAATGTCATATCCACTCCGCATTCAGCCATAGCATCCTTCCAGATATCATAATCAAAATTTTCTGTCCAGGCATCGTAAAGGGCACCTTTTTCATAAGCCTTCAGGATCACATCCGCACATCGTCTGTCCCCACGTGCGAGAAATCCTTCCAGAGCTGTTACATCCGGTTCATGCCAGTTATAACGGATACTTCTCTGATTCAGTTGGGCACGGACTTCATTTTTAACCACCTTGGCTTTTTCCACAAAATCCTGCTCCGTATACATTGGTGCCCACTGAAATGGGGTAAAGGGCTTCGGCACAAAGAAAGAAGTGCTGACGTTGATCTGTACCTTACCTTTACGCTGTTCTTTCGGAACCACCTCATAATAGGTCTCTGCGATCTTCTGTGCCAGATGAGCAATTCCCTTCATATCGTCTTCTGTTTCTGTGGGAAGACCAAGCATAAAGTAAAGCTTCACCTGATTCCAGCCGCCCTTGAACGCTTCGCCTGCACCATGGAGGATCACTTCCTCTGTCAGGCCTTTGTTGATAACGTCACGAAGTCGCTGAGAACCAGCCTCCGGAGCAAAGGTCAGGCTGCTTTTCTTTACATCCTGCACTTTACTCATAACATCCAGTGCAAACGCATCGATCCTGAGAGATGGTAAGGAAATATTAACAGCCTTTCCATGAAACTCTTCGATCAGGAAGTTCACCAGTTCTTTCAGCTGGGAATAGTCACTGGAGCTTAAGGAACTGAGGGAAATCTCTTCATGTCCTGTATTTTTCAGCATGGTACGCGCCGATTCCTTCAAAGTCTCCACATCACGTTCACGGGTCGGACGGTAGATCATACCTGCCTGGCAGAAACGACAGCCTCGAATGCATCCTCTCTGGATCTCAAGAGTTACACGATCCTGTGTTGCCTTGATGTGAGGAACAACCGGCGCCTCCACAGCCCGGTATTCCTTTTCCATATCAATGATCAGCTGTTTCTGGACCTTCTCAGGAACACCATCCGCCGTCGGTGCAAAGGATGCGATCGTACCATCTTCTTTATAGGTAACTTCATAGAGAGACGGAACATAAATTCCAGGAATCTTAGCTGCTGCCAGGAGAAAATCCTTCCTGCTGCCACCAGCCTTTTTATTGGCCTTGTACGCATCAAAAAGTGCATCATAAACAGTTTCACCTTCTCCGATATAAAACATATCAAAAAAAGGTGCCAGCGGCTCCGGATTATACGCACAGGCACCACCACCGATCACAATAGGGAAATCCTCACCACGGTCTGCGCTTTTCAGCGGGATACCACTGAGATCCAGTACCTGGAGGATATTGGTATAGCACATCTCGTACCCAATCGTAATTCCAAGAAAATCAAAATCCCGGATCGGCTCCTGGGATTCCAGTGCAAACAACGGGATCTTCTTCTCCCTCATCACCTTATCCAGATCCGGCCATGGGGAAAAGAGCCGCTCACACCATACGTCCTCACGCTGGTTGAACATGTTATAGAGGATCATCATGCCGAGGTTTGACATTCCGATCTCGTAGACATCCGGGAAGCACATGGCAACTCTAATGTCAATTTTAGACAGGTCTTTCATTACGGAATTGACTTCACCACCGATATAGCGGGCTGCTTTGTCAACTTTTAGCAATATTTCATCATTTAATGCTAATTTTCTCATAGTTTTCCTTTCGCTAGTTGTACATATTATACAAGCTGGTCGAATTAGTAAGCAGTCTGTACAATATATAACTCATATTAAATAATATGTCATTTCACCTGCTGAAAACCCTCTAAAAAAGGCTGTTCAGGGCGTTTGGTCAAAAAATGGGTTTTCTACAAATACTTGACAATAAATATCACGTTTTGTGAAAAGCCAGTATTTATAAGGTTTTTTCCGGTCCATATAGCACAAAAAAAACAATTCCTGTCAGAGAACATTTTTCTCAAAAACCAAGTGCCATGTAGGGTGAAAATTTGACATATATCTTTTGCTATTATAAACGCATCAACAGGTAAATTCAAGATTATATGTCATAATACCCTGTTACATCCGGCATATCCAGTGAATGAGCATTTTTAGATTCAGGAATGACTTCGTCCACAAACGGTTGTATCATAGAAGCAAGATTAACTACTTTCATTTTCGATTTTACATAAATCTCTTTTGTAAAATCAGAGCTGTAATGCCCAAGGCTAGTTGAAATTGCTTTCATGCTCACATGATACTGGGAAAGTATTGTAGCATATGTGGTTCGTAGTTTTCTCCATTCAATAAAGCGGAACCCGCATTTTTTTACAACTCTTTTATATGGTTTGTCTTTAAAACTTCTGTTCCATGGCAGACCATTGTCCTGGCATATAAGATATCCAAGATCATGGAAATCGTCTCCCAGATACTCTTTTAGTTCATCATAATGTCTGCGTTGAAGAATGATTTCATCAATTACAAAGTCGGCTAACGGCACTTCTCTGACGCTGTTATGAGTTTTGGTACGTTTTTCCTGCGTTAATAAGTTCTGTCCTGGGACACCGTCATTTGTAATTGTGCGTCCCAACTGGCTTTCCACATAAAGCTTGTTGTTCATAAAATCAATGTTTTGATACTTGACAGCAATCGTTTCTGAAATTCTCAATCCAGTTGTAACAGCAAGCAGCATAGCCATAAAGATATGCGGTTCTTCTGTTTTGCAGGTATATAAAGGCATGGATACCTGTTCTACAGAATAGACGTTTGAACGGTCTGATAATTTCTTCTGAAATTCCTTTTTCTGCTTTTTGACATATTCTCTTCTGGTTCCTCTTTTTTGGGCTTTATGAAGAGTGATTGCAGAATCCACGAGGTTATTGGAAACATAACCGTTTATCCGGGCATACTTAAACGAACCAGATAATACTCCATAAGCAACTCTCAGCATATCAGGAGACTTAATGGTATCAAGTCCCTTGATAAAGTCATCACTTTTTAAATCGCAGAGGTATTTATTACCGATTGCCTTAACCAGGTAATTATAGATGATATTTCGGTAAGACATAAATGTGTTATATGCAATATCCTTTGTGTCAATCATATAATAATACAGCCAGTAATCAAAAAACTCTTTTACTGTATAATCATATGGAAAAAATTCCTGGTTATATAACTGCGCTATTACAATTTCCCTTGCCTTGGAAGCTTCTGTCTTGGTGTCAAACCCACCTTTTTGGTAATCCGCCTGATCTCCAGATTCAAAGGTAAACGTTACCCTGTAACAGTATTTTTTTCTTGACTTCAGATATACGATACTGTCATTAAATTTCCATGAAATAATCTTTCCATAAAAAAATGTTTCCCTTACGTCCGGACGTTTTATTTCTTTTACATGCATTATTTTCCACCTCCACTGTTTGTCAGGGCGATGGCAGGATCCATGGTATGAGATATAGTTGCCTTGATCTGATCTTGGGCATCCATAATACCGCAGTAAATATCAAAGGTTGTATTAATATTTTTGTGTCCGAGTACTTCCGAAATCTTCTCCAGAGGAATGTTCATCTCAATTAATGCAGTTGCACACATGTGTCTTAGTGTGTGCATGGAAATGTGAGGCAGATTACAGGATTTGGTAATAGCATTAATTCCTGTATTAAGTGTTGCATCACTTTTTATCCGCCCATACATTCCAAGGCAGACATAATCCTTGAAGTCACGATTTCCAGTCTTTGCAATGATACGTTCATTTTCTTCCCTGCGGATTTTCAATTCATCAAAAATAGCAGATGGAACTACGAGGCACCGGTTACTGTTTAAGGTTTTCGGTGGTTTGAAAGTCCTTTCAGAAGAGTAATGATAATCCCTGGTATACTACCGCTGTATTGTAAGGGTTCGGGATTTTTTGTGGAAATCAGAATATTTGAGACCTAAGATTTCACCCGTTCTCAGCCCACATACCAAAGCAAGCAGGATTTCAAAATAACAAGTATGATAAACCTTAGCGGTACGAACAAAAGAGCTTATTTGCTCTTTTGTGTATAGATCTATTTTTTTCTGCTTGAATAACAAGGTTTTATTCCCAAAAGAACTTTTGGCGATATGAAACCACTCTTTTCTGCCTCTTTTAAAATGACGCGCAGAACCTTATAAGTCATCTCGCCGGAACTGTTGCTGTACTTTTTACATTCGGAAAGCAAATCATTTACAAAAGTGTCTGTCAGCATACTTAATAGAACATCTCTGCGGATTTTGGGCAGTATGATTTTGTAAATTACCCAGAAATACTTTAGCTGGTTGCTGCTGTCTGTAAATTCTGTCAGGTAGTGTTCATGCCAGTACTGCAGATATTCTGCAAAAGTATAGGAGTTCTGGGTAAGATTCTTGATACGGAAAATTGCCTTTCTGTAAATCTCCTCTGAAATAAGATAGCTTTCAGATGCTTCCTCTTTTGACTGGAATCCGGTTTTAATGTCATACTCAATTGCGTATGTCTTTGCATTGATTTTCTTTTCAATATGGTTCCATGAACCATTTTTTTCAAATACATTATAATTTGTCAATGATACTTGCATTGTGGTCCTCCTTTAAAGTAACACAGAATGCCCCCTTCATTGACAAGTTAACTTTATCACGCAGTAACATTCTGTGTCAATATGATGCATCATTAAACAATAATATGTTACGTGTTCCCTTCCAGCCAGTCATCAAATGGTTTCTTTGGAATGCGGTAAAGTTTTCCAAGTTTGATAACTTTGAAAGGGCTCTGTGTCTTGTAAGCTTCCTTTACCAGTTCATATGCCCTGGTCCTTCCGATGCCGAGAAGTTCCTGTAAATCATCCATATCATACAGTTTGGATCCTTTCATCTGAGTCTTCTCCTTTCTTTTGGTGATGTAAATAATATGTTCGATTGGAAAGTTTTTTTCTGAAATATGTGCTAATAATTTTGGTGAAATCAATTTCTTTCTTGTTTACAGAGTAAGAACACATATTAAATACGACAAAAATAATTTTGATGAAAAGGAGAAAGAAACTATGGCTTACAAGAAACTAAAAATAATATGTGATGCGGATGATGTACTGTTATCCTGTAATGAATATGCCCTGCAGCTTCTGGGGCAGACTACAGGCCAGTATTACAATATATCCGATATTACAAAATGGGGAGAATTGGGAAATGAGCTGGATGACAGGATGCAGTTTTTCAATTATACAGAATTTTATGAAAACCAGCCTGCCCTGCCTGGTGCGAAAGAATTTCTGGGATCTTTAATGGAAAAGGCTGAAGTGTTTATAGCCACTGCGGTATATCCAGAATTCATGGGCGAACGTATTCAGAGGATTATGACGCTGTTTCCGGAATTCCCGGTAGATCATATTATCATGGGAAAGAGGAAAGATTTGTTTCATGCAGATATTATGCTGGATGACGGGATACATAACCTGTTGGAATCAAACTGTAGTCTCCCAGTACTCTTCCGGCAGCCCTGGAACCAGAATGCGTCAGGTATCTGCTGTGTGGATGATTATGCGGATTTTTTGACACTGGTGGATTTTATGAATGGTAACAAAGCAAATATATCCAGGATACCTAAAATACTGTGTATAGTAGGGCCTTCCGGCAGCAGAAAGCGGGATCTGGCAGCGGCACTTTGTGAAGCAGATAAGCGTATGGAACTGATTAAAACCTGTACTACAGCAAAGGGACGTAAACATAATGCGGAAACGGTTTCTGCTACTTTTTTCGATTTCCTGTTCCGGCGGATGGAATTTATTGAAACGACATGGTATTGTGGTGAACAATATGGTACAAAGAAAAGAGATATCGACCGGGCTCTTGCTCAGAATCATTATCCGGTTATTGTTATGGATATTTCAGGATGCTTAAGTGTTTATAATGCGTATCCCGGACAATGTGAAATCATATATGCCGACCGTGACAAACGGGACTGTATCATGTCTATTATACAGAAGCCGGCATTAAGAAGGGAACAGGTTGCTGACAGGATCGTCTCTTTTGAATTTGAAGAAAAGAACAAAGTGCTTGCAGATCATATTGTTTCTGTTGGAGATGGAAGCCTGGAAAATGAAGTTGCAGATATTCTTTCCTACTTGAAGCTGTAGAAACAAAAGGCCGGTTTCCGGTCTTTTTGTTTTTTGACAAAAAATTTTTTTTCGTACATATTATTTATAGGACATCTGAGTTTTGGAGGACTTTTTAATATGAAATGGAAACTGGCTGCATGCCGTATTAATAAAGGATTAAAACAGAAAGAGGTTGCAGAGCTTATGCATACTTCTAATACAACGATTGTAAACCATGAGACGGGAAAGGTTAAACCAACAATTGCTCAATTAAAAATGTATTCAGAAATATATGGGATACCCGAAACGGACATTGATTGTGAAATTCGAAAATAGGCATCCGGAACAGAAATTGCATCCGGAGCATCCGGGGCGCATACTGGACATTTCCACCAGATCTTCATCTTCGAAAATTTGTATATCTTATCTGGTTTCAGGAAACGGTTTTTCTCAGACCACTGTTCCGCAATATCTGGGAAACAGGACTGCAGGTCATTGTATCCTGTCCAGACCGCAAGCCTTGCTGTATACGGGCAGTCATTCAAAGATCTGACTTTCAATAACTGAGAAGCTGACTACTATTTTTTTCTTATATTTGCAGAAAGGATACCATCTATTGCAGAATCACCTGCTGGAATCAAATAATAATCAATACCATCTATGATTCTGCGCTCAACCTGCGAAAGTCTTTCTATTCCGGTTTTTATAGTAGCATCCCCAGTGTCTATACTGACTTTTTCAGGTACAAGATTGCTAACGGAAAATGAGCAGCCCTTGTACCCCGCCGATGCTTCTTTCAGACCTTCTTTTTTCTCGTCTGAAACATCTCCGTATTCTATAATTGCATCAACCAGCTCTTTTTCAGATAGTTTTACGTCTTCCCCTGAAAGCTGCATATCAACTAATGTTTCCTGTAGATGGTCGTATACGTTAAAAATGGCATCATATGGAACTCGTCCATCATAAGCAGAGTGCAAAAGTTCATGAAATCCTTCTTTCTGACTGTCTGGACTTAATGGAATCTCTGTTCCAAACAGTGCAGGAATAATTTGCCCGGCTTTTCCGGAAATTTTTTCATTTTTGCTATAAAATACAGCTTTACTGACATCTGTATGTAGTTCATCTAATGCAGGATAAAGAAAGGCATAAGTTGGAGGATCCAGCATTGGTTCGGTCATCCTGTTCGAGAATTCGTTCTTGGGGGAATCATACTTGATGCCTGGCTTGCTTAAATTACACGGCTGGACAAGTACAAGAATAAAGGAATATACTTCCTCGCTATCTTTTCC
This sequence comes from Blautia sp. NSJ-140, assembly GCF_022868965.1. Classification (NCBI taxonomy): domain Bacteria; kingdom Bacillati; phylum Bacillota; class Clostridia; order Lachnospirales; family Lachnospiraceae; genus Blautia; species Blautia sp. NSJ-140. Next base: position 217,822 of record NZ_JALIFS010000003.1, on the reverse strand, counting down.
GTCTTTTCCCGGAATATCATAAGCTCCAGAAGCAAAAAAATGCAGTAATTTCCTTCTGCATTATAATTATCGCGAATAGTCAACGCAACACGTTCGATTTCATCCATGTCAGAGATACCATTATCACGGAGTGGGTCGATCAGGTTTTCTGTCACGTCCAGTTCAATGACAGTTGTCCCAAGCTTTCCAGAAACACCTTTTTTGAAAAGCTGGCAGTATTGAGTAAGTTCAGATTCATCCAGCCGCATAAACGTTTGTGGTTTTTGGTAACGGATATCATCATGGGAAATATCTACATAACACGATGCGATTTTTGAAATAGGGGTATAATCAGAATTACCGATTATCTTTTTAAAAAATGCAATATCTTTTTTCGTCATAGGTCTCTCCTTAATCATCAAGTTTTAGTTGTTGTTGTACATAAGAACCTTTCGGAGGATGATAATTCATCCAGACCACCTCCGTCGCAGCCCTGCCGGATTCCGTCTGGCTTTTCAGTTCTACCCTCTCCCACCCAGAAAGCTTTTGGTCATATAAGTTCGATGTGTATCCACTTACCATAACCTTGGACTTTGAAACGAGAAGTATATCCAGCAGCTGCTCATGATCTTTCTCATCCAGTTCATGCAGATATTGCTTTGAATATCTGGTACTGAGCAGATACGGAGGGTCTACATACATGAAGACATCCTCGTAGTTGAAACGTTCAATGAGATCGAGAGCAGGTCTGCAGTCAATTTGAGCATCCTTGAGACGCTCAGCAGCTGACAGCACCCATCCCGGAAGACGGTTCCAGTTCAGGACAGCATACGCCTTTTCCCGGCCCTGTATATCATTTTTCCAACCGTTTTTATAACCGTTTGTCCGGTATCCATGTCCCATCCAGCATCTGATCAGGAAGCTTAAAGCTTTTTGATAAGGCCCCATAACAGGAATGGAGATGGATTGCTGTTCGTACAGATATCTGGAATATGGTGTCGCATATATCATCGAAGCCAGCTTTTCGGGATCTTTTTGCAGACAGGAAAACAGGTTCACAACATCCAGATCCAAGTCATTAATTGTCTCAATCCTAGAAGGTTGTTTAGTAAAAAATACTGCCCCACTTCCAAAATATGGTTCAAGGTAGGATTTATGTTCAGGAATCATGTCACAGAGTTGTTTTGCTATCCGCCATTTACTTCCAGGATAGCGAAGGACGGCTCTGTATGTATTGGTGTTACTCATTTTGTCTCCTATCTGCCAAATGGGGCATTGTAATCATACGGAAGGGAAGATTGTTCGTATCCGGTACCCTGCTGGCTGTTATTACTATAAGGATACGGGCCATAGTCATAATTGTTACTATACTGTTGTTCATACTGGTTATTAATCGGTGTAGAGACAGGAGGTACCGGCTGATATACCGGTGTCTGTCCTTGCTGCATGCTCTGCTGTTTTATGGAAGCTAAATACTGCGCATATGCCTGTTGCCCCTGGTATATCATCTGGGATGCAGAGAGTATTTCCCAATTTCGGATAAAAGAATCTGTTCTTTTTAACAGGGTATATAAATCCATATCATTCAAATTAATGAATGCGGATTTTTCCTGCTGATAGGAACCGCCTTTCATATAATATCCACCCATACGGTTCTGCACACGGATGCCATGCCCATTTGATACGGAAATAAACCATGGATTATTAGACATAGAACCGTCCTGTTTCAAGGAATGTCTTGTAATGACAAATTTCTGGGCAATGGAATATCCATTTGCATCTGGAACTCCGAAAATTTTGTCAGAACTCCATTCAAATTCCTGGAAGCCGGCTTCAATGCGGGTCAGCAGGAATTGGATCTGCTCTGGAGTAAGGTTGAACTGTACAATCGTGTTATTCTGCCCGGTTCCATTGGAATAATCCTGAATAGAAATGCCAATCAAAGAACTGGTTTTTGAGCCGGAGACTTCTTCTCCTTTTGCATGTATCTGTGCATAGTGCTCAATTGGAGCTGGACGGAGTTTGTCGTAAAATGCAATCAGTTTTTTACTTGTCTGTATCTTTGCAATCTGATTGGTCTGAATAAGATTAGATGCCATATCAATACCTCCAAACATTTTTCTTCCATCTGTTTATTTCTAATATGTCATTTCTGGCATTCTCTGGCGATTTTTTATAAGAAAAAAAGAACCTGTTAAGACACAGGCTCTTTTTAATATTACGCATACACAAGTCAGTCTGATTGCGGTTTCCAATCTACCACATCCAATCTATTATTTTCTTTTTTTCCTTTAAAAATAATCTCTTTCTTAAAAACTTCACCCTGAATCTTATAACTGTCCCAAGTCAGATCCTTATATACTGCAGGAACAATCATATTTCCGTTAAAATCTATTGCTCCATAGCCATCCGTTCCTTTTACTATAGCAAATTGACTATTAAAGACCTCAGCAACCTCAGTAAACTGCTCAAATTCTTTTACAACCTGCACGGAAGCACTTTCGTCTGAAGAATCGGAGTAATGAAGTAATAACACATGTCCATCCCGTACCGCTGTCCCGTTGTCTGAAATAACCGGAAGGCTATCAATGGAATCGCATTTGTCAATAAGAATGGTTCCTTGTCTATCAATCACTGCCCACCCATCTGATTTTTTGACCCTTGCCATGGTTCCCTGACGTCCCCATGAATCAGCTTCTTCATAATAACCCGTCATATATTTTCCGTTTTCAGAAACGTAATAGTAACCTTTTCCAGAGTTGACACATGACGAACCGTATTCCATCGGAGAAGCCTCGGTATATTGTGGGAATATGGTTTCCCTTCCGTCTTCTTTTGCAATAAAGCCGATAAGACCTTCCTTGTCTATGACACGGCAATAATCAGAGAATGGATCCTTTTGGATTGCCATGTAGGTATCGGATAACACATTTTCCTGCTGCATTAAATATGCCCCACTCTCATCATATACAATATGGGTTCCATTTTTTGAAACAGTTAAGGAGTCATCGTATTTATATTTCGTATTGTTTCTCATATAAAAAAGGTATCCGACTGCTGCTGCGCCTATAAGTGCAAAGATGATCATTGTTGTAATAAAAGAAGTCTTTTGACTTGCATTATCTAATTCTTCTGTGCAGTCCTCATCTTTCAAGCTGATAGCTTTTAATAATTTTTCAATCATATCTTCTTCTCCTTCTGACATTTACTGGTTTTACAGTTACAAATCATGCCGGCATACTTAATGGTACCTGTGAAGAAACCCATGACTGAAGTCAGGGGTTCTTCACGATAAAAATATACTATAGAAGTTTTTGTTATTCTGATGTCAATACATTAAGAAATGCGAAATATCTGCTTTCAGAAGATATTAGTTGCAGGCGAGATGCTCATTGAGAACACCCGTCTCCTCAAGACTGAGAGCTGTTCCATTCCACAGATCGGTTACCGTGGAAACAAACATGGGATCATCTTCTTTAGCAAGATAATTTTTGATTGCAGACCATGTATGTTTCATGGTATAGCTGTCCGCACAGATGGGATTATCAGCCTGATTGGTACAGAGTTCTGCAATAAGGAGTGCAGTGAATTTATCCGTACCGTTCTCGTCTTCCAGAGATAACCATGGCGTGATTGTTTTGATGAATTTCACCAAGTACTTCTGGTTTTCCATAGAAGTACCGGAGCCGAAGCGGTCAGCCATAAGGGAAGCGATCCACTGGTTAAAATCTGCTGTCTGGAAATAGTTGTTCAGGAATTCAGCTACCTTTTTGTCGTCGTGCTCATAGCGGATCACCATCTGCAGGATGACATTTTTGAACTGGGTACTGTCACCGTAAATCCGCCCCATATATTCCGTGCAGAAATCAGCAAAGTTTTTCCCGAACTGTCCGATGACTTCCAGGGTCCTTCGCAGTACATAGTAGTTCTGTTTGATTGCGGAAGCATATGGGGAAAAATGTTGTCTGGCATAGGAAAGCACCTGTCTCTTCTGCTGGTCGTTCCAGCCATCCTTGAACATTCCTGCAATCATATAGATATATGCCAGCATGAGGTCCGACTGCTTGCAGGTTTTCGCGATATCCATACATGGCTCAAAGAAATCTTCAGGATTAGATGCCTGACCGATGGTTTCCAAGGCTCTGGATAGCTGCGGATTCAATTCATGTCCGAGTTTATTCTTGTTCCTATCAGACAGAGCCCGCAGTTCGTTCAGTTCGCTTTTGGGGTTTAATTTTATTTTCTCGACGGTACTGATATTTTTGGATGTTCTTTCTGTACGTTTTAAGGACGCCATATCCATTTCCATTGTTTTCTTTGTTTCAGGCTGTCCGGTGATCCAGGCTTCCATGGTCATCATTCGCAGCGGGTTAATGTAGATCTGAAAACTGATAGGAGTATCTGCCGGATAACTCCTGCCGAATTTTACTGTCCTTGTAGCTATCCTGCGGTTTGGGAGGTTCTTTGTTTTACCCCGTCCGAGGAACATTTCGATACCCAGGGAGCTTGTTGCCTTATCCAGTTTATACTTGTCACGGATTTCTTCCGATTTATAAGGAAGTTCAGTACCTGCCGGAATTAGCTGGCTTACATACTCACCTCGTAATCCGAGGTTAATGGTATCGTTTAAAATGGTGCTGGTATTAAATGCAATGCCTGGATGCAGAGCACTGGTGCATACGTTTGTTTTTTCAGAAGATGATGGATCTTCCAGCTTACGTACATTATATTTGTGGAGGCAGTAATGGTAATATACAGCTCCCCTTGCTACGGATAAATCGGGATCACTGGTTGTCAGTGGTTCAAACCCGAAGAAATCCTTTAAACGTTTTGGGATAAGATAAAACTTGGTCATGCCTCCATTTAAAATAACCGCATCTATTTTTGTATCTTTCCCACATTTATCGATGACATCAAGAACAGGGTAGATGATGTTATTTACGTCCCTTTCCGCCATATGCTGGATTTTTGATGCATCCTCCAGCTTATACTTATATCCCATAAGTGGGGATACAATCCTTTCTACATCCGATCTGGTATAAGTGTCGGCATAAGCATAAGAATCATAAAGATCAATGTCCATAACTTCCAGTTCATAATCTTCTGGAAGGTCAATGTCAGACATTCTGGCACTGTCATAGGCCTGGGACAGGTCTACTTTTAATTTTTCAGCCAGTTTTCTTAATTTGCACATGACCTCTTCTTTTCGTTTAATGCTTACTTTAATACCATTGCTATCTTCAAAACGTTTTAACATATCTGCGGCCAGCAGTTCATCAAAATTATCACCGCCAAGAAGCGTATATCTGCTGATTGCCAGATCCTTGATGTTAAGGATCCCTTTTTCTGTATAACCTACCCGGTGGATTGTAACATCGAGGGTTCCGCCTCCGAGGTCAAATACAAGGACGTTCTTTTCTGTATCCAGCGACAGCAGGTCAGAAGGAATCTCCCCGCATTCCTGCATCCGCATGAAATCATAAATAACTGCCTTAGGTTCATAAAGCAGGACATCATGCAGATTTTCCACATTGATTCTCGCCTTCCGTGCGGCATCGAGAGTAGCCTGGCACTGGTCTGAATCAAAGGAAGCAGGTACGGTTATAATAACATCACTTAGTTCATTCTGAAACAGCCGCTTTTTGGCAGAATTGATCATGAAAGAAAGAATCTGTGCGGAAACATCAGAAGGGGTCTTGTCCGGGATTTCATCAACAAGGGGTACCTGGTCGCTGGTACCCATTAATGATTTTACTGACTTGCATACATAACCGCTGCGGGTTCCGTATCTGCTTTTCGCATAATCTCCGATATCGGCAGTCATTTTTCCGTCACTGTTCTTGTAATAGAATACAACGGAGGGAAGAAGGGGATTTCTTGACTTGCTTCCTGTATCGTTTTTGCGGTCAAGCTCCAGTACGATTGGTTTCATGGTATTATTCTGCATGTTTCCATAAGCGATAACGGAATTAGTCGTTCCAAGATCAATGGCAGTATAATATTGTTTTTCGGACATAATCGATTCTCCTATTCTTCTTTTTCGCGTACTGTTGGAAGGGAAATAATGGTATTTCCATATTGCCATCCAGGTTTTTCTACGGTAACAGATTTCTTTTCACCTTCATAGCTGAATGGCTCTCCGATGTAGGTGTATCCGGACAGATCCTCTGCTTCTGCCATAAATTCACGTCCGGTAGAGTCAAGTGGGTGAATGCCGCTGTCTTTGATAAAACGAAGCAGCTGTTTGAATACAATTGTCAGTGGAAGAACTTGCGGCGGGATTTTTACTTTGTTTTCTTTTAATGCGGCGAGTCTTCTGTCCACCAGTTCAATACTGTCCAGAAGATGTCCGTAAGATTCGGAGTTCATGCTGGTATAAAAAGATGCAATGGCCGCGTCTTTTGCTTCTGCTGCGGTTTCATCGATGGTTTCATTTAATTCATCCAGCATGGCCTGTACCAGTTCCAGGGAATTTCTGCAGTTATCGTATTTGAACTGAAGCTGCTCGTATTTATCTCCGGAAGCCATCCCTTCCGCTTTGGCAGATTCAGAAAGCACATGCTCTGTTTCCTGAAGGACATCTTTGGCAGATTTTCTTTTCCGCTTCATGCCACTGTTTTTCAGCAGCTGTCCACGCAGGTTCCTGAGCAGTCTGTCACAGTAGCGGGCCCCGAAGGTAAATGCAACAGGCAGATATTTGTCATCTTTCAGATCTGGATCAGCCATAATCATGAAAATAACCATGTACTTTCCAATAAAATAGAGTTTTCCATTTTGGCGGTCGCGCAGATTCAGGTTTTCTGTGAGTTCGGAGAAATTGGATATAGCGTCCATATTTCCATCAAGAGCTTTCTTTAATACAGCCATCTGGTTTTCTACAAAACCGAGCACATATCTTCTGCGGTCTTCACTGTCAAGATTTGTATTATGTAAAGCAGTGCGGTAATCATCATAGGTAATGCCAGACTCTTTCACAAAAGAATCCTGAAGTTTGTAATAAGCATCGTGTGGATGCAGTCCCGGATACAGCAGGCTCCCATAAATGGCAATCCATTCAAAAGTGGATTTATGCCGTCCTCTTCGGTACTCAGACAACTGCTTTTCTGCTATTTCGAGTTCTTCTTCCATTACGGAACGGTAGATTTGATCGTATTTCATTTTCTTTGTCCTCTTTAAATAATATTTTTCACCGTTCACAGACTGTACTGCGTTGAGCGTGGGCTGCAGTTTTTTTACAGCGTGAGCGAGCGGTATCTTTTCTTTCACGGGACGGGTGTGCAGTACATACATGAAATCCGGCATAAGATACTGGATGAATGAAAGTGTTTCCGGAATTGATGCATGAAGACTATAGTTGTCAAAGGGGATGGAAACACATCCTGTCCGTTTTGCTTCCTGGCCAACTACAATACAGTTTTTTGTCGGTATGTTTTCAGTGATATGAATGTTTGGGGTGTATATCTGATATCCCATGTCCGAAAGAATGTCTGCCACTGCCCTGCTCTTTGGTTCCAGGTAAACAGGGAGTTCAGGAAAAACAGAACTCAGGAAGTAAAACAGATCCAGATGTTTCGGTATGCTTCTCGAAACAAGATAGATGCCATCTCCGAGTTTTCTGTGTTCCTGAATGATATCTTTTAGTCCGGAATAGGAAGCCGGTAAGTCCGTGGGAGTGCCTTCACTGAACAGGTTTTCCCACGTATCCTCTTTCTGATAAGCATTCGGAATGTTGATCAGAAGAGTTTTTGGATGAAGCTGTTCCGGAAGGCGCATGCCATTTACCCCAAACATGGAAGCTAAACTGAAATCCCCGGTATACAGAATATCATGATGCCCGGTTTCCAGATGGATCATAACTGCCCCTGGCATATGTCCGGCTGGCAGCAGAGTAATTTTACATCCATGGATGAGAAATGGTTTTGCAACAGGTCGGGTATGGATACGTTCCATAAGGATCTGTGCTTTCCGGTAACGCTCATTTTTGATCTTGTCAATTTCTTTTCGCCCGGATATACGTCCGAACTCCAGAAGCTGCGTATAAATCAGCCTTTTTGAGGCTTCTGTGGTTATAATCTCTGCATTCGGGGCAAGGGAGGCAATCCTTGCGATGGATCCGATATGGTCATAATGTGCATGACTGATGAGGATCAGGTCAAGATCAGAATAATCATTCAGTTCATACAGAAGCCTCTCATAATCTGGGTATAACTCATCTCCTTTCAGCCTGGCTCCGCAGTCCAAAAGAATATGTATACCCTCGATGGAGAGGTAATAGGCTGATGCGCCTATTTCGTTTCCCCCTCCCAGCGGGATAAAGTAATCACTCATGGTTCACTCTCCTTTTCTCATCTACTGAAAACATTAAGCAGAGAATGACAGTGCTGAAAAATCAAACAGATCACCAAGAGAAAAATCATCCTTAGGCTTCAGCGCTTCAATGACATGCTGGAGTGTTTTCTGGCATTTGGCTTCATCACGCACAATTCCAAATAACCCCGCTGTATTTCTTGCGTCCACAAGGGCATCATGCTGGCGTCCGCAGAAGTCTTCTCCTGCGTACATGACCGCGTCTTTTAAGGAAATATTGTGTTCCAGGCCAAGGGTGGATCCATACTCAGCCTGAAAATCAAACCATGTAGTGTCAATGTATTTTTTATCCTGAATGGATAAAGAGATATTTTTTAATTGGATTTCCTTTGAAATCTGGGCAAAATCATTATCGCTCCACTGGATGATCTGAATTTCACCCTGGATACTGTTGCACCAGGAAAAAAACATATGTAAGGCATCATCAAAATAAGGTGCCGATTCCACCATGGATGTTTTAATTCCCGTCAGTTTTTCGTATCTTTTTTCAATGCGGGAATTGAAATATGGTTTGACAAGAGTGACAAAACTGCCAATTTCCTGGTACGTCTCATCCAGCAGGACAGCGCCAATTTCAATTACTTCGAGTTTGCAGATTGTGCGCTCTGCCTTGTAGACAGAAGCAACTGGATTCATTTCAAGATCGATAACAACATATTTCATAATGGTTTCCTCCCTGGTTTTATTTCTCGGAATAGCCTTTATGCGAGGGTATTCCATTGATTTGATAATATGAGCATAACATGGGGATTGGGGCAACTCAATGTCAATATGTTGCGAAAGAGCAGAGGGAAAATGGGGTGTCAGTACGTTACGAAAGGGTGGATATTCAGAAATCTGGATGTGTGGTATAAGAATAGTACAGGTTACTATTGTGGTTTAGATAAGGAGGAATCGAAATGCAGAAGAAACGAAACATTATTCCACTGGTTGAAACTTATAACGAAGTGGATACAGAAAAGTACATCAAATCCTACATGTTTATCAAAGGATTTGCAGTAGCAAAAAACCTGAAGCAGACGCTGATTGCGCTGGCAGTGGCAAGACATTTCCATAATGGCCAGTACCGGAAGGACGGAATGCCGTACATTGTCCATCCGTTAAAAGTCTGCAGTACTTTAATCAATTATGGGATTGATGATGATACAACGCTTGCTGCTGCCCTGCTTCATGACCTGTTGGAAGACTGCAGTGATAAGCTTCCCCTCAAAGGGCGGGAACTGATTACGGAGTACCATCTTTCCCAGGAGGTACTGGATATTATTACACTTCTGACCAAGGAATCCGGGCTGGATGAATACGAGCTAAGCGTGTATTTTAAAAAGATTGAGCGAAACTGTAAGGCATCTCTGATCAAACTTAGTGACCGCCTGCATAACAGCACCAGCCTGTATACGTTTACCTTTGAACGGATGCGTAAGTACATCAAGGAGACAGATGACTTCCTGATCCCGATGGCTTCCTATTGCAAGAATTATTATCCAGATTATACCAATTCCTTTTCCATCCTGAAAAGCAACATTTATTCACTGAACAACAGCATGCGGATCATGATGGAGAAATTTGACCAAGAGAAAGGTGTTGTCGAAAGATCAGATTTTCCAAAGAAAGAGATGCTCAGCAAATAATCTAAAGTCTAGCAGGTGATACTATGTATGAACAGAAATGTCCAAATTGCGGTGGAAACAAAATTGTATTTGAAAATGGAAAGTATCGCTGTACATACTGTGATACTGTCTTTTCTGAAAGGATTGCAGACAAAGCGACCTATAAATATGCTGCCCGCATTTCGCAGGCAGGAGAACATTTAAAAATGAAAAACTATGATCGTGCTTACACGATTGCCAAAGATCTGTCCGATATTCATCCCACGGATCCTGATCCATATACTATTATGCTGCTTTCCATTACTTCTGATCTAACCGATTACCATTTGACAGCAAAAAGCAGAATGGAAGCAACTAAAATATGGGATAAGCTGGAACAGTTAAACGCAATTTCGCAGCCAATGAGAAACTATGCGAAAAAAATACACCAGAAAAAATAAATGCGTTGGAATCGTCTCTTATATGGGACAAATTTTCTGTTGGATTTGGGATTTTCATGCTTATAATTCTTTTTATAAAAGATCCCGAGCACTTTCTGATGCTTTTCATATTAGATATCATTTGTTTGTGCTATTATTGTTGGAAAAACAGAACATTAGAAAAGATTGATTTATACCAAAAGGAAAAGTCAACCAAAAAGATGTATAATCCATTTTGGACTTCGTTGGATGAATTTTGAACACGGAATATCCAATGGTTCCTGTTAAGGCGCAATCCCCGTGTCATGAAATTTTATAAACATGGGGATTGCGCTGTTCTTGAAGAACCATTGCCAACGGATACTTTTATTTTTCATCCGTGATTGCACCATATGTTTTGAAAATACTTTTATCCTCATTTGACAAGTTTGACTCAGAGTGAAGTTTTTCTAATTTTAAACCTTGAATTTTTAATCCCGGAACGCAATGCAATGTACAAATGGGGGTTAATATCATCGATTTATTTGCCTCTGGATGCGGTAATTTCCATATTTTTACAGTTCCATCGGCAGATGCCGTTATTATTCTATCTTCTTGTGGGGCAAAATCCACATATGTTATAATATTTTGATGGCCATTATATTTTTTATAATGAGAACAATGTATCATATTTATAACTCCAGAATTTTCTTTTTTCCATGAGCCTAATATCCTATATGTAGTTTGCCAGTCGTTTGCTCGATATATTTTTATATTTGGGGTTCTAGTAGTTGAAGTAATATAATTGCCTTGTTTGCTGGTGAATATTTCTGTCCCATAGATGCCATTGCAATAGGACCGGTTTAATACGGCTAAGCATTGTTCAGTGTTCCTGTTTAACACTTCTAAATATGCCATATTTTCTACTAAATATAAAAAATCATTATTAAAATCAACATGAACTGCGATTGTACACTTTTCATTGTGTTGAAATAATTGATGTCTTTTAGATTCGTAATAAGGTGAAGTAAAATCGCAAGTCATCGTTTTTATAAATTTTCCGGTATCTGAAGAATATATTTCTAAGGAACCAGAAAAAGTTCCTACCAGAATAGTTTTTCCAGCACTATCATAAAATGTAGCGCAGATTATACCCATTTTATCTCCAGCTAATTTAATTTTGTTTTTTTTATCAAAATTATATATTGCCACAGATGATATATGTTTGTTATATCCAATTCCTAGCAGATAATCTCCATTTGCACTATATGTCAATCTAAGTATTGCGGCATCATGCATCCAAAAAGTATACAGGTAATTCGCTTTCAGTGAATCACACTCAAATTCATACAAAAAAACTCTTCCGTCTATAAGAGAAACTGCCAGCTGTTGTTTTGCTTCATGATATGCCATGTTTGAAGTACATAATGGAAAATTGTCAATTGTTTTTAGACATTTCCCTGACTTGGAATCCCAGATTAAAATACTATTAGTTCTTCCACTAGTAACAATATATTTTCCATTTTTTATAAAAAGAGCTGACGCTATACCCTGGAAACCCATTTTATTAAAGGTTCCAATACATTGCATTTTTTTTGTATCCCATAATTTGGCACTATGATCTGCTGATCCTGTTATAAGGTATGATGAGTTTGCGTTTTGAAATTTCGTAGTATGTGAAATGCTCGCAATGTGTTCTTCCCTTTCTAAAAAGCGCAGTTCGTGGTTCTTATCGTAATCATCATAATCCAGAAAAATTAGTTGACCACTTGCAAAAGAAACTGCAATAACAGAGTCATTTTGAACAAACTTTGCAGAAGAAATAAATCCTTTGGCATCAAGATTAATAGAATGCAACAATACTGCTTTTTCCCAATCATCTGATATTGAAAAAACGTGTATTGTGCCACATTCCATTGTTGTGACCGCCAGTAGATTGTGTTTATTAGAAAAATCCATGCTTACAATTTCATTGCTCAACGCATAATGTTCTAATTCAATTTGAAAAGAAGTTCTTATGTTGATGTTCCATACTTGGATCGTGAGGACTTTGTCCGATATTCCGTTTAATAAAAACCTCTTTCTTGTTGCCATAGCAAAGTGCTCATTATCTGATGAAAAACAAAGGAGATCGAAGCCTCTGCAAAAATCGCTTATATAATGATATGCCGTATAGTTTAGTACATAAAAATTTTTAAAAGTTGCTGTATCATACAATCTGGCTTTTTTCTTATAAAATGCCAAAACAAGATATCTTCCATCAGGGCTAAAGACAGCATTGTATGAATTAAACCTTTTTACAACCTCGAAAGTATGGATATCTAAAATTTCAGTTTTCTTACGGGTAGAAACTGCAATATACTTCTCGCTTGTAGAAAGGTTATATATTGTGGCACGATATTTTTTTATCGTTTTGATGTAAGTGCAAGTTTTGCGGTGCCATAGAGACAGCGTTCCATCTTCTCCTGCTATAAAAACGTAATCACCAGATTTTGAAAAAGCAGTTTTATAAATTTCCCCACAATTAATTTCTGAAACCAAATTATTAGAATTAACAAGACACCCAGTCATATTTACGTCGTTTATATCAATATCATTGAAATAACAGTTACGTAAATCAAGACAGGACAAATCTAATCCATTCAGAGTATGCCTGGAATAATATATGATTTTTAATAAATTTTTCACGCCATATCCGACCACGTCATTATTTGGATAAAAATAATTACGATACAAATTTATTACGTTGATTATTAAAGCCCGAATTCCATTAGCAGGCGTGATATCTTTCCATTCTTTTCCATTTTTTTCAGGAAGATTAAGATGCTCTTTCGCTATCTCTCCAATATAATGAATAACACTTTGGCTGAGCAGGCTGTCATTAATATTCATTAAATATTGCAAGCAGGCTGCTTGATTTAAACCATTTTTTGAAATGAATACAGCCATTTTCATATCTGTAATAATCTTCATCGCAGCAAAAAAATCCCTGATGTGCTGATGAATAAAGCTGTAGTTTTGGTCAGTGGCATATAATATGCCTAAAGAATACACGCAGTATCTTGCAATCACTGCTGCATAGTCATGCATAGGCTCTTCTAAATCAAGCATCTGTTCTGCATAGGTTTTTGTATTTGGAACAGCATCTTCTCCTGAAAGATAATCTTTGAAATACATTCTGCCATATTTACCACAGATATCTGTTTCCTTCTCTCCCTTTAGGACAGAATCTATCACTCGCTTGAATGTGGAAAGGTCAACTGTATACAGATCATTTTTTTCCATATACCATCCCAGTTCCGGCAGCAGGAAGTCCAGGATGAACCATTGCATTTTCTTGTCAATACAATTGGTATTATAACTATCTCCAGCTTTTTTATGATCCGCACTTATTTCTATGATGCGGTTACGGGCTGTGTATTTTAGACCACATTCACTATAAAAGGAATATAAAATTTCTCCAGGGGTAGAGACATCTCCATGATCATATAACTGACTGTAAAACTTCAGGAATAATGGGACTTTCAAAGTTTTCATGAGGCGGCTGTTGTTTTTAATTTCATCAAAAGAAATGCCATAGGATGTTAAATAATTTTCTATCATATCAGGGCTGAGTCCTGTTAAATAAAGGCGTTTAAAGAAATCATCCAGAGCAGGCAGTGTTTCATCAGCCCTGCTGGTAATAATGGCTGTGATATTCTTATGCTTTTCTAAAAGTTCCTTGATTTCTTCAACAATCAATTCTGAAGGAGTTCCCAGATACTTGCCTTCTTCTGTAGACAGCTGTTTCTTTGACACTTCATTTAATCCATCCAAAAGTAACAGATACTGCGTATGACCTTCACCGGCACGCAGAAGCTGCTCAACACTTTCCAGGATGGAAGTATCTTCTCTTTCCATGATTCGTGACATTTCTTCAGCATTTTCAGAAAGAAGGTATCGTTTGTCCACAGAGCCAAGCAGCATATACAGATACCTTTGAATAAAAGTCGAATGGGAAGCATGATACGCGCTGCAGTAGTCTGCCGGGGCTTTGGAAAGTTCAACAAATAAAGGAATTATGTTTTTTCCATTTTCTTCTGGGTGGTAGGCATTATCCCTGTAGGTGTCTTCCATAATAGAGTTTAGAGCAGTGGTTTTCCCTATACCGCCCTCTCCAATCAGATACATATTATGAAGAGTTTCCTTATGGGCAAGAATTTCGGACAACGGTTTCACATCAGTAGTATCTTCTGGATCAGCAGATACGCGGATTGGAAAAACAGTCATATGGGAAGAATGGACTGATAATGGCATAATTTTCTTATTAATAACAAGATCTGCAAAACGACGGCCTTGCTTCTGATTTTCTTGATACCATAATTTTCCGGCTTTCCATGCAGTTTCCGGTTGTAGGAATCTGTTTGCCTGACGTTGCCGTTGGAAATTCGCAGCCCCGCTATGGATAATATTCCGGGATGGGAGACTAATGTCTGACGACATCTGTGATCTGCCTGGCTGTGCCACTGCTTTTCGGGAAGAATAATAGTTATCCCTGGTTGCTCCAGGGACATAATCCGGATTTTTCATCAGCCGACACAAATCTTCCTTCATCTCTTCTGCTGTCTGGTAACGGAAATCAGGATCATATTCACAGACGTTTGACAAAATTTTTTTCAGGCCTTCCGGGACCTCTGATTCAAGCTCCGGAAGTTTTTTATCATCTATTCTCTGCTCATAATGACTGTGAATCGGAACGGTATCTGCCAGTTCATAAAGAACCAGGCCTAACGAATAAATATCACAGCGGTGGTCAACGCTTGCATTTCCATTTGCCTGTTCAGGAGCCCAGTAATTCCGGGTACCTTCCTGGAAAAATTGAGGGTAATTCTCTTCTCTTGCAATTCCAAAATCACCAAGACAATAGTGTTCATTAAACCAGAAAATATTTTCAGGTTTAATATCTTGATGGAATAAATTATTTTTATGTATCCAAATAAGGGCATCACAAAGGTCTATACCGATAGTAAGGATCTTTGCAAGATTTTCTGGCTCTTTTTGAGGCATCGCTTGTTTTCGATATTTATAAGTACCAACCATATCCGTCATGCATTTTGCAAGCGGCATTACAATCGCATAATCTACGCCGATCCTGTTAAACCTGTCGCATTTCCATGAAAGACGTGTAGCAGTTCCGGTAAAGGGGATTATATTGGCATTTATATTGGAAATATTATTAGAACTTCTTAATTTTGCCCAGTTGGATATTTCACGGAAAACATTGTTGCCAATGCGAATATCCCTTTCCACCATATCATTCAGCCTGGTCATTTCATCATTCAGATTTTTTGTATTGCATTTTTTTGTAACACAGCAGATCAGTTTTACAGCGTTGTTGTTTATTTGATAAACAATTGTCCGTCCACCGGATCCGGTACCAAGCTCTTTAATAGTATCGGTTCTGAAAAAATCTTTCACTGCCTCCTGTTTTGCCTTCCGTATTGCTGATTTTTCACCATCTTCAAATTCTTTCAAAGAATAATTATAATTTATTTTTTCAAACATATCGTGCTACCTCATAATTGTTAATGAAAAACAGCCCCATATACTTTCAACATATTCAAATCATGTTCGGTTAAGGTTGATTCTGCATGTAAATTATCGATTACAGTGTTTTTTACTTTAAGGCCTGGTACGAATTCTATAGAATGTAAGCATTGCGGCAACATGTTATACTGTCCTTCTGCTCCTTCTGTGTCGCAGGTTAAATCCCATATTTTTACAGTTTTATCATGGGAAGTGGTTAATAATTGGTGTTTATCGGGACTGAATTCCATTCCTGTTATTGGCTGCGTATGGCCTTCTTTCGTGTTGTAGATTAAACGGTAAAATTTGTTGGCAAATTCCTTATCTTCAAACCTCCATGCACCTCTTATGTTATATTTGCATTTCCAATCTTTAATATTATCGGAAAAACATAAGTCGAAAGAATCCGTTTTCTGTATGTCAGACATTCTGAAAATTTTTATATTTGGACCACATGTTGAAAAAGCAATGTAGTCACCATCGGATGATATCGCTAAATTATAGGCCTCCGCATTAAATGCCTTTAAAATAGCAAGACACTTTTTGGTAAAAGTACTCCATAATTCAACTCGTCCTCCATTTCGAGCAATATATAAATATTTGCCATCCGAGCTGTACTCAATAGCTACAACACGTTTCATAGGTCGTTCTCCTGCAATGTTTTCTGACTCTTTGTAAAGCCTGTGGAGAATGTTTTTTCTATAAGGTTCATAATATGCATGGTCAATTTTTTTAAATGATCCAGTGTAGGAATCTAAGTATCCTATTGAATCAGCATTTCGCAGACTTACAAGAACGGTATCTCCACCAGGGGTAAATGATGCGCCCATTCCCCTGAATGAATAATCTATGGATAAATGCGTTGTGTTTTGTGGCATCTCCTGAGTTTGTTTTATAGTATCTGTACATATCCTGCTTATTTTATTCAAAACAATCAATTTTTTAGATGGGATATCATAGATACATAAAAACTCACCCAGATAAGAAAGCGTTAAGAGTTTATTACCATCAGGGCTGAACTTAAATTCGCTGATATAAGTATCCATCATTTTTACTGTTTCCTGATGAGCAAAAATGCCATTCAGATAACGGTACAGTGCAACAGATCCATTATCCAATACAACTGCAAGCTGCTTAGTTTTTTCATGATACGATACTTTCCATGTCTCTTTCCATGTGTAATGTTCTAAGGTACCAATTCTATCAACATATTTACCCGTGGCTGGATCAAAGATTTGCAGTTCCCTGCTGTTGCCTGAAATAACAATATATTTTCCATTTAGAATGTAACAAGCAGATAAAGTCGAGCTTATATCTCCTTTATGTAGTAAAGAAATACACTTTTTGGTTCGTAGATTCCATATTTTTACTTTACAGTCACTGGAGCCTGTTAATACATAACTCGTACTATTATGGACATATTCAGAAATACTGTTTATAGAATCGTCATGTCCCGTCAGGTGCCAGCAATTATTACTAATATCTTGAGGAGAATTTAATAATGTTTTAAAGTTACATAGAAACAGGTTTCCATAGTTACTTCCGATTAACACATATTGTCCATTTGATACGAATTGAATACAAGTTATTTGTGATATTTCGTAATCCAGAGCACTCATAAGTTGTACATTTTGAATCAAGTGCGTATTCCCTGTATTCTGATCAAATTCATACAATTTAATAATATAAGATAAACAATCTACAGCCAATAGATATTTTCCATCGGGGCTGAAAGCAATACCAGTGTTTCCATAATCACTTTCGTCAATATCAGTTATATGCATACCGTTTTTTGTGGACCATAATTCTATAGTCCTTTTTGATTGAAAAGAAACGTTAAGTGTAAAGTAATTACTATCGGGAGAAAAAACATACTTTGAGAAATTTGGGATGCCATCTATATAAGAGTTCCTGACAGTATGTGATAATTTTTTTATCAAAGAAATTTCGCCATCATTTATACTCACTAGCCGTGCTTTTTTCATATGATACAACAAAAGAAGATATTTTCCATTAGGGCTAAATAACCCATAATAAGCGTTGAATTTTCTTTTTACTTCATACGTATGAATGTCAAGGATTTCTACATATGAACTTGTTGAAACAGCAATATAATTTTGTGACATAGAAAGACTGTTGATTGGACAGTCATATTTTTTTACGTCTTTAATACATTTTGCTGTTTTCAAATGCCATAATTTCAACTTTCCATCACGTCCACCAGTAAAAACATTTTTTCCAGAAGGCGAAATTAATGCTCTTGTAATAACGCCATCATGTCCACTCGGAAATAAAGTTTCATGGTAGATAAGAGAATCTGATAAATCAGCATCATATAATTCGATACCATTGAGCGAACAATTTCTTAGATCCAGAGCTTTTAAATCCGTTGCAGCTAAAGTCTTTCTTGCTGTGTACATGATTTTCAAAAGATTCCAAACCCCATATTCTGTGCTGCCTTGATGCGGAAAATAATTTCGAAATAAATCCAATATACTGGTTACTAAAACACATCCATTATCTGAAAAATAGATATTGTCGGAGTTTTTTGCCTTTATATTCCATTTTCCATTAACAAAATCTGGTGCATTTTTATATTCACCCAGTATTTCCCCTATAAACCGGATAACATCTTCACTCAGCAAATCTTTATTCAAGCAATTTAAACATTGACGCCCTTTTTCTTTGTCATTGTCCAAGCAGTTTATATAGTAAGCCATTTTCATATCTGTAATAATCTTCGTTGCAGCAAAAAAATCCCTGATATGCTGATGAATAAAGCTGTAACTTTGATTATTGGCATACAAGATACCTAAAGAATAAACACAATACTTGGCTATCATAGATGCGTAATTATCATCAAGAGGCCCTCTTAAGTTAAGTAACTGTTTTGCATATGTCTGCGTATTTGGAGCAGGATCTTCTCCTCTCAGATACTCTTTAAAAAATTTCCTTCCATATATACCACAGATATCTGTTTCCTTTTCTCCCTTCAGGACAGAATCTATCACTTGTTTGAATGTGGAAAGGTCAACTGCATACAGATCATTTTTCTCCATATACCATCCCAGTTCCGGCAGCAGGAAATCAAAAATAAATCCCTGCATTTTTTCATCAAGAGAATTGGTCTCATATCCGTCTCCTGCTTTTTGACGGTCCATCTTGATTTCAGCAATCCGGTTGCGGGCAGTATACTTGGTGCTGCGTTCACTGAAAAATGAGTAAAGAATCTCTCCCGGTGTAGAAATATCTGCCGTGTTATACAGTTCTCCATAAAGCTTCAGGAAAAGCGGGATTTTTAATGTTTCCATAAGCCGACTGTTTTTATTGACCTGTTCAGAGGAAATCTTACATCCGTCCAAATATTCTTTAATAATATCTTCGCTGACACCGGTTAAAAAAAGGCGTTCAAAGAAAGCATCCAGATCACTCAAAGTCTCATCCGCTCGGCTTGTGATAATAACAGTAATATTCTTATGTTTTTCCAGTAGTTCTTTTATTTCCTCCACAATCAGTTCTGACGGAGTACCAAGGAAATCTTTTTCTTTCGTAGAAAGCTGTTTCTTAGAGACCTCATTTAACCCATCCAGAAGCAGGAGATACTGTGTATGTTCCTCATCCGCACGCAGAAGCTGATCAATGTTTTCCATAATGGAAGTATCATCTCTCTCCATAATTCTTGACATTTCTTCAGTATTTTCAGAAAGAAGGTATTGTTTGTCTACAGATCCAAGCAGCATATACAGATATCTCTGAATAAAAGTTGAATGGGAAGCATGATACGCACTGCAGTAATCTGCCGGGGCTTTGGAGAGTTCAACAAACAAAGGGATTATATTTTTCCCATTTTCTTCTGGGTGGTAGGCCTTATCTCTGTAAGTGTCTTCCATTATAGAGTTTAGAGCAGTGGTTTTTCCTATACCGCCCTCTCCAATCAGATACATATTATGAAGTGTTTCAGGATATTTCAGAACTCCAGACAACGGTTTCAAGCCTACAGTCTCTTCCGGATCTGTAGACACGTTAATTGGGAAATTAATCGCATTGGAAGAAACTGCAGATAATGGCATAATAGTCTTGTCAATATTAAGACCTGCAAAACGGCAACCTGTTCTCCGGCTTTCTTCATACCATAATTTCCCGGCTTTCCATGCAGTTTCCGGTTGAAGGAATCTGTTCGCTTGGCGCTGTCGTTGGAAATTTGCAGGCCCACTTCTCATAATATTCCGGGATGGGAGACTAATGCCTGACGACATCTGTGATCTGCCTGGCTGTGACGTTGCTTTTCGGGAAGAATAGTAGTTATCCCTGGTTGAGCTAGGAACATAATCCGGATCTTCCATCAATCTGCATAAATCTTTCTTCATTGCTTCTGCTGTCTGATAACGGAAATCCGGCTCATATTCACAGGCGTTTGACAGAACTTTCTTCAGGCCTTCCGGGATATCTGATTCAAGCTCCGGAAGTTTTTTATCATCTATTCTCTGCTTATAATGATTATGAACCGGAACGGTATCTGCCAATTCGTAAAGAACCAGTCCCAGCGAATAAATATCGCATCGGTGATCAACTGACGATCCATTTGCCTGCTCTGGAGCCCAGTAATTCCTGGTACCTTCCTGAAAAAACTGAGGACTATCTTCTTCTCTTGCAATACCGAAATCCCCCAGGCAGTAATTATCATGATACAAAAAAATATTTTGTGGCTTGATATCCTGATGGATAAGTTTGTTTTGGTGCATCTGCATCACAATAAGAGCATCACAGAGATCAATACCGACAGTAAGGATTTTGGTAAAATCTTCTGGTTGTTCTTTTGGAATATCCTGTTTCTGAAACTTATAAGTATCCATTTCATCAGTCAGGCATTTTGCCAAAGGCATCTGAATTGCATAATCTACCCCAATTCTGTTAAAGCTGTCACATTTCCATGAAAGACGTGTGGCAGTTCCAGTAAAAGGGATTATATTAAGCTTACCTGCAGTATTGTCAGTTATGCTGCTTAATATGGTCATGTTTATCATTTCACGGCAGAAATTTTTGTTAATATTAAGGTTTTCTGCAATTAAGCAATCTAATTCCGTCATTTTGCTGTTCAGGTTTTCACCGTTACATTTTTGGGTAACCCCACAAATCAGTTTTACCGCATAATGGTTTACCTGATAAACGATTGTCCTGCCACCAGATCCGGTTCCGAGTTCTGTAATGGTATCAACTTTGAAGAATTCTTTCACAGCTTCCATTTTTGATTTCCGGACTGCTTTTCTCTCGTTTTCATCTTTTATTTCTGTCAAAGAATAATTGTAGTTTTTATTTTCAAATACTCCCATATCATTCTTCCTCATGTTTTTTTAATATATTTTAATTTGTATCACTGAAAGGTCATCCTGTGAGCCAGAGGAACTGGCAGAATAAAGTAATGGCACAGTTGCAAAAAGTTCTGTATTTTTTTGTATAACCGCCCGAATAGCATAGTTACTGCATACGGAAGAAATCCCATCGGTCATCAAAAAAATCATATCATCCTGTTTTAGTGTAATCCATGTGGTTTCTAATGGATGAAACTCATAGCCATATGCATCCATTCCAATGAAAGCTGTTAATTTGTTAAGATCTGACTTGTACCGTGGGTCATCTTTGGAATACAGTCCATTTTTAACTGATAACGCCGCTTTAGACTGATCTTCTGTCATCTGGAAAAGGATTTTATCCCGGTATAAATATCCCCTGGAATCACCGGACCAGAAAAATTGTGCCGATTCTTTTTCACGATCCAACACGCAGACTGCTGCTGTTGTGCCAAGAATCATATGAGGACTCCGGATAATCCTGTTATTGGCTGTTTGAAAAGCATCCGAAATCATGCAGGATACTTGTTCCGGAGAAAGCTTGTCATTTAGTTTCATATGTACGTTATAGAATTCTTCTGCTGCATACAGGGAAGCATATTCCCCATAAGGACCGCCGCCCATCCCATCAAATACTGCAAACAGGCTGTACCGGCAACGGTTGGTGGCTGTAAAGGAAAAAGAATCCCTGTCTGTGTCGCATTCCTTTTTATAATGGGAGCCAATGAGGAAATTGTCTTCATTATTTTCATGGTTAGTTCCTCTGCATGTTTCACCAGCAGCAGAAAAAGAAAGTTTATAATTTGGCATATAAGATAAATGATCCTCCTACTATAAATATATATTTATCATCATAAATAAAACGGTATGTTTTAGCATTTTCCAGCAATAATTCATTTTCAAGAGAGATCAGGACGTTATCATCATTAATCAAGAAAAAATTATTTCGAACATCTTCAGAAGTATCCAACTGGTATGCTTGTTTCGATTCATTATAACTGAATGTAAGAAAATCATATGGAACGTCATCCAATTCTATTTCCCTCCCCATACCACTTCCGTTGATTCTGATGGTCTCGGTTTGCATGAAATAAAAATCCCAGTTATTTTTATGGGCAGATAAAAACATAAATACTACAGGAAAGATTTTTTCAGGATCTGCAGGATCTTTTCGCATAAATGAAAACACATTAGGTAAATTTCTTTCCATGGAAATGGGAAAAGTTTCCTCAAAAATACTATGATTATTGAATTGGGTTGGAAGTTCGTTCAAATACTCTGTATAATATAGGTTTTGATAGAGATAAGTGATTCTTCCTTGGCTTATTTGCATATCCATGTTTTGTAGTGCAGAATATGGACGGAAAGATATGTTTGTTTCATATTCCAGGTCTTTCTTTTCAAGGATATACGATTTTCCCTCTTTGAAATAGTCAGACTCATTATAATAAGCAAAATCTCCATCAAAAATGCAAAGATAACTCATAAACTAGTTTCTCCTTTTAAAAAATATGATATTTTTCTAAAATTATATTAAATATTTTCTGAAATCGTTATCTTTTAAATAAAAAGATGTTTTCCTTACCAAAAAATCAAACATTACATTTTCCGGATACAGAGAAAGTAACTCCTTAGAATAACGGAATGACATTGGGCGTACAATCTGTAGTTTCTTTAAACAAATGGTTTTTTCAGCAGGTTCAAGGGGTTTCTTAGTTTTGCGTCGTTGATTTTTTATCACATACCTGAAATTCACTTTGATTACAAATAGATTTTGACATGCATTTGATTCAGGATTTGGTCTGGATTTTCTAACTGCTTTGTCTGTACTGGTAAGTATCCTTTTTAAACTTTCGTTATCTGCTCCTGCCAGAGGTTTAAATTGAAGAATATCGAAACTTTTTGTTGGATATATAACAGCAGCTACAGAAATAGATCTGATCCAGCCATACCTCCGCAAAGATTTCATAGCGGTAATAGCATCTGTGAAATCCATATATTCCTTATCATATTTAGAAGGATAATTTGAAAAACGTTGAAAAGCAGATATTGCTTCAGAGAAATCCTGCTTTGTAATTCCATAACAATTGCTGTAAACACTTGTAAATTGGTCAATAAGATCTTGGGATGACACTTCGCATATATATCCAGTAGTATTATCAGATGCTGTCATAACAATGTTTTCAATAAAATTTCTTGCATACAAAGGAGGTTCCTGTGCCAGATTAAGAAGGTTGTTGATTCCTGCTTTACTGCAATTTAATATGAGCCCCATAGTAATAATGTCATTGCGGCTGAAAATACGTTCCATATGTTTGTGAATTGGCTCGGGGACTGTTTCCTGCTTTTTAGAATTTTTTTTCTGCTTTTTTGGTCTTTTTACAATTCCGAATGCGGCATATAACAAATTACTTAGACTGGACGGCCACTTGTCAATCTCACCCTTTGGAGTCGAGTGTGTTCCGTTAGTTTTTGCGGAAAATCGTAGAGCACTGTTTGTCAAAGCACGAATAGAATTCTGAGAGGCATCAAGTTGGTTGTTTTTGCAAATGCAGTATTTATCAGTAAACAGTATTG
Source organism: Blautia sp. NSJ-140 (assembly GCF_022868965.1). Classification (NCBI taxonomy): domain Bacteria; kingdom Bacillati; phylum Bacillota; class Clostridia; order Lachnospirales; family Lachnospiraceae; genus Blautia; species Blautia sp. NSJ-140. Next base: position 193,981 of record NZ_JALIFS010000003.1, on the reverse strand, counting down.
CAAGATTTCCATTTAACATATTGTAAGAGGAAATAAAATGCGGAACATACTTTTTAAAATATTCAATAAAACTGGACTGCTCGAAATTCAAGTTATTGAGTTCATAAAGCAGACTTGTGGTTGATACATCTTCGCTAGTTTCTTTATTTTTTTCGGAATCTATCTCTAGTTGTGCGGTTATTAACAGATGATAGTCTAATTTATCAATGAATTCCTGGGCTGTTGCGAATGAATAACATTTATGTCCAAGCATGAATATGTAGACCATATCCTGCAAAGAGTTCTGTAAGGTGGCACTGGATGAAGTTCCTTTCAAATACAGCTTATGCATACCGGCACATTCCAAAAGTTTATTTGTTTCTTCAAGTGTACATTTTGCCCAGAAAGCTAGTTTTATAACCTTGACTCTGTCATATGGAACGGATCCACCACGCCACTGGTCAATTACATTGCGGGTAAATTTTCCACCACCATAACATTTGGAAGCCATATCGCCAAGAGCCTGCCTTGAAAGAGAAAAATTTTCCAGTGTTTTATTTCGGAAATATCTTTCATAAATAGTTCGATCTTCATCATCAGAAATTGAATCTTCTCCAAATTCGTGATTTACAAATATTTCTCTTTCGTGAAGGTCTGTAATTGAAAAAATATCAGAGATAATTCCTTTTTTTATTGTTTTTCCAGGAATTTGAAGATTATCATCAATTAAGTGATCTACAGCTTTTGCCCATCTTTGAGATGTATCCCAGCAACTGTCTAAAATTTCTTTCTGATAATCTTCAGGGTACATACATTCATTACGGCTGATTATCCCATTCTGAATGGTATCATTAAGTTTTTTTGTAACATCTGGTTTTTGAACTGATATTGCTTTTTCTATAAAAAGATCTTTACAGTATTTGCAATCACACTTATCTTTCGTATTCATACATGATGTTCTCCTCTAATAATCTCTTGTTATACATCGGACAATTACTGCCATTGCATCGATAAGGAACTTCCCTATATTTGTTTGGTGTGGTGTTTGCTGCTCCATAAAGAAGCAACAATTAGAAAGTTGTCACGAATGCTGTAGAATCCTTTCGTATTCATAAGGCTGTCCCTCTTTAAACTTCACATATTGACTATAAGAAATTATACCAGAAAAGCCTCTTTTTGCAAATGTCAGTATGTTATGAAACCAAGAATTTACAAAGCTCTTGACAAATGTTTAAATAGATTAATAAAAGTAACCTAGGAGGATTAGACATGGTAAAGAAAGTTTTAGAATTGCTACTGGCAGAATACGAGGAAGAAATGCCTATGAAGCAGCAGTTTGCAAGTATGCTGATCTGTTTGGCAATCACAGGTCTGTTAATCTGTATCCATGACAGGCAGGAAAAAATAAGATCAAAGGAGCTTACAAAATGATGAAGATGAAAGAAGTCTGGAACTCAATATATCCTTATCTGGAAGACGCAATTGACGAAAAAGATTCTCTTCCTCTTAAAACTCAGATTGTTCTCTCTCTCGTCGTTTTCGGAATATGTATGCTTCTTGCGTATTCATCCAATAAGGCTTATGCAGAGCGTAACATGAACGCTTCAGAAGACTATTCCGGAAGTAAAAATACCATCTCAGATGAAAATAGATTGATTCAATATGGCAATATGGGAGCCTATCTGCAGCAAAATGGTGAGCGTATATCTGACTATTACCCAATAATTGAAGAAAATTTTGATAGCGACATGCTTCGGATAATAGGTTCTAACGGATTATATGGTTATATTTCTAAATATAACGGTGAGGAATTAATCAAGCCAAGTTTTCAGGAAGCAACTCCTATGAATAAAAATTCTGCTTGTGTTAGCAAAGATGGAAAAAATTATTTTTTCATTGATGAAAAAGGGAAAAGAATAACCCGGGATTACAGGCAGGCATATCCATGGGAAAATCAGGGACAATATGCCAGAGTGGAAACAACAGACGGTTGGGCAATTATTAACAAAAAAGGCGAAATTCTCCTTGACCAATGTACCATGATCAATTCATTGCCCGAGGTAACAGCGGAAGGAACCGCCCTGCGCGACGGAAAAGGGGTACTGTTCCGCATTAATACAGATGGACAATTGGAGACAATATCTGTTGTAATGGAAATACCAGAGGTTTTGGAAATTTCGGAATTACATTACAATAGTTTTGCAATAATAGAAAAAGAGAACGGATATGGGGTGGTTTCTGCGCAAGGGGATATAATTGTCGATCCGGTATACGAAAAGATTACATGGGAAGCAATTCCTTTTGAGGATAATGAGTATGGACACAAAATGATCTTTAAATGCAAAGTTTTAGGCGGACCTTACGAAATCAAAAACTGGGATCCGAGAAAGAAATTGAAAATAAGCAGACAGGCAGCCTTAGAAAAGACTGCCTGTTATATTACTGTATATTCAGATTTGCATACGTGTTATATACCACTGCCCCATCAAGCCAGCGGTTTGGCTGGGAGAAGGTAACAGGTTCTGTATTTTTCAGAAGCTGCCCGTAAAATAGTGCTTATTATATACATACGAAACGGTATTTCTGCTGTACATCAGGATATTTCTCGCGGTTCACTTTGCTCAAAAAATCTTCAACAGGACGAACCCATTCTTTTTCCGGATGAGATACGAAACGGTATGCGACATATTGCTTTTCCTGAAACAGAAAAAAGAACATCTTCGGATGCCCTTTTTTCATAAATACATAGATTAGATTTTTTGCAGATATCTTTCTTTGATCAGCACTATCCCATCCATATGTTCTAAAACAAAACAGAACATCTTCCGACAGGAAGAAGATTCCGGAATGCAACGGTAATTCACCTTATGGGAAATACCACTTTCGTCTCTGACTGTATCTGGCATATTAGGCCACCACAGCTTTGCAGAACTTCTCTTTTTCATAATTTTTCCAATTTCTGTTTCAAAATTTTTAACTTGGAACTTCTTTCCTACAAGTTCCTTCAAAATCTCATTATCACTATTTTTTTTCATTATAAATTTCCTTTCTTATCCACAGTACTCCTCGAACATTACCAGATACCGCACTACTGCTTTTCCAGAAGCTTTTTTCTCTTCTACTCGGATTTCTTTCTGAATGTTTTTGATTTTCTGCTGATACCGTTCACAAGTATTCTTGACGGTATCAGAACGCATATCATGCCGGCATAAAGGGCAGCAAAAGCCTTTGATGTAATCTTTATTCAGTTTTGACCCACAGCCTGTACAGGTAACCAATGCCACCTTAAATGATGAAAAGCTATGTGCTTTGGTATATTCAGCAAGCTTCTCCTGTTCTGCCTGGAGTCTTTTAACAAGATCTGCATATTTTTCGTTGGCTTGCAATTTTCCTTATCATAAAATGGAACAACTACATTCCAGTTCCGGTGCCAGTCATCACGTTCATCCAGAAACTCTTCAGCTGCTTCCCTGTCAGCCAGAGGTTCTGGAACAGAAACTTCATGAATTTTAAACCTGGCCCCGGCATTTGGAAATTCAACCAGATCTGAATTGTTTTTCACACGCCGGTCAATATGTGCGTATGCGGCTGCAATACTTTTCTTTGACATATCATTAATGACAAGACTATCTCTTACCCAAGACATATAAGTTCCTCCTTTGATTTCTCCTGACTATTGTTGATAGCCAGGAGAAAATTACGTTAAATGGCATCCATAATCCGGATATCTTCCGGATCATATCCGAGTTTTTTTGATACTTTTTCAAGACTGAGTCCTTCCAGGTCGTATGTACTCATATATGTATTAAGAGCATATACTTTCTTGATATAATCACCATGGACATGGTCACAGCCTTCCTCATCAGGAACCACATTATTCTGGAAGCGGTCGCACCAGCCACCTTCGTAGCACTGCATACAGCATCCACAGGTGGCAGCAGGAAGAAAATCTTTCTCATCCTCTTCTTCAGAGCCATAATCTTTCTGATACTCTTCATATGCTGCTTCCACACACTGGTACTGTGTTTCACCATTTCCTTCGCAGTATTTTTCATATGCCCATTCAGCATATTCTTGCGACTTATCTTCAGGAACATCGAAATCATTTTCCAGTGTTTCACGCATCCAGTTTGTAACAAACTCAGTATTTGCCTCAGAAAGCTCCTGTGAAGTCAGTTTTGGTTTGATTTCGAAAATCTTCCAGTCATATTTGCAATCAGATCGGTTATACCATGCAGCGTCCTTCTCGATATCGAAGTCTTCTTCACGGTCAAACTCTATCTGATTCCAGTCATCAGGGATCTTTTCTAAACTCATTGCTTCTGCAAGATTGGCTTCCATTTGGCGAAAAGCATCCTTTTCTTCAATATAAGAATCAATCAGGGCCATGTCGCGGTCACAGCATTCCATTAATATAAACATAAAAATTCCTCCGTAATAAATCATTCAATTATTTCATGACAAGTTTCCATATCTACCTCAATCTTATCCCATTTTTTCTGCGTATACCAGAATGCACAGCACAGACATCCTGGATGTGTATCTGGATATTTATTTCTGAATTTTTCAAAGGCCTCTTCTTCATTTGTAGCCTTAACAATCAGATATCCCCGGTAATACGGAAAAATTGGATCTGAGCCAAAAGTAAAATAAAAGTTGTTCATAAAAAATTCCTATCTAATCCATATTTAATTTTCTCTCCTTTCTACTCGGTATATTTAGATTCATTCCTAATATGTAATTCTGAAAAATGGCAAAGAAAAAAGAGAGCCAAAAAGACTCTCTGAAATATGGATTTATTTTTTGAAATACCGCTGAATCGTAGACCACTCTGCGGTTTTAGACGTCCGTATTTCCAGCCATGCTTCTGCATTATCGGAAACTAACATCTGGAAAAGTTCTCTCGCCCTTTGGATATTCGCCGTTTCCGTAGCCGTTGACATGGCATCAAAACGGTTCCGCTTAGATGAGATACGGTAGATTGGATAACCTTCGCTTTCTACGGGCTCAACATCGTATTCGATATCCAGTTCTGGAAAAGCCCTGCAGAGTCTGTCAGAGACTTTCTCCTGTGCTTTCTGGTATGCATCATCCGAATCCACTGCCTTCACGGAAACAGATCCTTCGCATCTTGCTCCGTTAATGGATACTTTAAATTGATAATCAATTAATGGCCGTTCATCTTCTAAAACCTTCCAGTTTCGGAACAATTGTTCCAGTTTTTCTTTCACAGCATCGTAATCATTGCCATAAAAATTAATAGGATTTTCCGGATTATAATCTAGATCTGCATCCCTTTCAGCATTGAGCATTGGGAATCGTAATACACTTTTCATCCAGGAAATCCTCGAAAATATCGATGACCTGTCCTATAAATTCAGCTCTTTCTTCTTTTTTTATCATAATAAATTCCTCCAAAATCAATCATTAAGTTGCTTTCTCTTTGCTACAATTTCAGCTGCTCTTTTGTCATACATTTTTCTGGAGATAGTCTTTTTGTTCCAATATGCATTTCTGACATCCTCCCAGATGCAACTGAGTTCAAAGGAACTCGCAGCTTTCTTGATCTGCGTTCTGTAATTAACCATTGCTCTTCTCCTTAACAATTTCCACCGATAAGTTTCATAACTCCGCCGGTATAATATTTGTCAAACCAGTTCCAGACAGTTTCCTTTTCTGTCCCTTTTGGGAAGATAAACCAGTTGACGGTCTGCTTGTCATCCACAGTAAGTGGGATATTTCCCAGACTCTTCCAGATATCCCGGATTAAGGCATCGAATGAGATATAGCTTACAGCTGCATTTCCGTCCATATCAAAAACAACTACATGGACTGCTTTATTTTTGCTTAGCGGCATAAGCTGAAACAGTGCCCACTGGATACAGTCATCCAGGGATGGAAATTCTTCGTGAAAGGTAAAACTCTCCATTTCTCTGTTTTCTTTTTCCTGAAATTTGGATACAAAAACTTTACAGGAATTATGCCCTTTTCCTGAATATACTGGTAAAAAAGCATGGTTACATGTCTGACCATAGAATTTTTGAAGTTTCATAATAATTTCCTCCATCGATATTTTTAGAATCTAATCCATATTTGTTTTTGGCTCCTTTCTTCGATACATTTAGATTCAGCTTTAATATGTATTCCCCATCTGATTGCAAAGAAAAAAGCCGGGTTTCCCCAGCTTTTTCTTATGTACATCATGAAGCGAAAAAGAAATTTCCAGATACATAGTATCCACCCTTTTCACAGTTACCTCCCAGTGAATCCAGATACTGGTTTCCATTTTTGCTTCTGGAAACATAAATATAAGATGACTTTCGCATATAACCATTTTTTAATGCAATACACCCATAATCCAGAGCCAAAACCAGTTCAATGCCCAGCTTTTCTGCCTTTTCTTTTGCCAGTTCATACAATGCTTCAAAAATGCGGTCTCCCTTTTTACCGGAAAATCCATTTTTATAACATCTTTCCAGGAAAAGAATCAGCTTTTCATCGGAAACGATATCGCCTTTTTCAACGTCTGTAAAGTGCAGAGAAGATGCTTCCTTTGGATTTTTGGAATCCGAACACTTTGTAAGACGCATTAAAGCACGTCCAATAATTTCCCCGTTTTCCGTCACATACACAACTTTCTTATTGGCATCAAAAGTTGCCAGCAAACATTCATTATACATACCGTTTGCATAATGCATACAGGTTCTTGCAGGTTTTACACCGATTTCCATGCTGCTCTGAAAGTCTGTATATTCGGAGATCTTAATTTTTCCGTTTGCAATAGAAAGATTTTCTCTCCAGATAGATTCTAAAGTATCTGTTACAGGGAATCCGATTTCTGACTGGAAATTCTGGTATTTTACCTCGTCAAGCTTTCCGTAAATTTCAGCCTTTGCAAGCAGCAGAATATTTTCAGACTGCTGTGTATGGTTGTATCCCTGATCTTCATAATAGTCATGGCCAATTGATGCATTTCCCTTCAAACAGAAATTCATAAATGATTCTGCATATTCTTCCGGGATCTCCAGCTTTTCTTTCAGCCACTTGCTGTCTTCGTCAAGGTCTGTAAAAGCCTGTTTAAACTTTTCCAGTCCAAGAGCAAACAGTTCCGGCTTCATAAGATTGCGCAGAATAATAGTTACATCCATTCCCGTTTTTGCTGAATCAGCCAGTCTGACTATTTCAGTAATTTCCTTTTCTTTCAGCATAAGATGAAACATATCATTTTTCGCTACATGTTCAATTTGACGGCGTTTGCAGTATTGTTCAAAGGATTCATCAGATAAAGCACAGCTTACTACCTCACAGGCTTCATCAGAAAGACCATTTCCTGATATGCCACCGTGGAACAGCTGCCGGATGCGTCTGAGTTTTTCGTCCACTTTCATAGTGGAATCCAAACTGCTGTAAATTTTCCGGATCCATGCAGGCTGCAGGGTAAGTGCTGCCAGTTCTCCAAAGGTAAAAGTCCCATTCAGATATTCCAGGTCAGCATTGTTCCTTACATACAGATATTTTTCGTCTTTGTCCCTTTTCAGGAGAGTTTCAATATCTGTTTTCTGTAAAGTATTGACATTGCAGAGGCTCCAGAACTTGTCCCTGTAGTAATAAAAGATGGAGTTAAGAGGCAGTTTCAGGAACAGGCCAAGCTGTTCTTCCATCAGCCTCAGGAACGATTTCTTATGTTCCTTAATCGCCATCAATGCGATAGCGGCAAGGTCATCAGAACCTTCTTCCGATCCATAGATACGGTTGATGAGGTCCGTATACCTGTTACCAGTACACACAGCTAGGAAGCAGGCATTGGTTGCAACTGCATTGGAAATTTCGTCCGTGCTAAAACCAGATATGTTCTGAAGAAAGCCTTTTAACAGTTTCAGGTCAAACCTGACGTAAGAAGCTTTTTGAAAATATCCAGATAAAACCATGTCCGGGTCTGAATCCGGATTTTCTTTTGAATATCTTTCACGCAGTTTATTTACGGTTTCTCCGACAATTTCTGCAGACTCACGGTAATCACGTCCGTTCTGCAGCTTAACACTGCTGCAGTAGCCTTTTCCAAAAGCATAAATGCTCAAAGCTCCTGGCTGGCGGAGGATATCCGGAAATTCACAGATATGGGAAGCTTCATTGGAAACATCGAAATCCTTTGGAAGGCTTTCCAAAACATAGTATTTCTCAATACTGTTTTCCAGTTCTTTAAAACTGTCTGCATGACAGCATTCGCCAAGTATAAATTTCCTTGCTTCCCTGGAACAACGTCCTGCATAGAGAATGTCCACTAATTTTTCATGGCCTGTCTTCAGCAGCAGATATAAAAGCTGGACATCCCGTATATTGCAGGAACAGCTCTGATATCCTTCCAACTGAACATAACGTTTGATACAGTCTGCCAGGACATCCGGTTCAAATTCCCAACCAGTTTTCAGAAATTTACCGAGTGGTTCGACATAGTCAGAATCTATCTTTTGATCGGCTGTGAGCAGGTTCAGTACTTCTACTGTTTTTCTGTCAGCCAGCAAAGATACGGAAACTGCCTGCCTTTCACCAGATACATGATATCCAGCATCTGGCAGTTTTGCCTGGAGCAGTTTCATATGCTCCAATGCTGCTGCCTTGTCCCTGATCTGTGTCAGGGCGGATTTTGGCAGGTTCACCTTTCTGGTGTAATCCAGAAATTCCAGGTTCCAAACTGTGTTTTCTAAATATTTATTCATTTTTAGTTTCCTCCATTAATTTACTTACAAAATCCATGAATTCTTTTCTGGTGATATAGTCACTGTCGTAACATTCCAAAAAGAAATTTGTGCATTTACGGAATACCTTTTTGGTTACAGGAATCATTGCACTCAGATTCCGGTATGCGTCCAGAATTGCAATGACGGTTAAATCTTTAGAATAACCGCTTACATAAGACGGCATTTTCTTAGAGAGAATATCCAGTCTTTCTGCGTCTGAAAGTCCATTCAATTCAGCATCCAGCTTTTCTCTAATAGCATTCAGATTTTCACGTTCCTTGTTTTTTCTATTTTCCTCTTCCAGTTCTTTTTTCTTCTGAACATACGCTTCATATTCTTTTTCGGAGAGATAATCCTGGCGAAGAACATTCAGAGCATTATAATTTCTGGCTTCAAGAGCCTTGTACCATTTTGCACAAATCTCTTCCCCAATGATTTTTCAGCTTTGTCCGTTTGAAATGAAACCGGCCATTAAATCAGAAAGGGGGCAGATGTCCGGAATCCTTGTGATCAATTCACATATCAATCCCAGCATGGTTTCGCATTCTTCCTCTGAGAATTTACGGAAAAGAACAGGTTTATCTGTTTTATGATAAGCAATGCTTATCACCCAGCTGTCTTTCATTGCCTTTTCCAGATAATCGGCTTCTTTTCCCGTAAATATCCAGTTCCTGCTTTCACAAAAATCTTTCAGGAATGCCAGAAGGTATGGACTGTCCATTTCTCTAAGATATTTTCTTGACTCCATGGAATTGATTTTCACAAATTCAGAAAAATCCAGATATCCGGATTCAAATAAAGGATGCAGTTGCTCTGCAGTGAAATAGGACGCCTGCTGATACAGGAATTCTTTGATATCCTGATCGAAAATATCATCCAAAACAGGTTCTTTCTCTTCCAGTTTCTTCTGGTCCGCAATATATTCCTGAAGAACATGGGCATAAATCTGAACCAGACGTTTTGGGAGCACAGGAAGTGCAGAACCATAATCGGATTCTTTTTTGATCCCTTCCGGATACAGGTACTGCACCAGGCCGCGAAGCCATTCCTCTTCTTCTTTCCTGCTGGCAGAAAGCTTATGGGTACCATTTAGTTCATCCCAGCGTGGTACCTGATTTTGGGCATTGTAAACATCATACCGATAATTATCACTTATTTTCATGGTCAGCAGGTCAAATAAAAGGTATGAGTTCCAAACATTCGGTACCCCAGGCTGGAAGCCTTTCAGCAGGAATTCCCTAATGATATTTTCACCATCGATTTTCTGGGGCATTTTTTGACCGTCAAAATATTCTCTTACAAAGGTCCTTAAACAATCTGTAAAAGAAATTTCTGTTTCCTGATGGAACAGTTCCTGGAACCATCTCTTTAAAAGTCTCCACCATTTGATGGCAGACATTTGCTGAAGATAAGTCCGTTCATTATTCAGAAACCAAATACCAGAATTCAAATTTAAAATATCCATTTCGGTATATCCCAAATTTTTCAGGAACTTTTCATTTTTAGTTTTCACGGGTTCTTCGTACAATGCTGAAAAAACGAGAATCATTTGTCCAAGATCTTTACCGAAAGTCTCTTCGAAATTTGTTTCCATGCAATCTCTAAGAATAGATATCTTCAGATTGCGAAAGAAGGAAATGACAGACATATAAAAGGTGTCATGCTCCAACACTGGTATTTTGGATATGCCTATAATTTCTTCTCTTTTGACAGTCAGTATTTTTTTGATCAATCTTGTCTCAGCTGCCTTATTTTCTTTCCAATAACGGGATCGTTCTTCTTCAAAAAACAGTGATAGAAATTCAAAGAGATCTTCCAGGTTGCTTTCCTTGGCAGATGTAAGTAAAAGAGAGATATCCTCTCCTGTCAGTGTTGCAGGCTCCGAATCCAGATAACTAAAGACCAAGACCTGGTATAACAGGATCAGGTTCTGTTCTTTTACTGCTTTTTCCTTTGCCCGTTTCAGGAAATCTTCCAGCTGGGATCCAATAAAAGTCCCGTCTGTATGATATTTTCCTATTCTGGAAAGACCTTTCATAACAGAGATGTAATCACTGATAGATGTAACTCCCTGCTCTTCCATTCTTTCCAGAAGTTCCCCAGGATACCGGAAATATTGTTTGATATCCTAGTAATCTCCATACTCGCAGTTCATACCGGCAGCTGTCTTGGCAAAGCCAATAATCCCTTTGTAAAGTTTTGTGTCTTCTTTTTTGCTTTTCATAATGTATTTTCTCCTTTCATCAAAAAAATTTCTTTGCATATTCCGCAAGAACTGCGCATCCGTTCCAGAGGAACGGAGCGCCATTCCGCTTCAAACTGAGCAAAGCTCAGCAGGTTTATTAGTTACCGTTGTTTACTCTACGATCCCTGCCAGGAAATTCAAGACGATATGCCTTGGATGTCATTCGGCTTAAGCAGGCATCTGCATAGGTGGAATCTCCAAAAAGTTGATACCATCCGGATACTGGAATCTGTGAGATAATAATAGTTGCCTTGCGGCAGTCTCTGGACTCGATGATTTCAAACAGGTCGCGGCATTTTTCGATATCCAGATCCATTAAGCCGAAATCATCTATCACCATGAGATCATAAGCGGCCATTTCATTCGAATACTCGAAGTAATTACCTTCCTGCCTGGCATAATCTGATTCCTTTAAAAGAGTGTTCGCACGTATATATTTAACAGTACGATTCTGATGCATTGCTGTGATACATAAGGCGCAGGCGATGTGCGTTTTCCCAGCACCGGCCCCTCCGGTCATCAGTAGGTTATTCGGCTCATCGATCCAATCACACTTGGCCAGAAGTTCTATGACGTGTGTATTCAGCTGACGTTCTGGATCGTAGATTGAACTGTCAAGATCCGCTGCAGGATATTTCAGGGACGCTTTCTTCATGAGGCGTTTAAACTTTTTACTCTCACGCTAATCCCACTCATGATTCCATTTTTATTTATGGTTACAGGATCACCACGACGCAAAAGATTATAGATTCTTATCCTTTCTTCTTCCGCTCTGTTTTTTTCTGGTTCGTGAATAAGATTATTGCCGATAATGCTGTCGGCCGAAAATTCTTTATCTGTAGAAGGTGCTTCTTGAAGCTCAATATGCTTGTCCGGAGATAAAGACATAATTGATACGCCTCCTTAAATTTTTACTCAGACCTGTTTTTTATATGGACACTGCAGTTTTCCACTGCGTGTCCCATTGGGAATCCTTGCGTATTTCTGGCAGGATAAAGGATGGTTTGTCCTATACGCACAGTCCTTACACTGATTTGTCACTATTTCGAGGTCTCCATTTTCATAAAGAAAACGTTTATTTCTTTCCATTGATAAAACATCTCCTTACCATTTATTTTATTAAGCTTCAACGACACCAGTAACTAGTGTGATGGTATCTGTGTCTGCCGGGTTTCCGGTAATCGTACTTCTTGGGACATCAGATGTTTCGGTAACAAATATGCTGCTGCCACAATCAAGGAGCAGTTCACATTCATTTGCAAATTCAGATCCAACGTTCCCTATGTATGCACCTCTTGAGCCTTCTGTGACGGTGAGTCGCATAATTACGTCACTCGAATTTGTAAATATATTGTCTGAAACCAGTGAACAACTCATAAATCCATTATCCCGTAAGCCATCTCCTCCAGCCACCCGAGCGTTTTCTATCATGTTATGGTAGGCATCCCTCGATATAGCCCTGTAAACAGTTACATCTGAGGGCACAGATGCACGGCTGAGGGCACTATGCATACGCATATAACGCATTTGGTTCCCATCTCTAAAAGAATCCTTGCCTCTCAGTGTATCATTGATGTTTACATAATAACTTGATTCATGCGGGTATAATTCTTTTTTATAATCAATCAATGCTTGCCTTTCAACGATACTTAATGAATCGTTCCATTCCTGAAATGCCTGCATTCCCCATTCTTGTGCATTTCCCTTATTGCTTCCAAAATCTGTTACGGAAAAGGCTCCCTGTCCCTCGTTTCCTCCTCCAAAGAGCGATGAACGCCCCCCAGATGAAGAATCTGTATCGGATCCATGGGAAAGCAGTCCTAATCCCATGCCTATGGCGGAAACCCCTGTAACGATCTTGCCGTATCCAGTGCTCAGAATATTTGTTTTCCGTGAAATATATTCTTTTCCGTCTGTATTTGCATTTTCAGCGGCGAGATGAACCTGTTTAGCAGTTTTTAACGCCTGTGAGCTTTCCTGGCGGAACCTGGATAATGTCTGTCGGATGTCATTGTTTCTAAGACGTTCTTTCCGGATACGTGAATGAAGGATGCTGATCTGGTGCTGGCATGCGGCAATTTGTGCACTATAGTCATGATCTTCATCTTCCATTGCTCTGTATGAAGCAATTTCATTTTCAAGATCCTGAATTTCATGTTTCCATGCAGACATCTGGTCTTCGCTGTGCTGTATGGCCGATTTTGTTTTTGTCTCAATGTAATTGACCATTTTCAGCAGCTTTTGAGATTCTGTTGAAATATCAGATGCAACATCATTGACAATGGAAGCCATGTGTTCCATGGATTCCGTGGTAGTTTCTGCCTTTCCCATTATTTACCAAGATATACATCTATCTGTTTTGCTTTTGTATCAAGTTTCTTTGAATATTCCAGAAATGCAGGAGCTGTTCTTTTGATTGTTTTTTCAAGCTCTCCTAACGCCTGACCGAATTTCTGATACTGCAGATCGTTCCACTGGCTGCCGGCTGTTGAATACTGGGATTTCAGCTTTGTAATCAGAGCTTCCTGCTGTGTAACATACTGTTTTACCTGTTTTGAAAAATTTCTGATTGCTTCAGAATCTGCGGATGCTTTTGCCATAATTATCTCTCTCCTTTTTCATAAGTTTCCTATAGATATTATCCAGTTATTACTGGTATATCTTCAATTTTTGTATTTCAGAATTCAGGTTGCTGTAAACGAGCTGGGTTTCGTTGAGTTTTCCTGCGATAGAGGAGTCAATTAATACATCTGATTCGGCAGAGCTCATTTTTCCGAGTACCTTATTTCCAAAATATTCGATGTCACCAAATTCCAGTTTTTTGACACTTTGGGCACTGTCCATCCAGGCCACAATAAAAATATTTCGCTGTGCGCCTTTCTGAAGCAGTATCCGGAATATCTGGCCTGGCGATTTTTTGCTGTCACAATTATCGTTATCGTCTAGTGCAAATGGATCTTCCATATCAAAGTCCGTTTCTCCATCAAATGTTTCCAATATCCTATCCATATTCTGTAGACCAAAAAGAAACAAAAATAATGGTTGATTGATATCATCGGAATCTTCTTCCCTTTGTTGAAATTCTTCATATAAGGTATTCAGTGCTTCTGAAATTCCCTTGCTGTTTTTGGTATAGAAGATATCTTCCATGCCGTTACTCAATTCTAAAAGTAAATCATTTTTATCTGCTTTTCTGGTCTGAATTTTTTGATCGCAAAGGAAAATGAATGGAGAAACTGTGCTGAACTCAGAATCTCTGCTTTTAGCAATCAGCAGACATTGAATATAATTCAGAAACAGTTTTCTGGATTTTTCCTGATCATTTGTAATAAGAAGCAAATGATTCTTATTTACCGCATTAAATTTCATAACTGCAGGTTTTACATCTCCCATTGATTCACCCAGAACAAGCGTGTAGTCTTCATCATATCCCACAATTCCTTCGAGTTTATCGGTTGAACTAAGGAGTTCATTAAAATAAACACTTTTTGAACCATCATATACAACAATTTCTGGGAGAATTCCCTGATCAGCATAATATTTTCCAACGCTTTGCAGGAATTCTACTCTGTCTGAGTCTGGCATAAATGCAGTTACAAACTTTTCCGGATCACAGGAATCATCTGCAATATATGCGCCAGCTCCTTGTGTTGAGCCAAAAGTATTAGTGATTTTTGAATTCTTTTTTAACATAAATTCAGCATCATCGTCATCGCATTTCAACACAATACGCACCGTCATCTGGGCAAACAGCCCAGCGTCCAGGGAAATATCATGGAGACGCGCAATGCCCTGTGACGCAATTAAGACATTGATACCAAAAGAACGTCCCTGTTTGATTAATTTATTCATATAGTTGGCACATTCTTCGGCGACCTTATAGTTTGTATTAATATCGAATAAAACCTGAAATTCATCAATGATTACTAACACTCTTGGCAGGGGCTTTCCAGTTATCCTGCGATAGGATTCGATATCCTTTACTTTTGCTTCCCCGAACGCTTTACTTCTCTCAGTTATTTCTTCACATAACTTGCCAAGAATGCTTAATCCGAGTTCCTGTTGGCTTTCAATGGAAACAAATTTGACCTGTGGAACTTGGTTATTCGCATATAATGAAAATTCTACACCCTCCTTAAAATCCAGAAGGTATAAAGATAATTCGTCAGGTCCATAGTGTGCAATGGCACTCAGGATAATGGAATGTAAAAGTGTGGATTTTCCAGATCCTGTGGTACCTATTAGAATGCCACTGTGGGAAACCCCTTTTCCAAAAATCAGGTTCTGCACTTTGCCTGGGCCGCCCATACCAAATGGAATAACCAGACTGTTGCAGGAGTTTCTGGAAAACATCTCTGCATCGTCTGTCAGAAGCTTACTGAGCGGTTCAGACTTTGTACTATTACTTACAACTTCTTCAGCATAAGTTTTTAATAAGCTGTTCCAGTTAGAAGGCGTCTTGTTTAAACGGAATGTATATGGGACATCTTCTTCCGGAAAAAGCAGATCTGATGCGTGAAACTGACAGCACATACGTTGCCGCAGCAAATTGATTTTTTTGGTTACGTCACCATATTCATCTGAGAAAAGATTTTCATTATAATTTATTATAATGCTTACCCCGCACTGTTCACTTTGAATCAGAATTCTTTCTAACTTTTCGAGAGCTTCATCGTTAAACCCTTTAGGAAAGTTATCAATCACAAGCAATGAATAACGCTCATAAATGCTTCCTGATGCGTGGTTAAAATCAAACAAGGTATCATAACCATTTAATTTTTTCTGCACAAGAGCTTCATTTGATTTCAAAATAATGTCAAGCAATTTGTTGATGCTTTGGGAAGAAGTTGCTACTTCGTTCCGGACAATGCTACTGTCTACATTATTTAATGGTGAAAATATTTTAAAATTTGCTCCGGAATGGTAGCCATCAATAAAAAAGCAGTTTACACTGGATACTGGCATATTAAGCAGATAATGGCAGATAAAGCCTTTTACTGATTCAACAGCCACACCCTCTGCATCTTTATTGTTGATAAACAGTAAATGTGTTGTCTCTGCTTTTAACAGAAGAGGCAGTACAAGAATTGTCCCGTTTTGGATATAGGATCCGTATAATGAGGCAAGGACATCGGTTATGTATTCATGCTCCTTTGTAACATTTATCTCAAACTCAAAAGAACCTACGCAGATATCTTCTGGCATAGAAGCAACTGTTTTATAGGCCCCCTCAGCAAGGGAACATTTCTCTGCACGGTTATCCAGATCCAAGAGATCTTCTACTGGCAACGCAGTCTGAAGTGACTGTTCAAACTGCTGCCGTGCAGCTTTAACCCGTTCTACATATTCCAAATCAAGCTGTTTGGCATCCGCATTATAAGAGTCTTTAATTTCAGAAATCTTGTTTTCTGCATTTGTATCGATATCTTCATGAATCCGTCCAACAGATCGTGCTGATTTATCCAGCAACCCTACTAACACCTCTGCCCTATCCATCAGAAACTCCATCTCAGCATATGCCTGATGCCTTTTTGTTCCTTTCCGTGACATGAACTCCCGGAATATATGCGGCGGATTTTTATTAGAATAAATGGCAATCAGCTCCTGCAGTCGTTCATTAATATAGTCCAGCTGGTCTAGAGGATTGTTGTTGTTTTCATATGGGTATTCATAAGAATCCGCTAAAACAAGCTTCCCTGCGTTTTTTCTTTTTGAGTAGCTTCTGTCATTTAAAGAATAAATAGATTCGTTAGATTTCATAGCTGCAAGCTGTTCTTCCCCAAGATGCAGGAAATGATCTCTTTGTGTCTTCAGCTCTGACTTATAGAGGTTAGCCTCCCTGAGCCACTTGTTTATTTCGTCCTGGTTGAGCTTTAGCAGTTTATCATCCTGGATTTCAAACCAGTTTTCGATTTCCGAAAAGTCTCGTATATACTGCGAAACCATTGTTTGTAAAGCTTCACATATGTTTACTACTTCTGGGTGGATTTTTATCACAATATAACCCTCCTGACATTAAATTAAATGTCAACTCCAAGCCGTTTTAATTTATCAGCTACTTTTCCAAGTGTTTCAATATCATGTGAAATACTGGACTGCTTTATTACGACAGGAGTAAGATATTTTTTTTCATATTCTTTCGCCTTGGAATCCTTCCATGTTTCCCGGACAGAATTCCATTCTCTTTTCAGTTTTACTATACTGCTGTTAATGTTTAACCGGATGTTTTCTAAATCTTCCATTTTATATCCTCATAATGAATACAGTTCGAGTAGTTTCATTAATCCAGTAACGGTAAGCACCAAGAAATGGCACTTTTTTCAAATAATATTTTAGATTATCCTTCATTGTGGATGAATCAAAGGTATATTTAAAATAAATCCTGTTTTCACCTAGATGAATCTGTTTTATAACATAAGAAACTAATTCACCAGGTGAATGCACAATGGATTCTGTATATGAAAAATAATTGTAACGGTGGCTGGTACACGGTGGATATTCATGATCAGGAATCCGGCTCTGATACATTTCACTGGAAGTCAGATTAAAATAATCATATTTAATAATCCGGCTATCCTGTCCATTTAGCAAATCCCACGTGGCGTCAACCTGATAATAAGAATGATCAATGGATACTAGATTCCAGGCATGATGTTCTGAGTTACCGGATTCATTCGTTGTAATTCCTGTCGCTACAATACATGGTACCCCAAGATAATCCATAAGAAGCTTGAAGCTTAATGCAACGCCAGCACATACACTGTTGTTTTCCAGAAGGGTTCCGACTACAGTGTAAGCATTCACAGGCTGGGAAACAACAGATGCACTGTAGTTTACATTCTGGATAAGATAATTATGGATGAAGATTTCCTTTGAAAACTGATCCTCTACATGAAGTATTGGAGTACATATTTCTGTAATACGTTCATCTAACCATTCCAGTAATTCAACAGTAGAATGCGCTGAGAAAAAATATTTTGGACGTATCCTTACAGATGCACCAGTCTGTTCAAGCATGCAACCCTGTGTGCTTGTGTAAAAGATTTTTGGATTGTCATATAGTACCATCTTAAATATAGTGCCAACCATTGCAGAGGTAATTGGATAATGGCTATTTATGTAGATAATATCCTGATAATCCAGTAATCCTTCTAAAATGCAGGTATATATATCTTTCTCTAATTCATTGCAGATGGAATAATAATATCTGTTGTCCATATTTGTCTCATTTCTCAAATAAATGATATCTTCAATTTTTTATGAAGATAAGTTACTTTTAATTCATATAGATTATCTCATGAAAGCAACCTATTGGCAATTGAGGTTTTCGTAACAGACTGACACCTGATACGTCTTAAAAAAGCTAATAAGTTTCTATTAAACGCATCATATATTATACCATTTTATGGCATATATTACCATATGTTATTATGAAACAATATAAAAAATTGGTAAATATGCTTAAAATTCGACAAAAACAGACATTTTTCGACATCTATATAAAATCAAAAGATAAAATACATTAGAATCTTATATTCATGTGGCGAATTCATCTTGTACTATGTCTGAAAGATAGTTGCAGATTGACGTCCTCTGCACGGCTGAAGCTGGCAACATTCGCACTGGGATTTCGTTCTGGTAATAAAAAGAGCCCCGAAGGGCTCAGTGATGTAACAACAAATATCAACTTATATTTCTTTTTCAATTCTTCTTGCTTAATTGTTTCAACTCACAGTCGGTATTTACGGAGTCTGACAAGCCGGGATGATCCCGACTGTGGTTAGCCTCATGTCAGCGGGGATACCGATTTCTCTCCGCCCACCGCTGCCGTTAAGTTTCTTTTACAATTCATCCCACTGCCTACGCTTCGTTTAGAGGCAGGGGATTTCTTGCTTTTCTACAAATCGTCCGTATTTCTAAAGCGATTGCATTATTAATATGCAATACTTTTAGAAATACGGACGATTTTTATAAGAAAAGTTCATTTGTGAAAAGCTTGCTTTTATTTCTAATATGTTATTTTGTATTACAATCAGCCCATTTTTATAAAAATTAATTTTCAGCACATTCTGCGACAAATGCCAAAACCTTTCTATTTAATGCCAGATGCGCCAGCTTTCGTTCACTCAGTGTTTTATCAAGTTCTTCTTCCGAATAAGTACCTCTTTCCAGAAGACTGGATTTGTACTCTGCAATATCACCACCGGTAACAGTAATGCCATTCTGATCTGCAATATAAAGAATCAGAAGATCCATAGAATGTTCTTCCGTGCTATCCATGGATATTTTTTTGCCAGCCACTTCATATTCCTGAGCAAGTTCTGCAGGTGCAATTCCCTTTGCGTCTGCTTCTTGCTGGATCTTTTCATAGGTCAGATCATTCTCTGACTCTTCTTCTGGAATTTCTTTTATGTCTATAGAATCAGCAATTTGCGTCATAACTTCCATAAAGACATTATAGTTATGCTGCTCTTCTTTTTCTGCCTCCAGCATTTCTTTTATATACTGCTGGTATTCTTTAACAGACTGATACTTTTGATCAGACAGCTTTACTGCAATTTCATCAGTAAGCTGTGGTTGTGTCCGAACAGCTTTCAGGTATACGGTAAAAACCCCCTTTTTCCCAGCCTGTTGTGTAAACGTATCATTATCTGGAAGAGCAAGTTCAAATGTAATGGTATCCCCGAGCTGTTTCCCAATCAATTTTTCTTCAAATTCTGAAAAATAATTTCCTGCCCCAACATTTAGATTCATATCCTTTTTGCTACCTGGGGTATACTCTTTCCCATCGACGGTGCAGATAATATCCAGATTCACAAGATCATATCGGTTTATGCTACCTTCTGTTTTATCAATCCATATTTCCTTTTTTTTCATCAGATCCGAAATCCTGGACTGTATTTCATCATCTGTCACTTCTTCAGACGGAGTCTGTTCAACTTTAATGTTACTGTAATCTCCCAGGGATATATAATCAGATGCTTTGTATCCAAAATCATACACTTCATCTTTGGATGTTGTGCCCTTAAACTGTATGGTTCCAGCATCGGAAGTAATGGTTGGGGAACCAGATGGGTCTTCAGCCAAAGTTTCCAGTGTTACATTTGTTTCGCCTGTTTTGTTCCCTCCACATCCAGATAAAATACCTGCCATAGAGGTTAACAGGCACAGAAAAAGAACCGTTTTTCTTCGCATTTTAAACTCTTTTAAATATTGATGATCTTAATATGTTATTTGGGTCAAAAGGAAGTAAAAAAGCTGAAACACTTTATTTGTGTCACAGGCTTAAATAGTACAAATTTTTCAAAAAAACATACAGTGAAAGTTCATTTCCAATAGTTTGTAGTGGCCAGCATTGAAAGACTCACGACTGTTACTGGTTTCTGATAGGGAACCAGGCTTTCTTTCCACCTTTCTGTTTCGTCTACCAGTGCCTTTCTTTTGAAAGGTTCTTACACAGCTTTCAGACGGAGCCTTCTCTCTTCCGTCCATGGCGTAGGCTTATACGGTACATGCCGCAATTTCTCTGTTTCCCCGGTGTCCCGTTAAATTCACGTTTTTCTGCATAAAGCGGATATCCTCTTTTAAGATTATTTGCAACAGTCCTGGTGTCAGATGATTACGAAAAGTAGGCTATAAAAAAGTCATTATATTTGTTAGGATTATGTCAAGAAATATTTTTAGGAGGACATGATTATGAATAAAACATTAGAACCAATCCCAGTCTCTGTTTGGTTTCACCCAGACGGTCGTGTAAAACCTTACCATTGCCACTATAGAGGAAAGACACTGGATCTTTCAGTACTTCAGGAAGAGCAGAAAGGAAACACCATCCGCTACATCTGTAGATTTGATGACGATGATGAGTGGGAGTTCTTTGAGGCTGTCATTGTGTTTGATAAGCAGGAACTGATGTGGTATATAGAAAGGTAGATATCAGACATGAAAATGGATTCTGAATGTCTGCCTATGAAGCAGGGTAATATTCTTCTGATGCATATATGCATGTATAGTAAAAAATAATAGAAAGACGAGGATTATTTTTATGTATTGTTACGTAATTTTTGGAAAGGACAAACATGGGCACACCAAAAAATATCTTTGTAAATACAATGGAGATCTGGAACCCGGAGATGTTATCTGGATCTTGGATAATAGAATTTATACAGCTTTAGTACGGGAGGTGCTGGACAAACTTTCAATTGATTCAGATTCTCTCAAAATCCAGAATATATTCTGGAAGAATCCGGAAGGTACTTTTCCGGCAAAGTTTGCAGAATCATTCTTTCTTGCTCTGGTTGATGAGTATAAAAATGGTGAAATCACAAAGGAGAAACTGACCCAGATTATGGAGCATTTTCTGGTTGCCATTGATTCTGATTTGAAAAGTAACAGTGTTCTGGAAGAAATTCTATGCAAAAAGCTGCCAGATGCCAGCTTACAATTCACGGACGAGTTGGTCGAAGATAAAAAACTGGCATTTTGGAAAGAGCTCAAAGATATGGAATTCCGTTTGAAGTATGGATATTCTTTTTGGGATACGCCAAAAGATCATAAAGAAGATCCTATCGAATATACAGACGAATATTTAAAAATAGAGCTGGAATTGGAACGTTTGATCCGAAAGCAGATTGGAGAAAATGAAAAAGAGCGTTTTGGTTTCTGCCATCTGTATTGGGGAACCAAAAAGAAGATTCTGAAAGAACAGTTTGGAATTGAATGGCAAAGTCCGGCAGAGTTAAATCCTGATATAAACTTCGATTAACAAAGGAAGCGAAATTTTTGCTGGAGAAAACCATACAGCTTTTCTTCTGCCATCTGCTTGGGGATTACTTCCTACAGACACCATACATAGCAGAAACAAAAGGAAAAAATTCATATCATATGTTCGTTCATTGCAGTTTGTATTGTTTTCCATTTTATCTCTGTTTCGGTTTGGATCAGAGGATACTGCTGGTATTTCTCTCTCATTTCTTAATTGATACCCTAAAAGCCAGGTACGACCGAATTAGTGTTATCATGGATCAGACCCTGCACTATATGGTTTTAACCATATATCTGCTGCCGATTTCATATTGTATGGTGTCAATCCCCCTTTCGTAATATACTGACATCGCATTTTAAAGAAAGTTGTTTTATGATAATACCAACAACAAGAAAGGAGGCGAAAAACAATAACCTATACAGACAAAAGCCAGAAAAACAGTTTTAAGGAATCTTCTGATCTGTTCCCTGAAGATTCCGATTCCTGGTTTCAGAACCTTCCACATCTGGGCATCGTCCATCCATATGGAATGAAAACTGCTATGTTGTTTCAACTCGCAGTCGGTATTTACGGAGTCTGACACGCCGGGATGATCCCGACTGTGGTTAACCTCATGTCAACGGGGGGATACCGATTTCTCTCCGCCCACCGCTGCCGTTAAGTTTCTTTTAAAATTCATCCCATTGCCTACGCTTCATTTAGAGGCAGGGGATTTCTTGCTTTTCTACAAACCATCCTCCTTCCTAAAGCGATTGCATCACTAATATGCAATATTTTTAGAAATATGGACGATTTTTATAAGAAAAGTGCATTTGTTAAAAGCAAAACTTTTGGATGGCGCAGACCTCTCATCTCCCACCCTCTCTGTATCAGACGGGGAAGAAAATAAGAGCGGAGGTGTAGCAGATAGCTAAGATAATGGGCAAGAAAAAATCCAATAACATTCTGGTTCCATCCAGAAAATTAAAAAAACATTAAGGAGGAATTTTCTATGAGTTTTTTGAGAAGTGGGTCAGATGAAGATTACAGACTGAAAGAAGAAGCGGATTATATCCACCGCAAATGTGCGGATGCGACGACTTATGACGAAAGAGACAAATGGGCAGAAAAAGGAGAGGCCCTGGCAAGAGAAATGCGAGCAGAATATGGTCTTGGCGACAAACAGGTTCAGATGATTATCAATGATAATTACCTCGACCGTCTTCGCTGATACATATAAAAACATATTATAGGAGGATCAAAAAATGGCAAGATTAGAAACAAGTTCAGATGACTGGTACAAATTCAATGAAAAGGCAGATAAGATTCTGCGTAAACATTCCGATGCCCGTACAAGTGCTGAAAGAGAAAAATGGGAACGTAAGGCAGAGGAACTGATTGATTACATGCGGAGCAAATACGGTTATGATGACAACGTAGAACGCATTATCAGCATGTACTATTTGGACAGGCTGTAATTTATTTAAGGCAAGTCCAATCTCAGCAGATCTAAGCTGTACAAGATATCAAACAAAATGGCAAATTGTAGGCACCTCTGTTCTGGAGGTGCCTTTTTCCTGCACTTTTGCCATGTCAGATGCAACGGCGGAACATTTCATAATATTTCCTGTATTCTGTACTGGTATCAATCTCTGCTCCCATTCCAAGCAAGATCCCTGCAATGATGCTTCTATGGCAAAGCGCCTCTTCTTCGCAATAACATCCAAGGACAATCTTTCTTCTGCTGCCTTCTCTGCACAGATAATCCAGATTAGCTTTCGCATTTTCATTTTTCGATAGTTCTGAAATGAATTGCGGAACATATTCTTTCTGGAAAAATTCCGGACCAAACTGTCCAGCATGGAAAGCCTTCCGATATCTCAGGAAGAGTTCACTGGACGGAGCCAGGGATTGGACCAGTTTTTCTTCTTTTGGTGAACTATCCGGAGAACGGACAATCCACCAAACCTCATCATAGTCTGATGTGCAGATGTTCGGAATCTGATCAATATAAATCATAATTTTCTCTTCAGCCTACCTTTCTCGGCATTGCTTTCTGAAAACAAGGATGCTCCAGAAGCAGTTCCACTTTCCATACTTTTACACCTGCTGCATTAATCTCTCCTGCCAGTCTAGTCCAGTTGCCTGGAAGTTCCAGAAGAACGGATGGAATCAGGTAAGAAAACTTATGTATTCTTTCTCTTCCCTTTGTCGTACGGATCTGCCAGCTCTCCAGAGTGCATTCCCGACGGAAACGGCTGCTGCGGCAGAAGAAACGCTCCACTGCATAAGCAACTGTATCTTTTTCGTATTCACACGTTACTTCTGAGAACATTTTATAGTTTTCAGTAACCGATACCTCACATACGATATTTGCAAATTCTAATTTCTTCATAAACATTTACCTCCATGGAATTCTACGATTTTTAGTTTCCGGCTGTCGGTTACCATCCCCTGCTGTTGTCAGAAGCAGCATGTCTCTGTTGGAAAACTATACGCAGTTCCAACTCCGCATTAGGATGGATTACAGGGCTTTTAAGAAATAAAAAACTGAGCCCATATTCATTCATCAAGCTCAGTACAGTTTCTCAATATGACGCACTAAGCCCTTGAAGAATTATCCGAATCCTAATGCGTATTTAGTTGCAAATGTTTATACTGCTATTCTAACAGCATCCTTGAAAAAGTCAATCTGATTTTTTGATTTTCCAGAAAAATAGTATCTGTTTTGTATTATAATTATGGAATTATAATTATGGGCGATGTTGTTCATTGTGAGATATGTGCAAAACTGATACAATGGATGTTACGGAAGGAGGAAAACTCATTATGTTAGATTCTGTTATTTTAAAAATCAAAGATTTCTTTGACCAAAGCATTCTGTTACAATTGTGTATGGAACCAGAATACCATCTGACCCCCGAAGAAACAATCAAATTATTGGAATATATTAACAGCTTATGAAAACAAGAGCCAGAGCGTAATGTGATATGCCCTGGCTTTTCCCATTTTCTTATTTCTGAAGAAATTTTTCTGCCTTATACTTTTCAATCAAAGGAAGGTTTTTCTTTGCCAGACTGATGCCCCATTCTGGTTTGCTCGTTTGTCCCGGCTTACCATATGTCCGGTCCACGAGTGCCGCATTTGGATGGCTCCAGGCCGTCGCAGGGATAATATATACAACAGGCAGCTGGTTCTGAAAGAAATGAAGAAAGCAGACCAGATGATGGTCGTCCATAACCAACTTATCTTTTTTTACGAATAGATATTTGCCCTTATACTGGGATTTTACCTGTACTTCATAAAAAATTCCGGTATCCTTTTTCTTTGCAATAAAATCCACGCCATGGTCATCCACTTCTGAGGTATATACTTCGTATCCATAAGAAGCAAATTCCATCTTTGCATAGTATTCCCCGAATTGTCCGAGCTGTAGCGGAGATAATTTTTCCCAATCTGTATTCATTGGTTTTTCTCCACAATTTCAACTATAAATCTTGCAACAAGTTTCTTTCCATAATATTCAAATGGATTTACACCTGCTTTTAGATCTTCATGCAGGCTCCAGGCAAACGGCTCGCCCTGCATATCTTCCCGGATCCATGGATCGTAAATGGTATGACCTTTGTAAGAAAAAGACACAAAATCCCTTTTATCCAGATAATCATTATGCTGAGCCATTTCCAACTGTTTCTGAACCAGCCCTTCCGCCTGGAATAAAAAATCATTTTCTTTGTCCTGGATTTCCCGGTAGGACAAAGATTCCAGCGAACTGACATCTTTTCCCGTCAGACGGGCATAGCAGATATCCATCCAGGTAGTTTCTTCTATTTTCCATATCGGATTAATAACAAACAACTCTTCTGCCAAATACTATTTATTTTCTTATGCAAATCTTTTTACAATTCGTTTTTCAACAATTCTCTGCTGCTGTCTGCAAACATTAGATCTGTTATTCTGCTAAATCGGTTTTCTACAATATTTTCTTCCTGCAATTCAGGTGTTGTTCTTGACAAGAATGAAATTCATCAAATTATAAATAGATTAGCAAACTTGGAAAGGGATTATAGACTAAGACTTGATGAAGCAGATAGTTTGGTAAATACCCTTAAAGAAATGACAGCATCCCCCAATGCTGAAAACAGCGAAGGTATAGTCAATAAGTATAAGCCAAAATAAGACCTTATTAATATTGCAAATGTTTTTACAAAAAATAACCTCTGCCAAAAATATCTTACATAGTAGAACTGTAAGAAAATCTTCTGGCAGAGGTTATCTGCTGCATTTGGAGTTTAGTATGTTATTTTTTGACATCATAAATTCTATTTAAGTACAGAATAAAAGATTGGTCATAACATATTTGTCTTTTGTATTAGAGAAATAAGATTTGTAAATGAAAGGGGCATAAAGTGTAAAAAATGGGGTAAAAAATCATGAGAAAATATGGTCAAAAATGGGTACTTGTCATCGTATCATTTAATGTCATTTGGTATCAAGCAACACTTATCGGCATCAAAATATTGTTATCAAATAACATTCCCAGACACTATATATTGTGTTTTGGCATCGAATAGAAAAAGGATTTCATAGACATCCGGGAAGCACATTGCGAAACGGATATCTACCGCATTTTTATCTTTCATTACGGAGTTGACTTCACCGCCGATATAGCGGGCAGCTTTGTCAACCTTCATTAAAATTTCATCGCTTAAAGCTAGAGTTCTCATAATATTCCTTTCAGAAGTTATTGTTTAACATAATGCCAAGCAGGGAAAATCCCCCACAACGTTCCCATTATATACGGAATGGTGGGGGATTTCAAGGGAGAGTCAGTTAGTTTACAGTCACGAAAATTCAACGTATATGCTTTTTCTTCATCTGCAGGATCTCAAGCAGCACTTCATATACTGCCATATTCTCCTTCACCACCAGGGCAAGGCTCTCTTTTGCCTGGTTCAGAAGGTGAAAAAGACTTCGTACATTAGAATATTCTCCCGAAGAACACCTGGATCTGAGATATCCGTTTTCATCATAATAATATTGTTCATCCAGCAATACGACAATCTTCTCCTCAGGTCTCACCGCCTGGACACCAGGCTGCCCGGAAGCCTCTTCTGTCCGCTCCTTAAATCCCTGTTTCACAAGATCATGCAGAAGCTTTTCCGCCTCACTGTTATTGTTGGCATACATCACCACAATATGCGGATACCATCTGGAGCTTCTTTTTTCCGGCAGATGTACCATGTTCTGAATAAAAGAAGACAGTTCCGCATTGGTACGGATCCGGTTTGTCAGATGGAATTTCTGAATTCCCGGCAGCTTTCCCAGTCCCTCCACAATACTTCGATCCAACTCCTCCGGTGATATCACATCTTCGGAATCACTGGAAAAGATCACAGGCCGGCGCTCACTCCAGGTAAGCAGAACAGACAATTTTTCCGGGGAAAGAAGATGTGCTTCATCTACCAGAATGCTGCTGTAACAGCCAAGATCCGTCGTTCCGTCCAGCTGAGTATCTGCCAGAAAATCTATCCGCCGTAGACGTTCATGAAGAATCTTCCATTCTTTTCCCGCCTCTCCACAGTGAATGATACAGACTCTCTGGCGCACGGACAACTTCATCGCAATATCATAAAGCAACAATGTTTTTCCGGTTCCTGGAAGTCCGCTGAACCAGAAATATCCTCCTCTTTCTCCACGTATTCTCTTCAGAATCTGCCGTTCAATATCTCTCTGCTGGGAAGTAAGGAAATACTCTTTTTTGAGAAAACGCTCCGGTTCTGTCAGCGGAGAGATCAGATAAAGCTCTGCCTGAAACAGATCCTCGATATCTCCCTCATAGTCCGGGCTTTCTTTCCCCAATGCAATACATAGCTGTTTCCAGTCCCCCTCCACAATGTGATCGTGATTGGTCAGTCTCACCAGACGATCTTCACTGCTGATATAGGTATAGGATAGGATCGGTTTCCCAAAAACAGACAGATAATACCGGTTCTGGATCAGCTGTCTTCGAATAGCCTCATCCGATACACTGCCACTTTTCAGTTCAATATTTACGATCTGATCATCCTTGATCTGAAGGAGATCAAACTCCTTTCCAAGCTTCGGGATCTGGAACGAATAAAAAAGCCGGAGCTTATATACTTCTTCCATATGCAGTTCCAGTTGCTTCACCAGTACTTTCATACTTTCCAGTTCCCACTCTTTGATCCTGAGAAAAAAATCTCTGCCGGAAAGCTGGCGTTCCAGCTTCTGGACACATTCCATATTTTGATTTCTTGTAAGTGCATAGATTGATATTGCCTTCATATTCCAACCCTTACCTGCTGTTTATTTCTTTATCCGCAGTGTCCTGAGATGATCCTTCTGCTCCTGTGTGATCCGGTAGCTTTCAATGGATTTCTGGATCGTCTTGTTATGAGTCCAGATATCCATTCTCTGCTCTTCCAGGAATGGAAGGATCTTCTCATACTGTTTTGCCAGCGCTGTAGCAAAATACCAGGCTCGCATCATATTTACATAATATTCTTCCGAGCGGATCGCTGCCACTTTCTCCGGATATTCCGGTTTAAATCCTTCGTCCAGATAATGGCGCATCAGCATACTGATCCCGAACCGGATGATATACGGCTTATCCGACTCCATCCAGCGATAAATCTCCCGGATAAATATATCACGGTGTTTTTTCATCATATGGAGCGCCAGCAGATCACAGGTCGCCCAGTTATCAATGTGCGGAAGAAAACGCTCCAGTTCTTTCAGACATTTATCATAATCTCTGATCTGCTCGATCAGCAGGCCATGGAGATTATTTTCCTCATAATACTGATGAGGAAGAACCTTCAGGAACATTTCGGATCTTTCTGTTTTTCCAAATTCTTTTGCAAATTTCCGGAGTATCGGTGTCCGGATACCGATGATCTTTTCTTTCTCCACAGTCGGAACCAGCCTTGCATGAAAATCCCGATATCCTGTATCCTGCATTTCAAACAGTCTTTTCCGGACATCCCGGATCATCTCTTCCTGATTCATTTATCATCCCCGCCTTTTATACCAAAGATCGCGATCAGAGAACTCACAAGCAGAAGCATGGGGTAAAACAGTTTCGGCATGATCTGAAAAGCAGAAAGCTCAAATCCCAGTTCCTTTGCCGCAGAAATGGCAACCAGCATCTGGGCTCCATATGGAATCACCCCCTGGAAAATACAGGAAAATGTATCCAGGATAGAAGCTGTCTTTCTGGAAGTGATCTTATATTCCAGCGCCATTTCCTTTGCAATGGGGTTGGCCATAACAATGGCCACCGTATTATTGGCTGTTGCGATATCCATAGTTCCAACCAGAAGTCCCATACCAAGAAGTCCGCCTTTTTTCCCTTTAAAAACTCTCTGTATTCCGGAAAGCAGTGCTTCAAAGCCTCCATGCTCCCGGATCAGCGCACACATGGCTGCTACAAGGATAGCCACCATACAGGTCTCAAACATCCCGGAAACACCGGAGCCAATATTTGTCAGAAGCTCCACTGGCGTGATATGTCCTCCAAGAAGCATAATAAATGCTCCGGAGACAATTCCGATCAGAAGTACCACAAATACATTGATGCCGATAATCCCGCCGATCAGCACCAGAACATACGGAAGGATCTGCACAAGATGATAATCCTGTACCACTCTTCCCTGAATCTCTGTCTGAAAAGACAGAATAAGGATCAGGAGCAGTGTAACAACAGCTGCCGGAAATGCGATCCAGAAATTTTCCCGGAATTTATCTTTCATCTGACAGCCCTGACCGTTGCAGGCTGCGATCGTGGTATCAGAAATAAAAGAAAGGTTGTCACCAAACATGGCTCCTCCCATCACCGATGCCACACAAAATGCCATATCAAAACCGGAAGCTTTGGAAACCGCTACCGCAATAGGGGTAAGAAGCGTGATCGTCCCAACGGAAGTTCCCATAGCCACAGATACGAAGCAGGCAACTACAAACAATACCGCAACAGAAAAACGTGCCGGTATCAGAGAAAGCATACAGTAGGCCACACTTTCTGCACTGCTGCGCCCCACAACACCCACAAAAGAGCCTGCGGTCAGAAAGATCAGAAGCATGGTGATGATATTTTTATCTCCTACTCCTTTTGCCATAAGCTCCAGCTTTCTGTCAAAGCTGATCGTTCTGTTCTGAACACATGCCACCAGGATCGCAGACAGAAAAGCCACAACGATCGGTACATTATAAAATCCCATAGGGATCTTCATCACATACTCAAACAAAATCCCCAGTCCCAGATACAGGACCAGAAAAACACCGATAGGCAGCAGTGCGATCACATTTCCTTTTTTCTTCATTTCCTCCATAAAACAATTCCCTTCATCACTTATTATTTTCCCGGCTTTTTTCTCCGGGTGATCTGTTTTCTATCATATCATATTTCCCCATTCCTGTCCTGTTGCTGACGGAAACTTCTTCATATTTCCGTCACGATCCTGTTATCTCTGATATTTTTTACCTTATTTAACAAGATTTTCACCAATTAAATCGTTCCTTCCGTTGAAATCCAGAGCTTTTTTCAGTATAATTGGCTGTAGACAATTGTGAAAAAGATATCCGAAGGATTTATGTTGATATCTCTGATCACAGTCATTAAAGGAGGAATATGATTATGGCAACATGGAAAAATCTGGACACTCTTGCTTCTTACAGCAAACTTAACGGTCTGAAAGATCACGTGAACATTGCAGAAGCAATGTCCGGCGAGCAGGGTGCAGAACGTGTAAAGAAGTACAGCGTACCGATGGCAGCAGGTCTGGCTTACAATTACGCAGCTAAGGAAGTGGACGAGACCGTTCTTGACGCACTTTCCAAACTGGCTGATGAGGCAGAACTGATCGAAAAATTCCAGGAATTATATAACGGCGCAGTGATCAACACAGGCGAGAAACGTATGGTCCTTCATCATCTTGCACGTACACAGCTTGGCGAGCCTGTTGTTGTTGACGGTGTGGACAAGCGAGAATTCTATGTAGCTCAGCAGAAGAAAGCTGCAGATTTTGCAAACAAAGTACATGCAGGCGAGATCACAAATGAAGCCGGTGAGAAATTCACTACGGTTGTACAGATCGGTATCGGCGGAAGTGACCTGGGACCGCGTGCATTATATATCGCACTTGAAAACTGGGCAAAGGCAAACAACACCTTCAAGATGGAAGCAAAATTCATCAGCAACGTTGACCCGGATGATGCAGCTGCTGTTCTTGCATCTGTAGATCTTGCTCACTCTCTTTTCATCGTTGTATCCAAATCCGGTACAACCCTCGAGACTCTGACTAACGAGGCATTCGTAAAAGACGCTCTCACAAAAGCCGGCTTAAACCCGTCCAAGCATATGCTTGCAGTAACCAGTGAGACTTCTCCTCTGGCAAAGAGCGATGACTACCTTACCGCAATCTTTATGGATGATTATATCGGCGGACGTTATTCTTCTGTTTCCGGTGTAGGCGGAGCAATCCTTTCCCTGGCATTCGGACCGGAAGTATTCGCAGAGCTGCTTGACGGAGCTGCCGAGGAGGATAAGCTTGCAACAAATAAGAACATTCTTGAGAACCCGGATATGCTGGATGCCCTGATCGGCGTTTATGAGAGAAATGTACAGGGATATCCTTCTACTGCAGTTTTACCATACTCACAGGCATTAAGCCGCTTCCCTGCTCATCTTCAGCAGTGTGATATGGAGTCTAACGGTAAATCTGTAAACCGCTTTGGTGAGCCGGTGGATTATGTGACCGGACCGGTGATCTTTGGTGAGCCAGGAACCAACGGACAGCACTCCTTCTACCAGCTTCTGCATCAGGGAACTAATATTGTTCCGCTTCAGTTCATCGGCTTTAAGAAGAGCCAGCTTGGTGTTGATGTTGATATCGAGAACAGCACAAGCCAGCAGAAGCTCTGTGCAAACGTTGCAGCACAGATCGTTGCTTTTGCATGTGGAAAAGAAGATGAGAACCTGAACAAAAACTTCAAGGGCGGACGTCCTTCCAGTATCATTATTGGTGAGGAACTTACACCGAAGTCTCTGGGTGCGCTTCTTGCACACTTTGAGAACAAGATCATGTTCCAGGGCTTTGTATGGAACCTGAACAGCTTTGACCAGGAGGGTGTACAGCTTGGTAAGGTTCTTGCAAAACGTGTTCTCGCTCATGATACAGACGGAGCACTGAAAGTTTACAGTGATCTTCTTGATATCTGATAAACAGATAGGTACCGTCCCGGAAAATGTTTTTTCGGGACGGTTTTTCTGTATATGTGACCTTAACCGGGAAAGGAAATCTTAAATATGCAGCAGATAAAAATGATCGGTCTTGATCTGGACGGAACTCTTCTGAATACAAAAAAAGAACTCACAGAAAATACCAGGCGCGTTCTCAGGGAAGCTATTGATGCAGGTATCCTTGTTCTGATGGCTACCGGCCGGCCATATACCGGCATTCCCGCGGAACTGAGAAATTTTCCGGGAATTCACTATGCTCTCACCTCCAACGGAGCCAGAGTCCTTGATACAGACCATAATAAACTTCTTATCGAGCAGCTTCTTCCCATGGAAAGTGCAAAAAAAGCTCTCCGTATCTTTGAAAAATATGATACTTTAAGTGAGATCTATTTTGACGGTCAGGGATATGCAGACGCTGCCAAGCTTGATAATGTAGGAAAATACCATCACGACCCTAATATGTGGAATTATGTCCGTACTACCCGTATCGCGGTTCCAGACATCCAGGATGTCATTACAAAAGAAAACAGAAGCATGGATAAAGTCCAGGCGCTTTTTGCAGACATGGAGGAACGTGCCGCCGCCTGGAAGGAATTAAGTGAACTTAAGGAGCTGGAGCTTGTAGGCTCCTTAAGCTACAATATTGAGATCAACGCCGCCGGTGTCAACAAAGGAACCGCTCTTGTTGCTCTTGGCGAAATGCTGGGAATCCCAAGAGAATCCATTATGGCATGCGGAGACGGTGACAACGATGTCCATCTTCTCCGGGAAGTCGGTTTTGGCGTAGCCATGGCCAATGCACAGCCCCAGGTAAAAAAAGCAGCCGATTATATTACTGCTTCCAATGACGAAGACGGTGTAGCACGCGCCATTGAAAAATATGCGCTGCACCGATGAGATATTCTATTATGTATCCCCAAAAGGAACCGACAGTTTTTACGCTGTCGATTCCTTTTTTAGAATGGGATTGAATGGCGGAGCATTCATATTCGATCAATATTCATAGTTTCCTGCCGGCTGTTTGATCCTGGTAAAAAGATCATGCCAGGACTGATCCCAACCTGAAGCTGTCTCACATCACCTTTATTCATATTTAAGGTGGTGGCACTTAAAGATGGTTTCGGCATCGGTGTAGGTGTCGGCTTCGGTTTCTGCGCTGCTTTTACTGTAACCTTACAGTTAAATTTCTTCGTATTTGCCTTCGCTGTGATTACTGCCGTTCCTTTTTTCACTGCGGTGATCTTTCCTTTGGAATCCACACGTGCGATCTTAGGATTGGAAGAAGAATATTTCACCTTCACAGTTGTTCCTGTCAGTTTAATGGCACTGGATTTTTTTTCTGTTAATGTCAGCGATGTCCTGCTGAGCTTCGGTGTCTCTACCTTTACAACACACTTATATGTTTTTTTGCTTACCTTTGCATAGATCGTTGCGGAACCTTTATTTTTGGCAACCACCTGGCCTTTGCTGTTTACGGTCGCAACGCTCTTTTTGGACGATCTCCAGGCAACCTTCTGCCTGGTCCCGGTAACCTTAAGTGTTGGCTTCTCACCTTTTAATAGAGTTACTTTTGTTCTGTTCAGTTTTGGTGCGGCGCTGACAGTCACACTTCCGAATGCCATCGTAAAAATAAGGCTGATCAGCAGCACAAAACACAACAGATTTTTTTTCTTTTTCATTCTGATTTCCCTCTTTCCGGTAAAACGTATATTTACGTCATATATTGCTTTAACCACATTTTAGAGGAAATCCCTGATAAAAACACTAGCACTTATGATAGTATCCTTGCAAATATGATCATTTATATTCTTTCGTCGCTCATACCAAGGCTTATTATCAGGAAACAAAAATACAACAGGACTGATTTTTGATACAGATACTTGAATTCAAAAGTTTCATCTGTTTAAAAATCAGTCCTGTTGTATAAAAAAATATTATGGTTGATCTGTAACGCCAGACAGATGATCAAGACATTCGCTATCTGCTCATAATGATACAGTCACGTAACATCGCCAGCGCATGCGCTGTAGTCTGCTCGCGGATCCGCGTGCGGTTTCCTGTGAAATGGAACTCTTTGGCAATGGCCTTGCCCTTATAGCAGCAGCCCATAAATACAGTACCAACCGGAGTTTCCTTTGTTCCGCCTCCCGGTCCTGCCAGACCCGTCACGGAAATACTGATATCTGCTCCAGATGCTTTGCAGGCACCCTTTGCCATTTCTCTGGCACATTTGGCGGAAACTGCCCCCTGCTCCTTCAGAGTACGCTTCTTCACTCCCAGACATTTATGCTTGGCCTTGTTACTGTAAGTCACAAAGCCATAGCCAAACACCTCCGACGCACCGGATACATTGACAATGCGCTGGGCAATCATACCGCCGGTGAGCGATTCCGCCAGGGATAGCTTCAGATCTTTTTCTTTCAGAAGATCGATCACTGCTTCCTCAAGTGTCTTACTCTCATCTGTGGCAAAAACATTCTTTCCAAAACGCTTCTTCAGCTCCTTGACAACCGGTTTGATCAGCTTTCTGCAGACCTTTTCATTCTCTGCGCTTGCTGTCACACGAAGATGCACTTCACCGGTTTTGGCATAAGGTGCAATGGTAGGATTAGTCTGACTTTCAATCAGATCCTGGATCTCCTCTGCTACCTGACTCTCACCGATCCCGCTGATCTTCACCATCTGGGATACAATGATCTCCGGCTGGTTTTTCTGCAGATACGGGACAACGTACTCCTCGAACATGGGCTTCAGTTCATTGGGAGGGCCCGGAAGAAGGATTGCGGTTTTTCCTTTTTTCTCAAGGATCAGTCCTGGAGCAGTTCCGTTATGATTGTCAAGAACAATGGCTCCCTCAGGGACCATGGCCTGTTTATAGTTGTTCTTCGTGATACGTCTCTGAGGATTGTTTTTCTCATATTCCTTCAGATATTTATCGATCAGTTTCCTTGAGTGGGAATCTTCCTTAAGCGGCATTCCCATCAGATCCGCAGTTACTTCCTTGGTGATATCATCCTCTGTTGGTCCAAGGCCTCCTGTGAGGATCACAACATCAGAACGGTCCAGTGCGGTACGGATCACGTCACGCATACGGCCTTCATTATCACCTACTACATCCTGATAGTAAACGCTTAACCCAAGCAGGGCGCATTTTTCAGAAAGATAGGCACTGTTGGTATTTACGATATTTCCAAGAAGGATCTCGGTTCCTACGGATATCAGCTCTGTGATCATGAAAAGAAACTCCTTTCGTATACTTTGATCCCTACTCCTGCATGGAAAGGACCTTTCTGTTCTGCATGATATAAGTCAGCAGGGAGATGATGGTCAGTGCAACAGACAGCCAGATAAATATCTGTGTCAGCACTGCAAAAACACCTCCGAAATCCAGCATCAGAAGTATGATCATGATCATCTGGGAAACGGTTTTAAATTTTCCCCAGTAATTTGCGGCAATGACAATTCCGTTCTCAGCTGCGATC
The DNA here is from genome assembly GCF_022868965.1 of Blautia sp. NSJ-140. Lineage (NCBI taxonomy): Bacteria > Bacillati > Bacillota > Clostridia > Lachnospirales > Lachnospiraceae > Blautia > Blautia sp. NSJ-140. The sequence goes on along the minus strand of NZ_JALIFS010000003.1, from coordinate 158,529 downwards.
AGACGGAAACCACTGATGATAAATTCCCGTCCGATGATAATGATCACAACCCATGCCGGAAGCTTGTCAACCTCAATCATACAGATCATGGCAGAGCATACCAGAAGCTTGTCAGCCAGCGGGTCCATAAATTTTCCAAAATTGGTTATCAGGTTATATTTTCTGGCAAGATGACCGTCAAACCAATCTGTCACACTTGCTGCGACAAAAATCGCAAGACAGATCCAGCGGTTTGCTTCTCCTCCCCATCCTGTCAGTAAGAAAACTACAAGAAATGGTACAAGTATCATTCTTGCAACTGTAAGTTTATTCGGTGTATTCATCGCTCAGCACTCCTATCAAATCATACTCAAGCGCACCTGTCACACGTACCTTTGCAAAATCACCTGTCATAAGCAGTTCGCCTGTCTGAACGAAAATATATCCGTCAACCTTCGGTGCATCCCCATAGGTACGTCCGATATAGGCACTTTCATCTGCAACTTTTCCCTCGATCATAACAAGAAGTTCCTGTCCGATACGATCCTGACCTCTGTCGTAAGAGATTTCCTGCTGAAGTTCCATCAGCTCGTCTCTGCGTTCTTCCTTCACTTCTTCCGGAACCTGGTCTGCCATCTCTGCTGCCGGGGTATTCTCCTCCGGAGAGTAAGTGAAGACACCAAGGCGATCAAATTCCATCTCATCTACGAATTCCTTCAGTTCTTCATGGTCTTCCTCCGTCTCACCCGGAAATCCGGTGATCAGAGTTGTACGCAGTATAATATCCGGAATCTCCCTGCGGAGCTTTTCGACAATATCGATCAGTTCCTGTTTGGAAGTACGGCGGCCCATTCTCTTAAGAATGCGGTCCGACGCGTGCTGGATCGGAATATCCAGATAATGACAGATCTTCTTCTCATCACGAATGGTTTCGATCAGTTCATCGTAAATCTCCTCCGGATAACAGTAAAGGATGCGGATCCAACGGATACCTCTGATCTCACAGAGTTTCTTTAAAAGAATATGAAGAGATTTTTTGCCATAAAGATCTCTTCCGTAAACGGTGGTCTCCTGTGCTACCAGGATCAGTTCTTTCACTCCCTGTTCAGCCATATCCTCTGCCTGGGCAATGAGGCGCTCCATAGGAACGCTTCGAAATTTACCTCTGAGCTTCGGGATGATGCAGTAGGTACAGTGCTTGTCGCAGCCTTCCGCGATCTTCAGGTAGCCGAAATGTCCACCTGTTGTAAGGACACGTTTGCTTCCTGTATCCGGCAGATAATCAATATCACGGAATTCTTCGAAATGATTTCCGGCTACTGCTTCTTCCAGAGCCTTTACGATGTCGCCGTAGGATGTAGTTCCAAGAACAGCATCGACCTCCGGAACCTCCTCAATGATCTCTTTCTGGTATCGCTGTGCCATACAGCCGGTAACGATCAGTGCATGGCAGCTTCCTGTTTTTTTGTACTCTGCCATTTCAAGAATGGTTTCCACACTCTCTTCCTTGGCATCCTTGATAAAACAGCAGGTATTGATCACGATTGCATCTGCCTGCGTTTCATCGTCTGTGATCTCATGACCTCCGGCTGTAAGAAGTCCCAGCATTTCTTCGGAATCCGCCAGGTTCTTGTCACAGCCAAGAGAGATGAATAATATTTTCATAAAATTACTCCGCTTCCGTCTGAGCTGCTTCTGCAGTCTCAGTGCCTTCTGCGGTCTCGCCCTCTGCTGCCTCAAGAGCCTCCTTCTCAGCTTCAAGAGCCTCCAGCTCTTCCTCTTCTTCCTGTCCGGGAAGGATCTTTACCTTACCCTTGTAGAGCTCATCAATGGCAACAGAAAGCGGTTTCTTTCCTGCTGCACCCGGTACAAGCGGCTCTGCTCCTGCGATCAGCTGGCGGGCACGTTTGCTAGCTGCAAGTACAAGAGAATAACGGCTGTTCAGCACGAGAGCCTCATCGTCGTCCTCGTTGTTTGTGTTGATAGCCTCAATTAATTCTGAATAAGATGGATGTATCATATCTTTTCTCCCTTCTGTAACGGCAGGGCCGTATTTAACTTATTAATTGGTATTTATAAAAAAGCTTCCGCTTCTTTCTGGATCCTGGATACAAAATCATGATTCCTGGATGTACGCATGCGCTCACACCGGATGGTCTCATGAAGTGTATCAACACATTCCTCCAGATCATCATTGATCAGGAGATAATCATATTTATCCATTCCTCTGGATTCTTCAACCGCTCTTCTGAGACGCCCGTTGATCACATCCAGAGTCTCTGTTCCGCGACCTACCAGACGGTTCTTAAGCTCCTCCATAGACGGCGGACATACAAATACCAGCAGTGTATCCGGAAACTTCTCACGGATCTTCATGGCACCCTGGATCTCAATCTCAAGAATCACATCTTTCCCTGCGGAAAGCTGCTCCTCCACATATTTGCGGGGTGTGCCATAATAATTCTCCACATACTGTGCATACTCGATCAGTCCGTCTTCCCGGATCAGCTGTTCAAATTCTTCTTTTGTGCGGAAGAAATAAGCCTCTCCGTCCTTCTCGCCCGGTCTTGGATTTCTGGTAGTAACAGAAACAGATAATGCATAATTGTCATATTTTTCCATCAGACGTTTCATGACAGTACCTTTTCCGGAACCGGAAAATCCCGAAACAACAACTAAAATTCCCTTACTCATTTCCTTCCTCCCTCGTTTCTTCTCCATACGCTTCCGAAAATCTCCTGGCAATGGTTTCCGGCTGCAGAGCGGAAAGGACAAGATAATCATCGGAAGTAACGATCACTGCTTTTGTTTTTCTTCCCTGTGTGGCATCGATCAGAGTTCGGGTTCCCTTGACACTCTGTATCATGCGCTTTACAGGAGCGGCATCCGGACTTACCACAGCCACGATCTTGCGTGAATTGACAACATTTCCAAAGCCTACATTAATGAGTTTCGCCATTTACGCTCTCCCTTTCTGTCTGTGTACAGCCTGTTTCCTGTCCGGTTACTCGATATTCTGGATCTGCTCACGAATCTTCTCGATCTCTGTCTTCAGATCGATAGCCGCGTTAGATACGGTAAGATCATTGGATTTAGACAGGATGGTGTTCGCCTCACGGTTCATCTCCTGTGCCATGAAATCCATCTTACGTCCCACGCCCTCGTTCTCATCCAGGATCTTTCTCATTCCGTGGATGTGGCTTCGAAGACGTACCGTCTCCTCATCATTGCAGATCTTATCTGAAAAAAGTATCACCTCTGCGGCGATCCTGGAATCATCGATCTGGTTATCTTCAAGAAGCTCATGCATCTTGGTTTCCAGTTTCTCCCGATAAGCCTTCACTACTTCCGGAGAACGTTTTTCCACTACATCGACCTTTGCTTCCAGTCCGTCCAGCTTCCCAAGAAGATCCTGTTTCAGATTAGCGCCCTCACGCTGGCGGGTCTCCACAAATTTCCGACAGGCCTCATGAAGCGGACCCTCCAGAAAATTCCAGAGTTCTTCCTCATCCGGAGCCTGCTCTTCCATTGTAAACACATCCGGATATCTGGAAAGTGTGGAAACACGGATATCATTCTCAATCCCCAGTTCCTCACTCATCTGGTTCAAATAGCCCAGATATTCCCTTGCCAGCTCTGCATTGTACTTCAGAGCCATTCCGCCCATTGTATAGTCTTCGTAGGTGATGAACACATCAACTTTGCCGCGGCGGATATAAGTCTTCATCACATTTCGGATCTCTCCCTCAAAATAGCTGAGTCTTTTCGGCATTTTGATGTTCAGATCCAGATATCTGTGATTGACGGATTTCAGTTCAACAGAAACCTTACGTTCTCTGGAAACTGCTTCTGCCCTGCCAAAGCCGGTCATACTTTTTATCATGTTATCCTCCAATACTGCCTCTTAAGTTTATCAGCTGCTGATAAATGCAGCCAATGATTGCATACGGATTTATTATAGTTCATTCCAAAACCCTAGTCAAACTCTTTTTTTACTGTTATAATGATCGATGTTGAAATGAGTTGCTGTGAACGGAGTGAACAGCAACTGAAATGGAGGTAAAATCATGGCATTTGACGGAATTACAGTTTCTGCTCTCGTGGCAGAGATTGATGATAATTTAAAAGGCGGACGTATCAATAAAATCGCCCAGCCGGAAAACGATGAACTTTTGATCACAGGAAAAGGCGCAAATGGACAGAAACGTCTTCTCTTAAGTGCAAGCGCATCCCTTCCTCTGATCTATTTTACAGATAAGAACCGTATCAGTCCTTTAACTGCACCGAACTTCTGCATGCTTCTTCGAAAGCATATCGGAAGCGCCCGAATCCTGGATGTAAAACAGCCGGGAATGGAGCGTGTGGTGGAATTTGAGCTGGAGCATCTCAATGAACTTGGCGACCCCTGCCGGAAGCGCCTGATCATGGAGCTGATGGGCAAACACAGCAACATCATCTTCTGCGATGAAAAAGGCATGATCCTGGACAGTATCAAACATGTCTCTTCCCATATGAGTTCTGTCCGTGAAGTCCTTCCAGGAAGAGAATATTTCATTCCAAATACCCGAGATAAAGAAAATCCGCTGACAGTTTCCGAGGAAGAATTTACCGGACATATCTGCAAAAAACCGGTAAACATTTCCAAAGCGCTTTATACTTCCCTCACCGGTATGAGCCCGGTAATGGCTGAGGAGATCTGCTACCGTGCATCCATTGACGGAAGTGATGCAGCGCAGTCCCTGGATGAAACGGCCTGCACCCATCTTTATCATACCTTTCTCCGCCTTATTGAGCAGATCCGGAACAGAGAGTTCACCCCGAATATTGTCTACCGCGGAGATGAGCCTGTGGAATACGGTGTCTTTCCTTATCAGCAGTTTGGCAGTGAATACCGCAGTGAAACCTTTGACAGTGTTTCTGTTATGCTGGAGACCTATTATGCTACCAAGAGTCTGTTGACACGCATCCACCAGAAATCCTCCGATCTTCGCCGTGTAGTACAGACCGCTCTGGAACGTAATCGAAAAAAATACAACATCCAGAAAAAGCAGTTGAATGATACTTCAAAAAAAGATAAATTCAAGGTCTACGGTGAACTGATCAACACCTATGGATACGGGCTTGAAGAAGGCTGCAGATCCTTTAAGGCACTGAACTATTACACCAACGAGGAAATCACTATCCCTCTTGACCCGACATTGACACCGGCACAGAATTCCAAGAAATATTTTGATAAATACGGAAAGCTGAAGCGTACAGAGGAAGCCGTCACCGAACAGATCGCAGATACGGAAAGTGAGATCTCTCATCTGGAATCTATCTCCAATGCTCTGGATATCGCCAGATCCGAAAGTGACCTTTCCCAGATCAAGGAAGAGCTCACTGAGTACGGCTATATCAAACGTCACTACACTAACAAAAAAGGCCAGAAAGCCCAGCCGAAATCCAAACCGCTCCACTACATATCCAGTGACGGTTTTGATATCTATGTGGGAAAAAACAATTTCCAGAATGATGAGCTGACTTTCAAGTTTGCAACCGGAAATGACTGGTGGTTCCATGCAAAGAAGATGGCTGGTTCCCATGTGATCGTCCGCACCAAAGATGGTGAACTTCCGGACCGTACCTTCGAAGAAGCAGGACGCCTGGCAGCCTGGTACTCCAAAGGGCACTCTGCTCCCAAGGTAGAGATCGATTATATCCAGAAAAAACATGTAAAAAAACCTGCCGGTGCAAAACCCGGTTTCGTTGTTTATTACACCAATTATTCTCTCATGGCTTCTCCGGATATTTCGGATCTGAAAGAGGTCACGGAGTAAACTAAAAAAACCTTCCTGTGTTCTCGTATTTCTCCAAGACAGGATACCTGTGTCTCTGCAAGTATCTGTCCTGAGAAATTTTTCTGTAAACACAGGAAGGTTTTTTATGTTTTCAGTGGACATTCGCACTCCGCTTCATTATATGCTCATGAACAAAAATCACAAAACGATTTTTGTTCAGATCTCCAGTTTTTTCTCCACTGCCGGTGCAATGGATGTATCTGCTTTATGATACGGGATCAGTGTGGACTGCAGCGCATGATACAGATCGGATTTTCCCGGCCATACAGTTCCCTTCAGATGATTTGTCTCATCCAGTTGGTGAAACCAGGAACCGTTTTCGTGATCCATGACCACTTCATCCAGGTACTTCATAAACTCAGCATAATCTTTCGCATATTTCTCCTTACCGGTCACATGATAAAGAACTGCAGAGGTATTGATCGCTTCTGCAAGAGTCCAGTGCATACGGTCACGTACCACCGGTTTGCCATTCCAATCTGTCGTGTATACAATTCCCGGTGCACCATCTGCATTCCAGCCATCTTTTATTGCTGTTGTGTAAAGTTTCTCTGCTGCCTGGAGATATTTTTCCAGTTTTTCTTTCTCTTCTCCGCAGTTTGCAAGTGCCCACTGTGTGATCAGTCTTGCCCATTCGATTCCATGGCCCGGTGTCGCTCCATATGGCTTGAACGGATCATCCGGACGGTCACGGTTGCAGTCAAGATCTGCCACCCATTCCTTCGTAAAATGTTCCGGAATCCTCCAGTTATTATCTTCTGCCCATCCAATTACATGATCAATGATCCTGCCTGCACGGATATGATATTTCTTATCTCCAATAACATCTCCGGCTGCCAGAAAAGCCTCTACCGTGTGCATATTGGCATTTAATCCACGGTAATCATCCAGCACGGTAAATTCCGTATTCCAGGTATCGCAGGCCAGTCCCTCCTCTTCATTCCAGAAATACTGATCATAAACAGCCAGAGCCTCCTCAAGAAGTTCCTCCGCCCCGGACCTTCCGGCTATCAGTGCGGAAGATGCAGCCAGGATCACAAATGCATGGGCATAACACTGTTTATTGGGCACAATATCTCCTTCCGGTGTTACACCTGCATACCAGCCACCGTTTTTTTCATCGTGAAGTTCTCCCTTAAGGCCTTTCAGCGCCGCATCCACAAGCTCTCCGCTTCCCTCGTGGCCAAGCATCAGACCCAGACTGTATACATGCGCCATACGACAGGTGATCCAGGTTTCCCGGTTTCTGTCCTTCCATGGTGTTCCGTCGTCCCCCAGATAATAGGAACCTCCATTCGGTGAAGGAAACCGATGTCCAAAATTCAAAAGATCCTCACAGGATGCTTTCAGGAATTCCCTATTTTCTTTTGTGCTAATCTCATATTTTCTGTTCATTTCAACCACCCCATCTACTTTTTTCTTTAGGATACCATTCTTTTTTGGGGACTTCAATTCCTTTGGATTCTTTTGACAGATTGACGAAAAAAGGAGAATGCCATATACGCATTCTCCTCATATTCAGACTTCTTAATTCCATTACCGTAACGGTCACAGATATCCTCATTAATCTTCAAAACAGGTGATCACATAACGGTCACTTTCTATGATCACATCAGAAACATTATCTCTGTCCCAGATCGCATCGCTGATGATATCTTTCAGCTTATCATCCATAACGATATTAAAATTCTCCTCGATCACCTGAAACGGAATTCCCTCATTCTTCTGTGCATACTCCATGATAAAATCAAGAATCTTCTCTTCCATACTTCAAAATCTGCCTTTCTGTAAATACTAACGTTTAATATATTACATCAGATTTCCGCAGATGTCCAGATATTTTCCATACATGTCCATGCGGTATTCCATAGGATATTACGCCAGTATACACACGCCCTTCATATTTCGCTCTATATCAGAATCTGGTATGCCGGTTCACATATTTTGCTTTATATTTTGAGTACACAATGGTCTGATCCTTGTAAAGGCCATAATACCCCGATGCCGCATAGCTGATAGATACTGCGATTAGATAGAAGGATACTCCCTTAAATCCAAACATTTCAAAAGCAATCAGGATCGAAGTGATCGGACAGTTGGTCACACCGCAGAAAACTGCTGCCATTCCGCAGGCTGCACAGATTGACGGAGAAATTCCCATGAGATTACCCATCACACAGCCAAAGGTGGCTCCGATGCAGAAAGAAGGTACGATCTCTCCCCCACGGAATCCTGCACGCATAGTCAGTGCAGTAAGCACCATTTTCCAGAAAAAGGCGAAAGTACCCGCCTGTCCGTTTTCCACCGCTTTTTCAATAAGCTCCGCACCAGCGCCCATATATTCATCTGTTCTCAGAATAAAGGTGACAACAATGACCAGGCAGGCACCCACTGCAACCCTGACATATTTATTCTTAAACCATCTGCCATAAAGTCCTGCTGCACCATTCAGGGCAATACAGAACATAATGCTGACAATTGCACAGCCCAGAGCGATCACTCCCATTTTCAGGCCAGTTTCCACAGTCAGTGCCGGAATATCTGTCACATGAAAACTTTCCGGCGTGACTCCCATTCCGGCTGCAAATCCGGAAGCGACCAGTGACGCGATCATACATGGCATCAGTGCCGCATAATACATCACTCCCACGCTAACCACTTCCAGCGCAAAAACTGCCGCTGCCATCGGTGTTCCAAACAATGCGGAAAACGCCGCGCTCATGCCGCACATGACAATTACATGACGGTCCTCCTCGTCCAGATGGATCCATCTTCCAAGCTGGTTGGCAATACTTCCTCCAAGCTGGATTGCTGCTCCCTCACGTCCCGCAGAACCACCGGTAAGATGAGTCAGTGCCGTTGTGATAAAGATCAGTGGTGCAGAAAGGATCGGCACATTATCTCTGGAACGCACGGTAGAAAGAACCTGATTGGTCCCTCCATCCTCTTTTCCAAGCTTCTCATACAAAAATACAATGACAAGACCGGATAACGGAAGCAAAAGAAAAATCCATTCATGAGCCTTCCGGTAACCGGTTACTGCCTTCAACGTAAAAGAAAACAGTGTGCTGGCAGCTCCTACGATACATCCTGTAATGACAGCAAGAACCAGCCACTTGATCAGATTTGACATATCCCGGCTGATTCTTGCACTGTAATAATATAAATGTTCCTTTAATCTTTTGTTATGATCTATCCCCATGTTCTTTCCCTTCTTTTCTTTACTGTCTGCATTATACTACATTTTTCCTCTCAGTAAAAGCAGGAAGAGAAAGCACTGTTATTTTTTCTTCCGGGAAATATGCCTGTGTATCAGGATCGAGAATACACTGATCATCACAAGAAGCACTGCGGAGAGCCAGAATGCCGGAGACTTCGGATTTTTGATATTTGCTCCAAATATTGTAGCGAGAATAACTCCCGGCAGCGTTCCAAGCATGCCACCTGCCATATAGGTTTCAAATGGGATCTTTTCAGCTCCGAGAAACAGACTCACAGCATCTCCCGGTAAAAAGTTCAATGTCCGCATAAAAAATGAAATATACAGGGAATTTCCGTTCTGGTAATCTACTACTGTTCTCAGCTTCGGATATTTAGATGTAAGACTTTCCACCATGGATGCACCTGAGAAGCGTCCCATCCAATATGGAAGTGCCAATGTGACTGCTCTTCCCAGAAAGTTCACCAGAAGTGCTGTTCCTGTAGAAAACAGATGCCCTACAGCAAGCTGCAGGATCGCAATTGGAAATATAAAAGAAACACTTTTCACTGCATAAAGCCCAAGCATAAGTAATGCAGCCTTAACAGGTTCCTCCGGTGTATAGCTTAAGATCCTTCTCACAGACAGATCCTCTCTATAACGGATACAGAAAAGGAGAAATACAAGAAAGAGCACCGCCGGCAGATATTTTCTGATGTTATCAATCATTTTTTTCATGGTCTGATCCCTCCGTTTTCAAAAAAAGAGCACCGGCACCTGTTTCCGGTACCGTGCTCTTTCATAAGTTCTGCTTTTTTAAGTTTCAGGATCAGCAGCCTTTCTTCGCTGCCCTTCTCTCCTGGTCTTCCTTCCACATCTCCTCTGCTACCGGCTTCCAGTTTTCAGCATACCGGTCACATTTCGCACAGAGATGCTCCGCACTCTCCGGTGACTGAAGATCTGTGGAATGTGCTCCGGATTTTTCTACCATTTCTCTCAGCTTCTGCGGATTTTCAAGCATCGGACATGGACGGTACATATTGTCATTGAACGGCTGTCCATCATGATATGCCATCATCATCGGAGACTGCAGTGCTTCCAGAAGTGTTTTTTCGCGGATATTGGAATCAGAATAGTGGATAAACACACATGGATCAATATCGCCGTTTGCATTGATATGCAGATAGCGACGGCCGCCTGCAATACATCCTCCCACAAACTCTGCATCATTCTGGAAATCCATGGCAAATAACGGCTTTGTTGCACGGTATCTGCGGATACGCTCATAAGTTTCTCTTCTCTGTTCAGGTGTTGGGAGCAGCTCCGGTGCAGCATCATTTCCAACTGGCATGTAATGGAAATACCAGATGAAATACGCTCCAAGATCGATCAGGCTGTCATAAAACTCCTCAGATGTAATGGATGCAAAATTCGCACTTGTGTAACATGCGGAGATACCAAAAACAAGCTTCTTTTCTCTGAGGAGATTAATTGCCCTGATAACCTTCTGGTATACACCATTTCCTCTTCTGCCATCTGTTGCAGTCTCAAATCCTTCCAGTGAAATCGCAGGAACAAAGTTTCCTACCCGAAGCATATCATTTGCAAAATCCTCATCGATCAGTGTTGCATTTGTGAAAGAAAGGAAGATACAGTCATTATGCTTCTCGCAAAGACGGATCAGATCTTTTTTTCTTACAAGAGGTTCTCCTCCTGTATAAATATACATATAAACACCAAGCTCTTTACCCTGGCGGATAATATCATCGATCTCATCATAAGTGAGGTTCAGCTTGTTTCCATACTCTGCTGCCCAGCATCCTGTACAGTGCAGATTACAGGCACTTGTAGGATCAAGAAGGATCGCCCACGGAATATTACAGCCATATTTTTTACGGCATTCATCCTGTCTCGGCCAGCCTGCAAGGTTTGCATTGATAAAGAAGTTTGCAGCCAGAGTTTTCATAACATGTGGATCAATATCAGTTACCAATCTATGAATAAACGGATAATACGGATGTTCCGGATTGGAAATGGCTTCGCGGATCATCGCTCTCTGTGTAGGAAATCCACCACCGGAAAATTTATCTGCCCAGTCCATGATCTTGATAAAATTCTTATCCGGATCTTTGTAAACATAGTTGAATGCCTGTTCAAGTCCGAATTTCTTAAGTGTATTCATTGCGCTCATACTATCTCTCCTTATTTCTCTCAATATGTAGATATGCAGATCCAGCCAAACGGACATCCTCATTCCGTCACACTGCATTTTGAGCAGCAAAGCCATCTCTCGGTCTTTGCCTGACTCATGGTGTTACTGTACGTTTTTTTCATTTGAATAACAATAGACAATATAATTGGTATGACCAAAAATTAGGCAAATCTGTTAAAATGCCTAAATATTATTAACATCTTCGCTAAATAACATTTGTTATTTTTGTGCATACTTACTGTTTTCATGATGTTTCTCCACAAAAAAACACCCTGGCAAAGGCAGAAAAAATATTCCGCCCTGCTTCGGGTGTTTTTAATATATCTTATTTCTTTACTACGATATTGATGATCTTCTTCGGTACGTAAATCTCTTTGATGATATTTCCGGAAATCTTATCTGCAACTGCCTTCTTTCCTTCGGCAATCGCATCTTCTTTGGAGATTTCTGCCGGAATACTGATAACAGCCTTGGTCTTGCCGTTAATCTGAACCGGAACCTCGATCTCATCATCCTTCATAAGCTCCTCATCGTGAGCCGGCCACTGTGCATGGAAAATGGAATCCTCATGACCAAGCTTCTCCCAGATCTCCTCTGCAATATGAGGAACAAATGGCGCAAGAAGAATGGTAACTGTCTCGATGGTTTCTTTGTCAACAGCACCGTCATTCTGCTTTGCGATAGCGATCAGCTTGTTTGTGTATTCCATAAATCCGGACACTACAGTATTCAGGCTGAATGCTTCAAGTCTGCTGGTGATATCATATACCATCTTATGACGAGTTTTCTCCATCTCCTTGGTAGCCGGGATATCTTTCTCAATGCTGTCAAGAGCCAGTGTCCAGAAACGTTTCAGGAATCTGGATACGCCATCGATTCCTCTGTCATCCCATTCTGCATCCAGTTCCGGCGGTCCTACGAACAGCTCATACATACGTAAGGAATCACATCCGTAATCATTTACAAGATCATCCGGTGAAATAACATTTCCTTTGGATTTACTCATCTTGATTCCGTTTTTACCTGTGATCATACCCTGGTTGAACAGCTTGACAAACGGCTCATCGAAATCAATAGCTCCGATATCATACAGGAACTTGGTGTAGAATCTGGAGTACAGAAGATGAAGAACAGCATGCTCTACACCACCGATATACATATCTACCGGCAGATATTTATCCGCTTTCTCTTTGGAAACCAGTTCTTTATTATTCTTACTATCTACATAACGGAGGAAATACCAGGAAGATCCTGCCCACTGAGGCATAGTGTTTGTCTCACGTTTTGCAGGAGCACCACAGCATGGGCATGTGGTATTTACCCACTCGTCAATAGCTGCAAGCGGTGACTCTCCGGTTCCTGTCGGCTGGTAGCTTTCTACCTCCGGAAGTCTTAACGGAAGCTGATCCTCCGGTACCGGTACCGCACCACATTTCGGGCAGTGTACGATCGGGATCGGCTCACCCCAGTAACGCTGACGGGAGAATACCCAGTCTCTCAGTTTATAGTTGACAGTCTTACGTCCGATGCCCAGCTTCTCGATGATATGCGGTGCTTCCTTCTTCAGTACGGAAGATTCCATTCCGTTCCACTCACCGGAATTGATCATGGTTCCGGAAGCCTCTGTGTAAGCTTCTGTCATATTCTGAATTTCTTTACCGTCTTTTGCGATAACCTGGATGATCGGAATATCAAATTTCTTTGCGAACTCAAAGTCACGGTCATCATGAGCAGGTACACACATGATAGCACCTGTACCATAATCAGCAAGTACATAGTCAGAAAGCCAGATCGGAAGCTTCTCACCGTTCAGCGGATTGATCGCATAAGTACCTGTGAACACACCGGTCTTCTCTTTATCCTGAAGACGGTCTACATTGGATTTCATGGAAGCATCAAAGATATATTTCTCTACAGCCTCTCTTGTCTCGTCTGTTGCAAGAGATTTTGCAAGAGCATGCTCCGGTGCAAGTACCATGAATGTTGCTCCGTGAAGAGTATCCGGTCTTGTTGTATAGACAGTGATCTTCTCTTCTCTTCCCTCAACCGGGAAATCGACCTCTGCGCCGTAGGATTTGCCGATCCAGTCTGTCTGCATCTTTTTAACCTTCTCCGGCCAGTCCAGTTTATCCAGATCACTTAAAAGTCTGTCTGCATATTTTGTGATGCGGAGCATCCACTGACGGAGGTTCTTTTTGGTAACCGGAGTACCACAACGCTCGCAGCATCCGTTTACAACCTCTTCGTTTGCAAGACCTGTCTTACAGGAAGGGCACCAGTTGATCGGGAACTCCTTCTCATATGCAAGACCCTCTTTGAACATTTTTACAAAGATCCACTGTGTCCATTTATAGAATTCCGGATCTGTTGTGTTAACCTCCATATCCCAGTCATAGATTGCTGCGATATCGTTGATCTGACGTTTGATATTTTTGATGTTTGCTGCTGTGGATACTGCCGGATGAACACCCATCTTGATGGCATAATTCTCAGCCGGGAGACCAAAAGCGTCCCATCCCATCGGGTGGATCAGGTAATAACCCTGGAGCATTTTATAGCGGCTCCATACATCAGAGATCACATAGCCTCTCCAGTGTCCTACATGAAGACCGTTTCCGGACGGATACGGGAACATATCCAGACAGTAGTATTTCGGTTTCTTGCCATCATTGACATTTACCGGCTTTTTCTCCCAGTTTGTGCGCCATTTCGCTTCGATGGCTCTATGGTTATAAGGTGCAGCCATTTTTTTATTCCTCCTGACAAATTACTCAGTATTAATACTTTAATGCTTTCACACACTGCTATTAATTTTAACTACTTATGATGTATTTGTCAAACAGAAATCCAAAAACAGCCCTTTTCCATCAAAATATACATGAACCTGCAATCCTGGCCTGGTTTAGTTGACGCTTCTTTTTTCACATGATATAATTTCCTGCATGTATTTTCCTATATTATACATACATATTTATCTTAGGAGGGAACGCATAAATGAAATCTTTTTATTCCTGGTACCGGAAGCATATTACCGGTGCGATCTTTACAGGACTGATCCTGGGTATTCTCACAGGGCTTTTCCTGGCCGGACGGTTTGAACCTGTCCTCACTGTGACCAGTCTGATCGGAAGTATCTACATGAACGCCCTGAACATGATGATCTTTCCCATGGTCTTCTGTTCCATTGTCATTGGGATCTGTTCCATCGGAAACGCACGTACTACCGGCAAGATCACTGCAGCATCCATGATCTATTTTCTCTGCACAACGGCACTTGCCAGCCTGTGCGGACTGATCATCCCGAGACTGATCCATCTCGGAGAGGGAGTCAAATTTGAGATGGCAACGGCAGACATTCAGGCTACAGAAATGAGCAGTATCCTTGATACCCTGAAAAACCTGATCCCTTCCAACCCAATCGCCGCATTTGCTGACGGAAACATGCTCCAGGTTCTGGTGTTTGCCCTGATCATCGGTTTCACACTGATCGCAGTCGGTGAAAAAGGAACTCCATTCCTGAATCTGATTGATTCCGTCAATGAAGTATGCCTGAAGATCATCACAACCATCATGTACTTTACACCCATCGGTGTTTTCTGTACCATCGTACCGGTTGTGGAAGCCAACGGAACTGAAACGATCATTTCCCTTGCAACACAGCTTGTTATTCTGTATGTGGCATTCTTTGGCTTCGCTATTGTAGTGTACGGTCTCTCTGTAAAGCTGATCGGCAAACAGAGTCCGCTGAAATTCCTGAAAGCGATCCTGCCGGCAGCACTGAACGCCTTCGGAACCTGCTCAAGCTCCGCAACCATTCCATTAAGCAAGCAGTGTATGGAAGAAGAAATGGGCGTATCCAACCAGATCACCAGCATCGCCATTCCTCTTGGTGCTACCGTTAATATGGATGCTGTATCTATCCTGATGTCCTTTATGATCATGTTCTTTGCAAACGCCTGCGGAATCCATGTAAGTATTCCTCTTATGATCATTATCCTTCTTGCAAACGTACTGCTTTCCGTTGGTACTCCAGGTGTTCCCGGTGGTGCTATCGCATCTTTCGCAGCACTGGCAACTATGGCCGGACTTCCTGCCGGGGTTCTTGGTGTTTATATCAGCATCAATACCCTCTGTGATATGGGCGCCACCTGTGTCAATGTTATCGGTGACATGGCATGCTGCTCTGTACTGAAAAATGTTATCAAGATTGAGGAAGAAGCATAAACAGATTTTTCTGAAGTGTTATTTAAACAAAGCACAAATTACTTTACATAATATATTTTATGTAAATCAATAGCAGAAAAGCCGTAAGATATATGTTTAAGAAACTTTCACATATACTTACGGCTTTTCTGTTTATCAACTGTTCACATCCTATATTCTTTATAATGTCTAACGTAAATGATGTAACACAGAAATTTATATTTCATTTTGCTGACTTTATTTTTTCAGAACACGGTAATTTTCTTCTCTGTCGTAATCCTTATGGATTCCATCGTCTTCATATAAGGTATACTCCGCACCTTCATATCCGAGAAGCTGCATATTTTTTGTATCCAGAGCTGCCACACATTCCGCTGCTTCTGCAACCGGAATACATTTCCCCTTCCGGATAAACAGCGGGATCTCATTCAGTGCCACTTCCACATAATGTACACCTTTTTCCAGGATCTCCTCTGCAATGGTTCCGTCCGGAAGGAATTTCACAAATTTCATCTCCTCCGGAAGATATACATAACGGCCTCTTGCGTTCTGTTCATAAACCGGAGCGATCATGATCTCATTTCCAAGGAGCAGCTGATCCTCCACATGTACGGCAATCTTATCCTCCGGGTAAACAAAGCCTAACGGCCGGAAATACATATCATCGTTCAGAGCAGCCTTCATATATTCACTGTAAAGATATGGAATAAGACGATATCTTACACCGATCACATGGCGGAAATCCTCCACATTTTCGAACTGGTAGCATTCTTGCTCTCTGGTACCAATCGCTGTATGATCACGCATCAGCGGTGTGAATACTCCAAGTGCCAGGAAACGAAGCAGCAGTTCTCTTGTTGTATCAGCGCCAAATCCGCCCAGATCTGCTCCCGCATACAGGAAACCACACATATTCAGAGATGGCATCATCTTCAGGTTCAAAAGGATATGAGCCCACCAAGATTTATTATCGCCGGTCCAGATTCCTCCGTAGCGATGCATACCAATATAAGATGATCTGGAAAACATCAGAAAACGTTTTTCCGGATCGATCCGTTCAAAAGCCTCCCCTGCTGCTCTGGTCATATTGTAGCCAAACAGGTTATGGACTTTGTCATGGCGGATCTTTCTGCCATCCACATTATGGTAAAATCTCCGATAATCTTCAGGATTGTTTGCTGCATTGCGAAGTGCGCTCTGCATATTCCAGATATGGATCTTTCCTTCCGTATCTTTTGCAAATTCTCCTGCAAGCTCTTTGACCTCTTTCATTCCCTCTGTGGAATAGAAGATCGCCGGCTCATTCATATCGTTCCAGAAACCGTCGATTCCCTTCTCGATCAGGAAACGGTATTTGTCACCGAACCATTTTCTGGCATCTTTGTTCAATACATCCGGAAAATGAGTATCCCCCGGCCATACAGCAGCTACAAAATCACTGCCGTCCTCTCTCTGGCAGAAGTAGCGGTTTTTGACACCCTCCTCATAAACATCGTATCCCGGCTCTACCTTGACGCCGGCATCGATGATCGGGATCAGACGGATATCCTGATTTTTCAGTTCCTTTACGAATTCCGGAAAATCCTGAAAATTCTCTTCACTTAATGTAAAGTCCTTATAAGACTGCATATAATCGATATCCATATAGATCATATCAATGGGAATATGATTTTCACGATATCCGGCTGCAACCTTCCGGAAATCCTCTTTTGTAGTATAGCCCCATCTGCTCTGACCAAATCCAAAGGCAAATTTCGGCGGGATATAGCTTCTTCCGATCACATGCCGGAACTGCTTTACAATATCATAGGGACTCTCCCCTTCGATCACATAAAGCTTCAGGTCTGCATTTTCGCAGGTCACCTTCATGGTATCCATTCTGGTATAGCCAATGTCAAAGGTGATCGCTGCCGGATAGTCAAAAAACATTCCAAAGGTTTCTTTTCCGGACACAATAATGAGATTATGTGCACCGTACAGGGAATGTTTATCCTCGGTATGCTCCGGATCATCGGTACAGTTACTGGTGTAAATAAATCCTCTCTTGTTGATACCGCGGTTGGATTCTCCCAGTCCATAAATGATATCCTCTTCATCCATGATATAAGTAAAAGAAAAACCGTCTTCTGCACAGATTTCTCCATACCCTGGTTTTCCCTCTTCTGTCTCAATGTTTTCTGTCAGTGCCTCAGTCTCAAAGGGCTCTCCATATACATATTTTTTTATCATTTTTCCCTCTCCTGTTACAGCTTTCTGTAAAGAACAAATGCCTCATAAGGTTTCATGAGCACTTTCTTTTCAAAATCCTTTCTTCCAAGATTTGTGATCAGACATTCTGCATTTTTCTGAAATTCTTCCGGAATTTCCATTTCTGCCACATGCTCACTGAAATTGCAGACTGTGAGAAGCTTCTCTCCCTCAAGGGTTCTGGTATATGCAAAAATCTGATCATGATCTCTGTAAAGTGCCTCGAAAGCACCGTAAACGATCACCGGTTTTTCTTTTCTTAAACGGATAAGCTTCTGATAATAATGGAAAATAGAATCCGGGTCTGAAAGCTGCTGCTTCGCATTGATCTCCTTATAATTGGAGTTTACCCTGATCCATGGCGTTCCCTCCGTAAAGCCGGCCTGATGAGAATCCTCCCACTGCATTGGTGTTCTGGCATTGTCACGTCCTCTCAGCATCAGGCACTTCATCATGTATTCCGGTGTATAAATACCTGCTTCTGTATATTCATGGAAATACTGAATGCTCTCGATATCACGATAATCCTTAAGCTCTGTAAAATAAGCATTGGTCATTCCAAGCTCTTCTCCCTGATAAACATAAGGAGTTCCCTGCATCATATGAAGACAGGTTGCCAGCATCTTGGCTGAAGTTTCCCTGTATGCCGGATTATCATTTCCAAATCTGGAAACACTTCTTGGCTGGTCATGATTTCCAAGAAACAGACTGTTCCATGCTTTTCCCGCAAGCTCTTCCTGCCATTTGATCATAACCTTTTTAAATTCCTGGAAATCGTATTTCTCAGTAGTCCATTTGCCATGTTCTGATCCCTGTCCCTCTACATGCTCAAACTGAAATACCATGTTCAGCTCATTCCTGTCCTCACCTGCATATTTCTGTGCCTCTTCGATAGTCACACCGGAGGTTTCTCCAACTGTCATCACATCATATCGGGATAAAACTTCTCTGTTCATTTCCTGAAGAAACTCATGGATCCTCGGGCCATGGACGCAGTAAGGACCGAAATCACCGTATAATCCTCCGTTCATTTCTCCATCCGGATATGACTGATCCTTGGAGATCATGCTGATCACGTCCATTCGGAAACCGTCGATTCCTTTTTCACACCAGAAATTCATCATATCATAAACTTCCTGACGGACCTTTTCATTTTCCCAGTTCAGATCCGGCTGTTTTCTGGAAAACAGGTGAAGATAATACATCTCTGTCTGAGGATCATACTCCCATGCAGGTCCTCCGAATACACTTCCCCAGTTATTCGGTTCTTTTCCATTCACCGGTTCTCTCCAGATATAGTAATCCCTGTAAGGATTATCTTTGGATTTCCTGCTTTCAATAAACCAGTTGTGTTCGTCGGAAGTATGGTTTACGACCAGATCCATGAGGATCTTAATGCCCCGTTTATGCGCTTCTTCAAGAAGTTTTTCATAATCCTCCATGGTTCCATATTCTTTATAGATCCTACGATAATCGGAAATATCATAGCCATTGTCGTCCTGCGGAGATTCCAGCATGGGTGAGATCCAGAGAACATTTACTCCCAGTTCTTTCAGATAGTCCAGTTTTTCTATAATCCCGGGAATATCACCAATTCCGTCTCCGTTGCTGTCCTTAAAACTTCTCGGGTAGATCTGATATACCACGCTTTCTTTCCACCAGCTTTTTTTCATGATAAATGGCCTCCTTTTTCTGTTGATTCTGAAATCAGCATATCCTATTCACCCTTTAAAATCAACAGGTTTCTCGTGAAACTTAAATTACTGCCAAACTTTTCTGTTTTTTTTATGCAGTTTTAACAATAAAGCACTGCTGTCCGGCGAAAGAATTCCCACCACATTCCGGAAAGGCGCCAGGAAAAGTCATCACAACATAAAAAAAGAGATCCTGCTACTCTTTTACAGAATCTCTCTTTACAAGCCAGACAGGGCTTTTTACATTTTTTTCAGCAGGTTCCTTTCCCTCTGCCATAAGAAGCAGCTTCCGCAGGGCCAGAACTGCTTTCTGATGAATATCCTGATGAATAGTGGTCAGCTTTGGCCTGACGATCTGCGCATAAAAATTATCATCAAAACCGGTAATGGAAATCTGATCCGGAATCCGGATTCCCTTGTCTGTAAAAAAATTGATGGCTTCCACAGCTGTGTAATCCGAAGAAAATGCCAGTGCCTTTGTCTCCAGAAAATGAGGCAGCAGCTCTTCATATTTTTTCAGTCTGCGCCGGGGTTCCTGGGGAACCACCACATAGCGGGAGCGGCTGCAGAAGCCGCCATTTTTTTCCATAGCCTGTTTGAATCCAAGCCATCTGGCATAATCACTGTCCTGCTCTGTTTCCGCAACAAAAAGTGCCCGGTGGTATCCACAGGAATACAGATATTCCCCGATCTGATATCCGCCGGAATAATCATCCACTCCTACATTCTGAAAGCTATATCCGCCCTTCGGATAGGCATCGATCAATACCATTTTTTTATTCAGCTTTCTGGAAAGCTGGTGATACTGTTCTTCATTATACCCTATAATGATAAGACCTTCCACATTCCAACGGGATGCCATATCTACCACATTATCGATCCGTTCACCGCCAATGAGCATAATATAATAGCCTCTGTTTTCTGCTTCGACCTGCAGCGTTCCTGTGATCTCTCCCACAAAAGAATCCTGCAGAGACTGCATACCATGAATGAAGGAAAAACCAAGAACCACTCCAATGATCCTTGAGCCGTGTCCTGATAGCATCACAGATCCCATGTGAGGAACATAATTCTGCTCCTTCAGGATCGCCGTGATCCGGTCAATGGTGCTCTGTGAAACCCGTTTTGTATTTCCATTGATCACATTAGATACGGTTGTACGACTGACACCTGCCATATCCGCGATATCCTGCAGCCTTATCATTTCATTGAATACTGCATCAGCTCATAATGAAGCTCACAGCCCTCATAGATTTCTGCCGGAAGTAATGCTCTGGCAACCACTTTCAGTTCCTCCTCCGGCTGATCCACACGCTTCAGATGTGCATAATCTCCGTCAATCTGTTCCACGATATAATCACATACTAACATTTTTTTGTCCTCTCTCTTTTCTTTTTGCTCATGCTTCAATAACCTGTATGAGCACAATTCGTTTCTCTGACTGCTTATTTTCAAATGCACCTAAAAACAGGCTACAGCAAATGCTGCAGCCTGTCAACTCTTTATTCTGCCTTAAAGGATCTCTCTGTTTATTCGTCAGCACTGTCAATCTTGCTTGCACGTGCCGCGATCTCTTTCTCCTGGATATCATTAGGAGCCTGCTCATAGCGTGCAAATTCATAGGAGAAATCTCCGCTTCCACCGGTCATGGAACGAAGGACTGTGGAATAACCATAAATCTCAAGAAGCGGAACATCTGCCTCAATGATGGTATTTCCTTCGTGATCCGGATTCATTCCGAGAACACGACCACGTCTCTTGTTCAGATCTCCCATAACATCACCGGTATATTTATCCGGAACTGTAACCTTCATGGAGATGATCGGCTCAAGAAGTACAGGAGAAGCTTCCATAAAGCCCTTCTTGAAGGCAAGGATAGTTGCCATCTTAAATGCCATCTCAGAAGAATCTACCGGATGATAAGATCCATCGTAAAGGGTTGCCTTCACACCAACGACTGGATATGCAGCCAGAGGTCCCTTCAGAACACATTCCTGAAGTCCCTTCTCAACAGCCGGGAAGTAGTTCTTCGGAACTGCACCACCCACAACTACCTGCTCAAATACATAAGGTGTCTCCAGATCACCAGATGGCTCAAAGCGCATCTTAACGTGGCCATACTGTCCGTGTCCGCCGGACTGTTTCTTATGTTTGCCTTCCACATCTGAATTCTTACGAAGTGTTTCACGGAACGGAACCTTCGGTTTGGAAAGCTCCACATCCACTTTATAGCGCTCCTTCAGCTTGCTGACAACGATATCCAGATGCTGATCACCCATACCGTAGATCAGACTCTGACGGTTTGCACTGTCATTGACAACCTTCAATGTTCTGTCCTCTGTCATCATCTTGGCAAGGGACTGTGCGATCTTATCCTCGTCACCCTTCTTCACTGCCTTAAATCTCTTGTATGTATATGGCGTGGAAAGTATAGCCTTTGGATAAAGGATCGGATTCGCCTTGGTTGCAAGGCTGTCACCGGTCTGTACACTGCCAAGCTTGGCGATGGCACCGATATCCCCTGCAAAAAGCTCCGGAACTTCGATCGGTTTGGAACCTTCCATGACATAAAGCTTGTTTACACGCTCCTCTGTTCCCTTCTCTACATTAAGAAGTGTATCATCGGATTTCAGCACACCGGAGCATACCTTGATCAGAGAATATTTACCAAGGAACGGATCCGCGATGGTCTTAAATACATAGGCAGATTTTGCCTTGGCAAAGTCATAATTGGCCTCAAAGATCTCGTTAGTCTTCTGTGCGATACCATTGCAGGAACGTCCGCTTGGGCTTGGGAAGTAACCGCAGATATCATCCAAAAGGTTAGATACACCGCGAAGGTTCACCGGTGATCCCATGCATACCGGAACAATACTTCCATCCTGTACATTGGTTGCAATAGCTGCGGAAATCTCTGCTACGGAGAAGGTATCTCCCTCGAAATAACGGTCCATAAACTCTTCGCTTGTCTCTGCAACAGACTCCATCAGAGTTTCATGATATTTCTCAAGATATTCTGTCAGATAATCCGGAACCGGGCATTCTTCCTTGCCGGCCTTGTCAATATATCTTCTTCCTGCCTGCTTCACAACATTGACATAACCTACAAACTTACCATCCTCACGGATTGGGAAATGAAGAGGAGCGATTCTCTTGCCGTACAGCTCTGTCAGCTCTTCCACGACCTCACGATAGCTGACATCATCCACGTCCATATCTGTAACAAAGATCATTCGCGGAAGCTTATATTTCTCACAGAGATTCCATGCTTTCTGTGTTCCTACCTGGACACCGGCCTTACCGGAAACAACGATGATCGCTGCATCTGCGGCGCTGACTGCCTCCTCAACTTCTCCCACAAAATCGAAGTATCCGGGAGTATCCAGTACATTTACCTTCATCTTGTCCCATGGTACCGGGATCAGAGAAGTTGTGATGGAAAAATGTCTCTTTATTTCTTCCTTGTCATAATCGCTGACAGTATTGCCATCCTCAACACGTCCGAGTCTGCTCGTCATACCTGCCAGATAAGCCATTGCCTCAGCCAGTGTTGTTTTGCCTGCGCCACCATGACCTAATAGGACTACATTTCTGATTCGGTCTGTTCTGAAAACGTCCATATGTAATACCTCCCTGTTTGTCTTACTTAATATGTTCACATTTTACTAAATTTCCATGCAAATTTCAAGTATTTTATTCAATTTTGACAACTTTTTTTCAGAAAATTTTTCGCATTACCGTCAATTAATACAGAACAGTCGTCTTTCTTTCAGAATTTCCGGTTTACATACTTTTTCACGGCATCCACAGAACGGTTCAGTACCAGCTCTTCCGGAAAATCCAGTTTGGTCAGAAGGTCTCTGGCAAGATCAAACTCCCCGATCAGAAGGTCAAAATGGGCATCACTGTCCATAACCACAGGTACCCGATATTTTTTGCAGTATTCCAGCATGATGGTATCATTCTCCCCTGCATTCTCACGGTTACAGTCAGGGTCCATGGAGTGGTTGTTCAGTTCCAGGACTTTACCGTATTCTCTGGCTCCCTGTACAAGCGCCTCATAATCGATATCGTATCTTCCGTCATCCGGATGTCCGATGATATTGACACACGGATTCTTCATAGCATTAAGATAGGCCTCCGTATTCTCCTGCCTGCTGCCTGGTCTGATGCATGGAACATGAAGACTTGCAATGACCACGTCCAGCTTCTCCAGGGTTTTCTGCTCAAGATCTACCGTTCCCGCCGCATCCAGGATATTCACCTCCGAACCCAGAAGCAGCTGGATCCCATACATTTCACGGGGTACTACCTTTATATTCTGAAAATAAAACTTATGACAGGTTCCCGGCATTTTCGGTGCATGCTCTGTGATCCCCAGGAGTTCAAGACCTTTATCGGAAGCAGCCCTGGCCATCTCGCGAAGTGTGCAGTATGCATGTCCGCTGGCTACGGTGTGTGTGTGAAGATCCATTACTGACTGATATTTCATGCTAAATTCTCCTCTGTATCTTATATTGTTTTTTCTTATTATATTATACGTCCGAAATCTCTGATTTCTCAAGCCTTTTTCTATTGTTACTGTTCACTCCGTTCTCAGCAACACGCTCCGCGGAATATTACCAATGAACAGTAACTTTCTATTACTCTTCCCTATTCGCAAAACATTACGGTAAACAGCTATAAAAATGGCCTTCCTGTTTCCTCTAACATTTGTTGACATTTTTCACACTTTCTTTTACAATATAGCCGTGATTTACACTATTAAAGAATAAAAGTAAAAAGTAACCTGAAAGGACTCTGAAGTACTATGAAAACCATAGGTTTTATCGGCCTTGGACTGATTGGCGGCTCCATTGCCAAAACCATACGAAAATTTCACCCGGATTATCGCCTGATTGCCTTTGACAAAGACAGAAGCGCTCTGGCAGAGGCGGTCAGTTTAAACGTGATCAACGGGATCTGTGATATTGAAGATGAACAGTTATATAACTGTGATTATCTTTTTCTCTGTGCACCTGTAGAATTCAATGTGGAATACATGGAAAAGATCAAAGCTTCTCTTGGAGAGAACTGTATCCTCACAGATGTAGGCAGTGTAAAAAACGTTATCCACGAAAAAGTAACCGAGCTCGGACTTGAAGGACGCTTCATCGGCGGTCATCCAATGGCAGGCTCCGAACGCAGCGGTTTTTCCAATTCCAGTGATCATCTCCTGGAAAATGCTTACTATATCATCACTCCGGGAGGAGAAGTTGCTTTGGAAAAAATTTCTGATTTCACAGAACTGATCTCCTCTCTTGGTGCGATCCCCCTTGTTATCACTGCAGAAGAACATGATTTCATCACGGCAGGAGTCAGCCACCTTCCTCATATTGTAGCCTCTGCTCTCGTAAATCTTGTAAATCTTCTGGATAACGACGCCCAGTATATGAAAATGATCGCAGCCGGCGGTTTCCGTGATATCACACGTATTGCCTCTTCTTCACCGGTTATGTGGGAACAGATCTGTCTGGAAAATCAGAAAAACATTTCCACGGTTCTGGATGAATTTATCCGTATGCTGATCCAGATCCGCTGTTCCATTGACAACAAAGAAGCTGACAACATCTTTGACATGTTTGCAAGCTCCAAGGATTACCGTGACTCCATTGACATTATAGACAACAGCCTGATCCCCCGCTCCTATGTCCTTTATATTGATGTGGCAGATGAGGCCGGTGCCATTGCAACCATTGCAACCATCCTTGCAACAGAAAAGGTCAACATCAAAAATATCGGTATTATCCACAACCGAGAATTTGAAGATGGCGTTCTGAAGATCGAATTTTATACAGACGCAGCCCTGGAGCAGGCTAAAGTGCTTCTTACAAAACGTAATTACAAGATCTGCGAACGCTGATATATAAACGGCAGCAGATATCTGATCTGCTGCCATGTATTTCAAAAATAACAATACAGGCAGGTACTAATATGGAAATCAAAAAAGCTAAGAAATTATCCGGTTCTCTCGCCATTCCCGGAGATAAATCCATTTCTCACAGAGCTGTCATGTTCGGCTCTCTTGCAGAAGGCACTACCAGGATCACAAATTTTCTGGAGGGCGCAGACTGTCTCTCAACTATTTCCTGTTTCCGGAAAATGGGTATTAACATTGAAAATACAGAAGGAGAGATCCTGGTTCACGGAAAAGGTCTCCATGGTCTCAGTGCTCCGTCAGAGACTCTTGATGTCGGCAACAGCGGCACTACCACCCGTCTCATCTCCGGGATCCTTGCAGGACAGAACTTTGTATCAGAGCTTACCGGCGATGCTTCCATCCAGAAACGCCCTATGAAACGGATCATGACTCCGCTTTCCCAAATGGGTGCCGATATCATAAGTCTCAACGGAAACGGATGTGCACCGCTTAAGATCTCCGGAAAAAAGCTCCATGCCATCCACTACAATTCTCCGGTAGCATCTGCCCAGGTAAAATCCTGCGTACTTCTTGCCGGAATGTACTCTGACGGCATTACTCGTGTAACAGAACCGGTCCTTTCCAGAAATCACACGGAGATCATGCTGAATTACTTTGGCGCCGATGTAACCTCAGAGGGAACAACAGCATCCATCAAACCGGATCCATCTCTTTACGGACGTGAGCTCCTGGTTCCGGGGGATATCTCTTCTGCAGCTTATTTTATCGCAGCTGGTCTTCTTGTTCCCAACAGTGAGATCCTTCTGAAAAATGTAGGAATCAACCCGACCCGTGACGGCATCCTTCGTGTATGCAGGGCCATGGGAGCAGATATCACTCTTCTCAACAAGACCACAGAGGGCGAACCTACTGCCGATCTTCTGATCCGCTCCTCTGCTCTTCACGGGACCACGATAGAAGGTGCGATCATTCCTACTCTGATCGATGAACTTCCGATGATCGCCGTTATGGCAGCTTTTGCAGAAGGAACCACGGTTATCCGGGATGCACAGGAGCTTCGTGTCAAAGAGTCCGACCGCATCCAGGTTATGACAGAAAATCTTCGGAAAATGGGCGCAGATATCCAGGCAACCGAAGATGGCATGATCATTCATGGTGGAAAAGCCCTTCATGGCGCAGAGATCGATTCTCATCTGGATCATCGTGTAGCTATGTCTTTTGCAGTAGCAGGACTGCTTTGTGAGGGATCACTTTCCATCAAAAACGGAGAATGTGTCAACATCTCCTATCCGGAATTCTATTCCGATCTTTATAGTCTGGCAGAATAATTATCTTTTATCCAGACAGAGAGCATTTTCATGTATCACAACATCTGTTCCATCAGATGACAATGCATAAAATGCTCTCTTTTTTTGTATTTCGTATAATTTTTATTTATTATGGATACTATAATCCCAAAACAAAACCATTTTTTTGATAAATTTTATTGCTTTTCCCACTTTCCAAATTCCTACTATTATGGTATTATTTTTTCGGAAAATAATTATTTCCAGAGAGGAGCAACGATTATGAAAATTTTGTTTTATGACACCAAGAGCTACGATAGGGATTTTTTTGAGAAGCTGCTTCCATCTTATCCAGGTATTGAAATTAAATTCATTGAAGCAAATATCCATGAAGAAACCGCAGCTCTTGCCCACGGCTACGATGCCATCTGTGCATTTGTAAATGCAGATCTCGGCGCACCGGTCATTGAGGAGCTTCACCGCCAGGGTGTAAAACTGATCCTGATGCGCTGTGCCGGATACAATAATGTTGATCTGGAAACTACAGCAAAATGTGGGATCCAGGTGGCACGTGTTCCCGGTTATTCTCCGGAAGCAGTTGCCGAACACGCCATGGCACTGGCCCTTACCGCCAACCGGCACACCCATAAGGCATATATCAAATGCCGTGAAAATAACTTTGCACTGAACGGTCTCATGGGCGTTAACTTTTATCAGAAAACTGCCGGCATCATCGGCACCGGAAAAATCGGTCAGGCAATGGCAAAAATCTGTCGCGGCTTTGGCATGAAAGTAATTGCTTATGATCTTTTCCCTAATAAAAATCTTGACTTTCTGGAGTATGTTTCACTGGACGAACTCCTTTCCACCAGTGATCTGATCAGTCTGCACTGTCCGATGACTCCGGAAACAGAGCATCTGATCAACTCCGAAACTATTGCAAAAATGAAAGATGGTGTGATCCTTGTAAATACCTCCAGAGGTGGACTGATCAAAACAGATGATCTGATCGCAGGTATCCGTGATCACAAATTCTTCGCCGTTGGTCTGGATGTTTACGAAGAAGAATCCGCATATGTATATGAAGACATGTCAAGCAGCATTCTTCCTACTTCCACGATCCAGCGTCTTCTGTCCTTCCCAAATGTGACCATGACCTCACATCAGGGATTCTTTACGGTAGAAGCACTTACCAATATTGCGGAGACAACCCTGGAAAACGCAAAAGCTTTTATGGATGGAGCTGAAATGAAGAATCTGGTCCACTGATCATTCTCAGCCCTGACACGCAAAATCCCCCGGATACTGATCGTTTATCTGTATCCGGGGGTCTTATTTTGTTCTTTTGGTTTTAATAGATCTCGTCAAAAGACTGTCCGTCATCGTCTGTGTAATAAATGCGCTTTGCATCCTGAGTAAAGATCAGCTTCTGTTTCCCTGCATCATCAAGGCTGCACTGCTGATAGGTGACACCCTCCTCTACCGGAAGCATACTGTCTGCATTATCATAGTCTGCAGCAGTCAGATTGGAGGGTACATGGCCATACTCATAAATGTACTGGGCCACTTCATCTTTATCTGTATAAGTGCCATTTTCATCCAGTTTCTTTTTGCTCTGCGAGTCTGCTGCATCCGATGAAGCGGACCCATCTGTATCTCCTGATCCTGCAGCACCTTCAGAATCCTGCAGCTGCTCCAGGTCGCTTTCATCAGCTACTGCCATCTCACCATCACCATTCTGGTCCATGGCTTCCACTTCATCCTCACTCAGAGGTTCCAGGTCATCCTGAAAAGCGGATTCGTCATATTTTTCCTTATCTTTGCAGCCTCCCAGCATAACCGCCACCCCGGCAATCACCAGAATAAAATATCTGAACTTTTTCATGGATCAATCTCCTTTCATGGAATATCGTTCTCGTAAAAGTGAAATTTCTCTTTTCCATCCTTCATCATCATTTGGTGTCTCCAGAATAAAGGGGATTCCCTCAAGAGCCGGATGGCACACCACATTCACAAGTGCATCCAGGCCGATCTGACCTTCGCCGATCTTTGCATGACGATCCTTATGACTGCCCAGTCCATTTATACTGTCGTTAAGATGAACAGCCTTCAATCTGGAAAGGCCGATCACCTGGTCAAACTCATCAAGAACACCATCCAGATCATGGACAATGTCATAACCGCCATCCCATACATGACAGGTATCCAGACAAACACCCAGTTTATTATTTTTTTCCACCCTGTCAATGATATCACGAAGCTCCTGAAATGTTGCTCCTACTTCCGAACCCTTGCCGGACATGGTTTCCAGAAGGACGATCGTACTCTGTTCTTCTGTAAGGACATCATTGAGGATTTCCGAAATTTTGGCAATTCCCGTCTCAGTTCCCTGTCCTACATGACTGCCCGGGTGAAAATTATAATAATTTCCCGGCGTATATTCCATGCGTTTCAGATCATCTGCCATAATCTCTCTTGCAAAATCTCTCAGATTTTCTTTTGCGGCACAGGCATTCATGGTATACGGTGCATGTGCCACCAGCTTTCCAAAATGATTTTCCCCGGAAAGCTTCAGAAATCTTTCCACATCTACGGGATCGATCTCTTTTGCCTTGCCTCCTCTGGGATTGCGGGTAAAAAAAGCGAACGTATTTCCGCCGTTTTTCAGCATCTGACGTCCCATGGCGGCATAGCCTTTGGACGAACTTGTATGATTTCCGATATATAATACCATGTCAGCACCATCTCCCTGTAGTTTATATTTCTGCCTTCTGGCTTAACTATTATATCAAAAACTTCTTTTTCTGAAAAGTCCGCGATTCTTTCTTTACAATACTTACCATTCTTTCTATAATAAAGATATCTTTACATATGAAGGAGAAAAAGAATGGCAAACGACAATCGAAGGCGGCCGCCTCATGGCCATGATCCGGAGCAGGCACGCAGGGAAGCCGCCAGAGCACGAGAAACACGTCAGAAGCAATCTGGTTCTGCATCCCGAAATTCCCGTTCACATTTCACTGGGACTCGCAGGAATGACATCAGCAAAAAATCCAGATATTACCAGGTACGCCGTCAGAAAATGTTTCTTGCAGCTGGCGGGATCCTGATCATACTTATTCTTGTGATCATTTTTTCCGCACGTGCATGCATTTCTTCCCGTAAAGCTGCAGAAGCCGCCGCACTGCAGAAGGCACAGGAAGAGGAGGCCGCAAAAAAGGCAAAAGAAGAAGCTGCTGCTGTGAAAGATCCCGTTTCACTGACGCTCAGTGTAGTCGGTGACTGCACGTTGGGTACCGATGAGACCTTTGATTATGACACAAGTCTGAACGCATACTACGACAACAACGGCAAAGATTATTTCTTTAAAAATGTAAAAAGCATCTTTGAGGCAGATGACCTGACAATTGCCAATTTTGAAGGAACCCTCACCGATTCCGATGCCAGAGAAGATAAAACCTTTGCATTTAAAGCACCTGCCGAATATGCTCAGATACTCACCAGCGGTTCCGTTGAAGCCGTAAACACTGCAAACAATCACAGCCATGATTACGGAGAGCAGAGCTACACGGATACTCTGACTGCTCTGGATAATGCAGGCATTACACACTTCGGTTATGATGATACTGCGGTTATGGACATCAAGGGGATCAAAGTTGGCCTTGTCGGAATTTATGAGCTGAAGGATCATCTTGGACGCGAACAGCAGCTGAAAGATAATATCGCAAAGGTCAAAGCAGATGGAGCAGAGCTTATAGTTGTGATCTTCCACTGGGGCAATGAGACCGAAACAGTTCCCGATACCAATCAGATGACCCTTGGCCGTCTTGCTATCGATGAAGGTGCAGATCTGGTATGTGGCCATCATCCGCATGTACTCCAGGGAATCGAAACCTATAAAGGAAAAAACATCGTCTACAGTCTTGGCAATTTCTGTTTTGGAGGAAACAGTTCTCCAAGTGATATGGACACCATGATCTTCCAGCAGACCTTCACTGTCACCTCAGAAGGCGTACAGGCTGATAACGTGACCAATATCATTCCCTGCTCTATTTCTTCCGCAGATGGCTACAACAATTATCAGCCAACTCCTGCATCCGGAGATGAGGCATCCAGGATCAAATCCAAGATAGAGGAATGCAGTGCTGCGATTCCTGCCGCGGATTCTTCATCCGCTACATCGGAAGGCTCTGACAATGAAGAATAAATAGCATAACAAAAAATAATATCCCAACAGATCCTGTGCTGCATGTTTCCATGCTACGATCCGTTGGGATATTATTAATATAAAGAGTAATTTTGGATTTTATTCGATCATCATGGCATCCCCGATACATATGAAACACATTCAAATTCTAACATTTGTTAGGTTACATATAATAGGAAGTTCTTCTTACCTTCCTGCTCTTTCTTAATTAAATGGAAGAACATCATCGTCTACATCCATAAAACCGTCCGAACTCGTTCGGGACTGTTGCGGCTGTTTTGCCTGTTGGCCTCCTGAATAAGTTCGTTCAGCTCCAGAGTTATTTTGCTGACTAGCCGCTTTGCTTTCTGAAAATTCCTGTTCCTCTATAACCACCTCTGTAGTGTAAACCTTCTGTCCTTCACGGTTAGTATAGCTTCCTGCTTGAATACGTCCGGAAATTGCAATCTTCGTACCTTTTCTAAAATACTTTTCTGCAAATTCTGCCATTCGTCCAAAATCAATACACGAAATAAAATCCGCAGCTTCCTCATTATCCCTTTTGATTTTTCTATCTACTGCCAGTGTAAATCTTGCAATAGCAGTTGCATTATCTCCATGAGAA
Source organism: Blautia sp. NSJ-140 (assembly GCF_022868965.1). Taxonomy (NCBI): domain Bacteria; kingdom Bacillati; phylum Bacillota; class Clostridia; order Lachnospirales; family Lachnospiraceae; genus Blautia; species Blautia sp. NSJ-140. Next base: position 127,138 of record NZ_JALIFS010000003.1, on the reverse strand, counting down.
TATTTCACTTCTGGATCCCTTGTCAGCCTTCCTACTAATACAACTTTATTCATCTTCACTCCTCCTCTGATTCTTTTCATTAATCATCGTTTTCTTTTGTAGTCCTAACTTAAGCATATTATATTCTTCCTGGCACTGCTCCCAGTATTCACACCATAAGCAGCAATGCATACAATTTACTGTTTTAGCCTTAATAAGCCAAAACAATAATTTTTTGATCATACTTTTTTCTTTCCACCTGTTCTGCTTGGTTTTCCATTTTTCACAAAAATTTTCGCCCTTAATCATTACACCTTTTCTGTCGCAAAAACCATTGTCATTGTCAATGCAAGTGGCACATATTTTATTTTCCATAGGCTACGCTTCTTTCATCTCATCCATTACCCTCTGCTGTTTCTGCATAATCCAGCTCTCAATATCTAAATCCAGGACATTATAAAGCTGTTTTAACATTTCAATGCAAATTAATACATCCGCGATTTCCTCTACAAGATTATCTTTAGCATCTATTCCACGTTTCATCTTACTGATCGCCTGTATCAGTTCCGCACATTCCTCCATACAGACGGTTGCCTGAATTTCTTCTCCGTAATGATTAATACTTTTAGCAATAATGTTTTTATCAATGCTGTATGTCATTTTCTTTGCTCCAATCTAATTTCTGTCAGCATCTGTCACAATACACTTTTTTCTTTTGATCATAGATGCGATTATTTCGTAAGATTCTTCTTTCTCCAACTATTGCTCCACAGTTCGGACAATTCCACCAATTATTTATCTGTATCTTACATTCACCATGTCCGTCTGCATAATCAACAAAAATATGGCTTTTTACATTCATATTAAGTATGGGATTTTTCGGTACCTGTTTCTCCAATGCTTTTATTGCCATTTTCACTGCTCTCTTTGCACAATGCTCGCCGCCTGTCATTTTTCCACATTCAGGACAATCTTCGCAACGCTTCTCATCAATGTCTACCATCATACAGTAGATTGCCGTTTTTTCGTTCATCATTTTTCTTCATCTCCTCCAGCTTCTTTTTTGCTGCTTCATGGGTGAGAAATACTGTTTTGCCAAACTCATTACTAAAATATCTAAAGCTGCATCTCCTGTATTCAATCGGCTCTAAAAAGTAACTTATTTTTTCGGGTTCGGTCAGGCTACTTTCAATTTTTTTAATTCGACATTTTACTACATAATGACTACTCCCTGAAGAAACAGCAAAAACTTCTGTTCCAGCCTTACACAGCAGCCTCACAATCAACCCTTGTTCTTCTGCTTCTTTGTAAGATTTCAGTTCTTCCAGCCAATTTGCAAGCTGTTCATGTTCTTTTGCACGTTCTCTGTAAATTGTTTTAATGTCATCGTCTATAGAGTCTATTGATTCGTATTCCGTATCTCTATAATTTCTTTCTGCTACTTCTTTTTCGTATTTAATTGCTTCTTCAAGTGTTATTCTCTCCATCTACTTCGCCTCTCTTAGAACCATTTTTAACGAACTCGCAACTGAGCATCCTAACAGATGCCAGCATTTCGGTAAGGTCATCTGCATTTTCGATTTCAACATTGTTTCCACACGCAAATTCATCAAACATCATGATTTCATGATTCTTTATAATTCCATAGAAAATATTGTCTTCGCAAGAATCATCTTCAAGAATCTCTGATATATCATCTTCCATTCCTTTTATAAAATCATACATAGGGATATTATTGGTCTTATATTCAACAACTACTCTTGAGATCATTCCATCAGCTGCAAACAAAAGCTCATATCTGCATTTATGATATCCATTTATATAGATTCCACGACTAATATAATCTTCAATTTCAGTCGGTTCATTCTTACTGCTTTCCTTGATATCATACATAAGATAATAATCAATTACCTCTTTGATATCACGTTCCGTATATATTTCATGCCTTTTTTCTTTGACGCAACCACTATTTTTGTAGGCATCAAAACAATCTGTATTACCTTCTTCTTTGTCTTTCTTGAAATATGACACGTAGGATTTTTTTTCTACATCGTAGTATCCGATTCGTTTACCATAGCTGTCTGGTACGATCTGTCCGCTGAGTTCTAATTTAATTTCGTTCGGAACTAAGCCGCCATATATATTACTTAAATTTTCTCTTGCAATTGCAGTTATTTTCATCTCCTCCATCTGACTTTCTACAGTATCTGCAAGTAACTTTAAAGACTTAATAAATGAGTCCGTCAATGCTGTTCTGTTTGGGTATTTAGTGAATGTTCTGACAAGGCTTATAGCATCTTTGAGCTTCTTCTCATCTTCAGTTACGTCTGATGCTTCTACTAATTCATATCCCGGTGTAAGGCTGGCATTTCTTGTTAATTCTTTATTACTATAGAACTTTAATATATCCGGAACTTGCTGTTCTTCAAAGGGATATAGATACACTTCTTTTTCGCCGTACCATCTATATCCTTGTTTCTTTGCTACTTTCAGAATATTTTTATACTCTTCATGCGTTCTGACTAATACACATTTATTTGCCAGATCAATCATCTACTTCGCCTCCTATAATTTTGCTAATACAAGTGTTCCAACCTCGAATCCATGCAAGACTAAGTTTACTTCTCCAATATTCCTCTTCTTTCTCCTCCGGCAATGGCTTCAATGGACAATCATAACAATTTGTTGGTGTGTCTATCACTAATACTGATTTACTCATCCATGTTCCTCCTGTAACAATTCTTTATTGTCGAATATATTGCCAACTACTTCATAATGTTCCAGATCAAACTCATCAAGATATTGTCTGTCTGTGCTACCGGCTTCGCGTGTTACCCATCCTGACATGCCCCATTCAATAGTTTCATATGTTACATCTTCTGGGTAAGATTCGTCCAAGTGTGCTATTAAAATATCATTCTCCCAGATTCTATTTCCATTCTTATCTGTCAAGCCTGTGTATTGGCAGAGCGTTTCTGGATTAATAGGTGGTGCGTATAAAACGCCTGATTCAACTGGTTGCATTCGATATTCAAATAAGTTTGACCGTGAATGATCTATTACTAAACACCCCTCAACCCATTCACCATTATCAATCCGCTTTGCCTTGAAAAGAATTTCTCTCATTCAACTCCACCACCTTTCACAATTTCAACTGCTTTATCAATTGTATTTGCAATATTTTCGTAAGCACAATCTTTATCTGTATCGCCTGTATTCGCAATTGTTAAGAAGTATCTCATTTTTAATCCTTCTAATTGTTCAACAACCTTGTCCACATCAAAAGCTGTCGGCTGATTATCAATCAACATTTGTGCCGCATTTCTTGTGTCTTGTGCAAATTCACTTGCACCAACAAAAACTTCGTTAAAATCGATCTTATCTGCATCAATCAGTCTACTCATCTGTTTCACCACCTTTCTCATCAAAATCCAAGTCAACTCTAATCACATCTGTGTTTATTGCAGATAGAGATTTTACCTTTAAATCGTAAAATGGTTTCAACAGTTTTGAACCGGTACTAAATTCATCGTAATCCTCCCAGTTTCTTCCTGGATGGCATATCTGGACTTTCTCGTCACTCTCAACATCTGCGTCAATTGTTGCCAATAAATCAATCAACTTCATCTCTCGCCCTCCTGTTCCATATTTCAACAGCTTCCTTCCAATCCCATGTTCCTGTGTAAAATGTTAATCCGCATTCACAGTGAATAGCTATTGGATTTCCCCCACTGTCAGGATCGTAAAAAGACGGTGCCCAGTCTCTTTCTGGAATGTATACATTTTTCTCTGTATCTATCTCTTTTCCACAGAACGGGCAAGGTTTAAGTTCTGCAATTTTATTCTCCTGTTTCATAATCTTCACACTCCTCCGCATATTCGTAACCATCCATCTCATCACATCTGCATTGGCATGAATCCTGTTTATCACAGCAAATACAGCATTCTGTTTCACCGTCCGGACAGTCTAATTTGCATCTTCCCATTTAGTCCTCCTCTCGCATGATTTCCTTTACACACTTTCTACAATAACACCCTTCAAGCCCCTCTATTTTGTACAGGAAACACATCCAATTTACATTCCAGATTCCCTTGTCGTTGCATCGTTTGCAACTTCCTTGTCCCTCGCCTTGACATTGCGTTATTTTCACTATGTTTAGTCCTCCATATGCGGTGGCTCTGGTAATGGTTGCCAATGAGTAATATCAACTGCTTTATCAATCAAGTCCCATTCGCATTTCCCGTATTCTGACAGATAATTAACACAAGTGGAGGAATACCAATACCAATTTCCGTTGTAGTAAACTCCGGTCGCAGAAAACGGAACATCTTTTATTTTTGAGCAATAAGTCTCCGGATTCCGATTTATCCATACAATATTTACAGGCACACATTCTTCCGGTAATTTCTCATCTACCGGAATCCAGCCGTCATCTTCATTCCATTGAATCATATCGAAATATTCGTTTTTCCATGCGATAACATTCTCAAGCGAATATGAGCTATATCCAACATTGAAATAATTATTTCCGAGTTCCTTATATTTCAGCGAATAATAAGGTTTTCCGCTAATTACTTGGACAACAATATCAAGGTTTGTAACTTTATTTTTCATTTATCATCATTCTCCTTATATGGTTTCGGAAGTAGCATCCAGGCTATGACTTTCCAATATGACCTAGCACCAGTTAGTTCCCATCGTTTCAATTTGCTTTGAAATTTTGCGTAGGTTGAACGATGTATTCTTCCGTCCATGCAAGTTGCTTGATATGTTCCGCTTACATCCGGCAGTCTCTCGCTGACCGGAATCCACCCATTTTCTTTCTCGTCCTGTTCCAGATCGCCCTGAAGCTGCTCAAGCATTTCCAGAACATCCGCAACATAAAGTCCATCGTACTTACCGTACTTTGAATACTCATCTTTGTACTGCTTTAATCTGTCTTTGATATGGCTCATACTTCCACCTCCGAATCTTCTGGCATCTGAAAGACAGAATCTTTACCACACCACATATCACCATTTCTTACTGCCATAAAGTCACAATAGGCTTCCTGAATCATGTCCATTACCTTGATAGCTTTTTCTTTGGTAGAATAATATCCTAATCTCATTTCATCAGAGCTTATATCAATTAAACTTCCGCTTGGTCGATATACTTCTCTGACATAAATATGATTGGTTGCAGCCATGTTTATTATCATTTCTTTATCCTGACTTCTAATTAACATTTTGTGTCCTCCTCTATATATTGAATAAGTCAAATATTGATAATTGTCCTTCCGGCAAAGGCTTTTCTGCCTTTATAACCGAAGTATCCTCTTTCTTATCTTCTTGTGCTTTCTGCATCATTCCAGAAAAATCCCAGTGTATAAACCTTCGCATCGCAACAAGATCATCTTCCGAAATACTTTGACTATATCCAGAAATGTACCTGATTATATTTGTTTCTTTCTGACTCTTTTCACTTTTCCCAAATAGCCGTATATAATCTGAATTTTTCTTTATATTTTGCATCCGTTCATATGCTTTTTGCCGGATCTCATCACTTTTAACCATATAACTTGGTGGTACTTCTTCTGGAAGTGGCAAATAATATTCTTCTGGATAATCTTCCTCCTGCAATTCCTCCTCACATAGCCTGCGGCCATATATAATATGATTTCTTACCAGATTCAGATTTACTCCATCTGTCCAAAATGGATCGTTGCCCCCGTTTTCCCAAATCCTTTTCCATTGTTCGTGAGATTCCCTGATAACCTCAGCAAGCTGTTCCTTCCTGCTCCTCTGCCTTTTTGCCATTTCCTATGCTCCCAAACTTAGCTTCGATTGCATCTTTGATTTTGCCTCTCAATGCCGGTCCTACGCCTTTGACCTCTCCAATCACTTCCATAAGCTGTTCATCCGTAATCGTTTTTACCGGTTTCTCGGTTGATGATTTTTTTCCATCATTGAAACCGTTGGTATAAACGCGCGTGCAAAACTCATCAAACTGCTGATGATCATATTTCTTTACTGTCTTATACACTTCTCTGGTAGTTGTGTACCCTCCTATATTTCTTTTTGCCATTTTTCTACTCCTCCAGTTCTTTTTTTATTCTATCCAGTGCATATCTGGCATTGTCTGTAAGCTGTCTCTGCCAGCAACTATTTTTAGGGCTCCATCTGAATCCGTTCTTTTTCAGCACGTCTCTCACTTCTGGTTCCGGTTTACCTTCAAAGAACAACTGTAACCGCATGATCTCCGTATTTTCAACGGTACGGAAATACTTATTCTCGCTTTCAGTATTTCCTTCCGTTTTAGCCGCTCTAAGCTTCTTTAGCCTGCCTTCTATCCGGTGAATCTCTGCATTATTGTTTGAAAGCTGGTATGTGACAAAAGGCTTGTCCTCATAATGCCAGTCCTTCTGCATTTTCTCTTTCAGGCTATCAATCTGTTCCTGTGTCAGTACAGGGCAATTGTCCAAGGTTTTATTCTTCCTGTAATAAGCATTTGTAGCTTTCATCTTTTCCTGCAGTTCCTTTAACCCGTTCAGTTTCTTCTCCAAGCGTTCTACTGCATCCGCATCACCAGATTTGATAATGCCCTTTCCGTTTCCAATGCTCCGAATCCTGTTCAGCATCTTCTGGATTTCCTGGAACTCTTGGTGATTTCTATCGGATGCTGCATTCTGTTTTTCTTTCTTCTTCACTGGAAAATTTGCTGATCCGGAGATCATAACCGATGGGCACATACAACCGATACGACTTCGATTATTCAAATTGGCCGCCATCTTTTTTGAATATCTGTCTGCGATACCATATACCCTGTCAGCTTCCTCCGGTCTGCTCTCAGCAACCTTGTCTGCCAGAACATACGCTTCGTCAACATATCCTTTGTATTCCGCTGTCAGGCTGCCTTCTTTGTAATCTCGAAATGACATCATTTCATGAGCAGACCTTGCAGACTTCTCATTGATCTCGTAATAGATTCTTTCTTTCATTCTTCCTTTTCCTCCTCTTCGTCTGATAATTCATCCAGGAATCCGTATAGCTCAATGATTTCGTCCTCATTCAACTTGGATTCGATTCTTTCTGCAAAATTGCAAAATCTTTCGCATAACGGTTTCTGGGATTCTCTGATTTTTCTGTTTTCTTCCTCCACATCTTCAAAATATGTAGAAGCAAGAATAACTTTTTTCTTTGCCTCGGAAACAATGACCGGCTTGTAACCTCGCTTTTTTAAAGCTTCCATATCTTTCTGATCTGTAACCGGCGCTGCCTTAGCACCATATTCATTGATAAAATCTTCTGCAATCTCATTTTTCAGGTCTTCCGGTACACGCTCACACATAATGTACTGGCCGCTGTATGAATCAATAGATTTCTTCAACAGTTCTGCATTCTTAGCATCTTCAACCATTTTGGAAGCGTACCAGCGAACATCGAATGAATCAACCATGCTTCTGTCTCTTTCCAATCTCACATAGCAGGGCTTGAAGTCTACTCCAATGTCAAGTCTTGGTTCTTCGCAGATATATAACCCTCCGACAAATATCTTTCCTTTGTATTCCGGACTTTCCAGAATATCTCCATATATTGTTTCTATTTTTTTGTAATCTCCCTGTAAATGAAGATTGGACTTTTTTACCGCCTCATATTCTTCTAGCGTAATTCCGGAAATTTCAATTATAAGGCTATGATCTGGTACTTTCTCCCATACTGCCGCAGTTTCTACAAAAAATGTAGGTACTAAAGCACCATCATATTTTCTGGATTTTACCAGTCTCGGTCTCCAGACTTCACGCCTGCAGTAATTGTTAAATACAACTGTTTTGCCTAATCTCAGAAGAACAACCGTTGCAATTTTGTACCCTTCTCCATGATTCCCGATCATTGCATCATCATCATTTTTAGTGGTCGTTCCGAACAGAAGTGTCTTAATATCCAGCTCGCTATGCTTGTTTCCGATTATCAGTTTTTCTTCTGCCTCGTCATATTCAAATAACATTTTGTTGCTACTGTCTCTGGTTTCCTCATCAATGGAGTTCTGGAAGAACTCTCTCACTGCTTCTGTTACGCCCCATCCTGGAACATAATCCGCACTGATGCTCAATTCATATTTTCGCATTTTCTTCTCTCCTGTTCTCTGTACTCATTCATTGTTGGACGCTTCCCGTCCAGATCATCCCATGTATAAGGCTCTTTAGTTTCCTGCTCATAATTTGCTTTGTAGCAGTCTCGACATACGCACCGACCACTGAGCCATCTCATTTCGCCCCAGTATTCAGGTTTCTTGCATTCTTTGCAGATCACAATTTCATCATTCAATGTCATGCCCCCCTTGTTTTCTTCCTGCCCCTGTGTTAATATCAAACCGAGGCGGCGGCAGGTGAAAACCGTCCCGGTTCATTTGGATTTTGGCTCCGGTTCTATTTCTCAGGTAGGCTCCGGAGCCTTATTCTTTTTTCTCTTTCTTCTCTACTTCTTTTTCTGGAAGTTCATTTCCTGTCATATAAGTTGCTAAGTCGTATGCTTCTTCTGCTGTATGTCCATGTGCTAAAGCCCATCGCATTGCTCTCACAACCATGTCCCCTGTGTTTTTAGTTGGCATTTCAAACTCCTCCATTTTCTCACCTGCCTTTCTTAAACTCATTTAATTGAGTTTGTAATTATAATTTAACACGTAGTTAGTAGTTGTCAATACCCTCTTTAACATTTTCCTCATTTTTTTGAGTTTTTATTTTCAAAGCATACCCTATTGTCGCAAGCAACGCTTGAACGCACTCATAACTTACCTGTTCTTCATAAGTGCTTCCTAAAAAAGCTTCAAATTCTTTTTCTCCAGGATCAGCAGTTTCTTCTTTTTTCTCTACTTTCAAATCGTAGTCAAGTGCTGAGAGAATTTTTTTTATTGTTTCAAAATTCGGTCTGGTATTTTTATTCAGTTTCAACCAAAGATTCTGTCTGCTTGTCCCTACCTTTTCAGCCAATAAATCGTATGTCATTCCTCTGTTTGACATTTCCTCTTTGATAAATTCTACAATGTTCTGCATTTCTTCCTCCTCTATGCCACTTGGTACCTGTATTCAATACAGCCCCAGTTATCGTTCCATTCCGCCGAATCAGCAACGATACCTTTCTGTTCCTCCACTATATCAAGCAGATCGCCTTCGTACAGTTCTTCCATCGGATATCCCCGTTCTTTTTCAATCTCCTCTATTTCGCCATCCAGGAATAAGTTTCCGCTTTCATATATAGGCTCGTCTTCATCCCAAGTATTATATTTTCTATATGTCCTTGGGTTTTCCCATTCCTCTCTGCGGTTTTCCCAGTATTCGTCCTCGCACATAAATTCCTCCTATTCTCTGTTACAATACTCCAAAAATGTCGTGATCGTTTCGTCTGCCTCGCACCGTGTATAGTATCTTTTCTTCTTGTTCTTTTTTCTCCACATAGGTACTCCATGCATTTTTCTTTGATTATTTGCAAGCAACATAACGTCAGGGGTTTTTCTATTTTTTCGATATTCCATTTTCATCATTCCTCCTCTTATTTCCTGCTCCGGTTCCCCATGGCAGATTATTTATCAATCAAGCAGGCATTCCTGCGAGATACTGTATTTAGTTTTCAGGATTCCAAAAGCTCTGTCTGTAACTCTGTATTCGTTCCATCCAACTCTATAATTACCGGGAACACAGAAATCCTTATCCGCATATTTTTTCAGAAAAGTAATCCCTCTTCCTTTTATTTCCAGAGGCGTATCAATATACCAATGTCCACCGCAATATCCTCGACTTGCCTCCATCTGGCAGTCTGGTTTCTTCTGCCCCATCTCAGGTGTATAACAATATACGCCAGGATTTTCGACCGGTTCTTTTTCAACAGGATCCGGTTTTGCCATTTCTAACCGTTTCTCTCTTCCCTGTTCTGTCAGCTTCTGTGCTTCTCCATCCAGCAGATTTCCGCTTTCTTCCATCTGCTCTATGCTCTCAATATAAAAATTAAGAACCTCTTTTGTAGCCGCAACTGCAATCAGTCTGGATAAATTGTCATATCCATTGCTGACCTGCTTTTCCTTTACCGGAAACTGAATAATCTGTGCCATGCCCTTTGCCCTCTCTTTCTCATTTCTGATTGTTGATATATTTCCTGCATTCTGCATAGGAGCCAGAATAAACAATACCGCCTTTATGTGTCACTGTACATGTATCACTCCATCTGGTGATCTCATACACCTTTCCATTCGCCAGTTCGTACCGTTCCATTGCTGAACCTCCTTAAAAATCTCCTTTTCCACACATTGTTCCATTTGATGCCAACAGATTCCGGATGTATTTTTTGTTTTTTGCTCCGTCCATCATTTTTTTGTAATCTTCCTCAGTTATGTGAGTTTTGTTTGTTTATAACTCGTTCTTATGAGTTTAATATAACACGTAGGTTAGTAGTGTCAATACCCTGTTTTACAAAAAATGAGAAAAAATTAAGGACAGCTCATTTTATTGAGCCATCCCCTTTTAGATTTATTCTGTGCCCTCCTGCATACTCTTCAATAATTCCCACGCCATCTGGAATCCTGCGTAGAATCCTGTTTCCTCCGCTGCTGCTCCATACTGACTTACCCATAACATAATATCATCTATGCCGCTATGCCCGATTTGTAGCTCATTCAAGGTATCAAGAACCCTTTTATATGTAACTGCCATTCTTTCCGGATCCGGTTCATCGCTCTCAATCCGATTTTCATAATAACTCTGAAATATCTTCTGTAATGCTGTCACTTTTAAACCCCCAAAATATTTTTTATCTTTCTAAGATCATCTATCTTGTACTGGTTCCAACTTACTTTTGTTTCGAACAGTCTTATAAGTTTTCTTTTCTCGAAACAATCATTTGCTTTTTCCATATCCGGAAACATTATTACTTTGTATCCGTAGTCAATATTCAGTTCCAGAAATTCATCCGTCCACTCCGGTTCCCGAAAACACTGCAGTAAATACTCTGGTACCGATTTAACATTGTTATACTTTCCTTTCGCAGCATAAAGGTATTTTCTCCCGATTTTAGCAACCGTATATACCTGTGCCGCCTGTTCCTTTAGTAGCATCAAATCTCTGTCTGAATACACATATACTTCCTGCCCTACCTTAAAGTCTTTAATCTTCATGCCTGTGCCTCCTTCCCCTGTCCAAATGCAAGGGCGATCATTCTCTGCAGTCTCGCATTTTCTTCTCTAAGCTTTTCGTTTTCCTTTTCCAATGCTTCTGTTTTTCCCTTCATTGCTTCCAGGCTGATTCCATCAATGTATCTGGCATCACTGCACCATTTTGTAACGGTTGCTTTTGACACCCCATATCGCTGTGTGATCTCATCAATAGTTTTCCCTTGAATCTTATGCATGTTAACAATAAATTTCTTAAAACTTGCAGCATATCTCTTTGTTGTATCGTGATTCGGTCCGGTTTCCTCTTTGTAAATTTCTTCATCCGCAGCTGCACTTTTGCACTGTACCGGTTCCTTTTTCTCAGGTTCCTGCGGCATTTCTATCTCGCCTGTAATCTCTTCTTTTTCCAACTTAATACCCATTTGTGCAAGATCATCAATCTCGTCCATAAGAGCAAACAATCTTTTTCTGTATTCTCTGTTCATAAAATCATGCCCTCCGTACTTTCTTCATTCTCATTTTCTCTTGTCTGGCATTTCCCTGTACTGCCCAGGGCGTAGATAACAAATCTACGAATCACTTTCTTTCGTGCCATAAAATAGGCGATTGGGTATGTGAATTTATATGGCTGCCTCATACTTTACAACCTGTGCAGTGTTATTCCGGTGCTTCCACTCCCGTATCTGATTTCACTTTAAAATCAGTAAACTTGTTATTCTACATTGAGCATTTTCAGGCGTTCTCTGCTCGGTCTTGCTTACCGCCTCTGCTTTTCTCCTTAAAAACCAGCAAAACTTGTTGTCCAATACCAACCGCATTGACCTGCCATCATCAGCACCAGGCGGTCATTCCTGGTGGACGGTCATTTCTGACCGTTTCGGCTATTTTATTTGCAAATTAAATCGTATAATTTTGCTTTCAGTTGCATAATTTCCATTTCTGCCGGTTCTACTTTCTCCTGGCATTCTCTGTATTGATTCCATAACTTAGTATTATTATCTGACAACGATTCACATCTTTTAGTTAATGCCTCTCTGTCACTTTCCAGTCCGTTAATTTCTTTCTTAAGCTGTTCGATCTGGTTATCACGTTCTTTAAGTTCCTGGCTGAATTTTTCTGTCTCTTTTTCTGCCGACAGCCATCTTTGTCTCATGCTGCATAAAAAATCATTCCTGATGTTATCTTCTGCTACTTCAAAGCATCCTTCAAAAGCTGTGCCAATATAGCTGTCTTCTCCAAGTCCCTCAACGATTTTTCTCATTTTCTCCAATGCCTTAAATTCTTCGTCCTTTGTCACTGCCATATCTATGTCCTCCCATTCGCACTTGCTATATTGAGTTTTATTATTTCTGTAACTCGTTTTGTTGAGTTTAATATAACACGTAGTAGGTAGGTGTCAATACCATATTTTACAAAATTTGAGTTTTTTCTTGCTGTGTATCACAACTCATTTTATTGTGGTTGTTGTCTTCTCCTAAGAGTGGTATCATTAAATAAAAAAGGAGATTTTTTCTATGAAAAAGAACAAAAATTTTACCCCCCCCCCGAAGTTTTCTGATAATATCTTGATATTTTCTACTCTTTCAAGGGAGGCTTATTATGGCACATTTATCTCCCTATGAAATCAACAATTCAATTCTGAAAATGATTGATTTGCTCGAATCTTCTTTTTCTGTTCAAACTGAAAAAAAGATTCTCAGTAAGTTAAATCGCATTGATTCCTACCCTGATATGTCTCGCTATCAGCTTTCTCTGACCAAAAAGAAGCTCGCTGACTGTTATAATAAATACGGCATTACTGGAAACGCTCTTGCTTTATATCAATCAGCTTTATCGGACAATAAAAATCTTCCTGTGAAAAAGACTATAAAATCGTTACAAAGCATCCCATATGCAGATTTAATTTACTCCATTGACGTAAATTACATGGATGGAAAAGATATCATTCAGCATGAGCAAAATTTATCTTCCACTGAGTATGATCCTGAATATGAGCAACAATTACATGATGCCTTAGGACAATTAGGTAGCGATTATCAACAAGATTTCTATCGCTTACGCAATATTCATGATTTCTATTCATCTTCACCTGATGATTCACCTATTCAAACAAAACCTGTAATTAAAAGAGATTTATCCAGGCTCTCTGAACTAACCGGCATGACAGAAGATGAAATCTCCAATATGCGTCAGAAATATATTGATGAAGCAAACCAGAAATACGAAGCGAATTGGGACGAAATAACTGCAAAATCTATGGCATCGTCTAAACAAGCTCAAAATATACACGAAAAGGCTCTTGAGGCTGCTCAGAACCTTGATCATGACCATATTATTTCTGCACCTGCGAATATTTCTGATACATCTTTCAGCGATTCGGAATTGCTTTTTATAAAATATATTCATCACAAATCGGTTTTGCTTGATTATATTCCAGGCTACTTTACGCACGAATATCACATTGATTATTGCAATGTAATTCAACACGCTTTAGTCTCTGGGCTTCTCTGGTATGCTCCGCCAACTTTTACATTGTCGAAGATGACTGTTCCTGACCTAAAAGCATTTTTATTAAAAAATGGACGTACTCCATCCGGAAAGAAACAGGATCTTATAAACCAAGTATTATCTTCCGGAAATGTAGAATGTTTTGAAAGAAAATACTACGAACTTACTCCTTTCGGAATCGAGCAGACCGGATATGTTGATCTTTACCACAAGGAGGAAAAATAAAAATGGCTAAAGCAAAAAATATGGTAATAGCAGGTGATTACATAAATCAACCTGTATCATCTTTTCTTGGCGTTGTAAGTATCGAGAAGGGATTCGGCAAAGAAAGAACCGGTATCAATAAAGATACTGTTGAAAATTACGAGCTCATTACCGATGAGCATAGAAAAAGTGCCAAAAGCGGAATTGCTCGTGGGATTGTTGGAGGTGCTTTACTCGGTCCTGTAGGTATGCTTGCAGGTGGTGTTTCTGCTAAAAACAAAGGAATCTATACCGTTGCTATCGCATTTAAAAGCGGAAAAAGAAGCTTGATTGAGGTTGATGATAAAGTTTATAAAGCTATCGTAACAAGCTGTTTCTAAAGCTCTATTTTGTTAACCTTTCACAGATTATATGCTGATTTTTTATTGAAATCTCACAGAAACGAGTTGTTTTTCCAACATTTGTTGGCTTTAATTTGTCAGCCACTTTTCAGCCTTTGGCTGGCTCAGACTTAGATTTAGAATAAGATATAAGATAATAGATAAATATATATGATCATTTGCACCAGCTTCATCCTCAGAAATACCAGGGACAGATTGGCTTACAAGCGACTTGACGAGATTTAAGTTTAGTATAGAGTATATAAATATAGTTAAATACATATGCTCTTTTGCACCAGGATTATCCCAGGACAAATAAAAAAGTCCCGACACCATTCAGGCATCGGGGAAGGGTAGTGAACTCAATATTTTGAAGTTGACATTTTACTGGCTATAGCATATGATAATAACAGCTAAGCAAACTGATGAAATTGCATTAGACAAAACGAAAACCCCTGAAAGTGGTCCAGACTTTCGGGGGTTTTCTATTCCGTTTATGTAAGGTGGCTTATGCCTTCAGGCTGTCTGCGCTGCTTATTCGTCTCCATCCAGCCATTTGCAAATGTAGTAGCTAATTACGCCTGCTACGATAGAGACAAGCAAACTGATGAATAAATCCTGCATTAGACCTCACCTCCTTCCTGCCGGAGGCGCGCAGCAAAATCATGTTACCACATTTACGGAATATTTTCTACAGTCTTTTGAAATATCCTGCAGGGACAAATTCAAATACGAATCCCTCATCATTTGGATACGGAATCCGGATGAAGTACCATCTTTTTCCCTTTATTTTTTCCGTATACTTCATCACATCTACGACAGCGTTCTTTTTAATTACCGGAAACAGTTTTGCCTGAGTTTTACCGGCTACACTGTAGCACTTGCAATCTTTGATAAACCTTGCCACATAAGCTACCGTGTTCTGTTTCTTCTCCACATCGGATGCCGATACTTTTGTTCCGCTCGTCACCGCGATTGCTACATGATGATCGTCATTCAGAAGAATATCGCCAGCTTCGATATAATCTCCAGAAGTCAAATATTTAGCATCAGTAAGCACCTGTGCGCCAGCATTTTCAAGAGCCTTCCGCATATTATGTGTTGTAAGATAAATACTCACATTCTGCAGAGCTGTATTTCCAAGGCGATATCCCGCTCCTTTAACGATGGCCGCTGTGCTGGCACTACAATCACTCTCGCAGTCTTTTTTTATTTTAGCAGGGTCATATCCATTAGCTTTGAGCTGCTGCCAGAACGTATATCTGTCATTGCTATTCCCTGCTGTTCCTTGATCGTAGCCAACATGGTCGTTCCGAGCTGCTTTTATTGCCATATCTGCAATCATGTTCGCAATTATTTTATCTTCAAATCTCAGAACGCAGAACCATGGTCTGCTGTACCAGTCCATGATCTGATACTCTGTCCCAGTCTGATCACCGGCTTTTCCACCGGCATATCTTCCGTTTTCGTCATGTCCGCAATTACTAATCTTTACTCCCATTGTAGTTTCTCCTTTCTTGTTTTCTATGGCATATTTGCGAATCATTGAAATGACTGCCTTCTGCCTATCTTCATAATCGCCTACCTGATTCGAAGTCGGGTCTTTCGGGTCCAGGCACAATGTCGTGTAAATCTTGTCTGCGGTGTACGGTTTCGCAGTCTTAGACAAGATTCTTTTCAAAGCACTATTTCCACCTTGATGCAGGATGTTGATGCATTCCATCATTGCGGTGTCCGGCATGACTCCATATGTCTTTTCAATGCTCTTTGCATATGTCTGTATCTGATCTTCCATATACTGATCCTGGCATTTCTTACCAAGGTCGGTGCTTATAATTGCTATAATGCACTTGCCTTTTGAGGAATTGGCAGTTGCAGCGTATGTACTCCAGCTTTTCATCAGCAGGTCTTTTTCCATACCTGCATTGTCCATATCCTTAATTTCCATTTTTCTTTCCATCAGATTTCACACTCTTCCCATTCGGAATCAATGCTATTATCTCCCCATTTGGAGCCTTTCTTAAATGCAAACCACTATTTGCAGTTACCTTATATTTCAGCGTATCCTTATTGCTTGGCCTCTTTCCAGATGTTGTGGTCTTCTTTTTCTTCTTGTTATATGTACTGATGGAAGGTTTTCTGTGCTCCTTAATTTTTATCTTGTAATAAATCGCACCTACATCTCCGCCCTTTTCATACGGAGCATAAGATACAATGTCCGCATACATATTGATTTTGAACGGAGAACCTACAAGTACAAAATGAAATGGATTCTTACAATTCGAAAGTGATAACATCCATTTATGCCATACTGCCGGACTCTTAAATTCTTTTTTTAGGCAGGAACAGTAATTGCTCCCAAACTTAGGAGGAAATATGCTTTCAAACTCAATTTGAATCGCATCCCTTTTCCCCCTATGCAGTACCTCTCCAAAACGGTCTATATCCATAGAAGTCAACTTACCATTCACAGTAAGAGCGATTTTTTCTGGAAGCATCGGGATAACATATACCTTTTTGTCATTGTCATAATTAAAAAACATTGCTGTTGCCAAAACTTCCAATTTTTTTACTATTCCATCGAACTCATCCTGCTCATCTGCTGTAATTTCTCCATCTTCGGCAATGCTCAGGAGTTGTTTCTTCATAGTTCGTACTCCATCTTCATCCAGACTGTTCAATATTTTTACTGTAATGCCCTGCAAACCACTTATCTGAGTTGCTAACGGAAGATTTCTTCCTATTGGACATTCGTGTTTGCAATAATAGCTGCGCAGTTCCGGTGTCTTGTACAGATCAGACATCATAACCACCGTATCTGGTGGTACATTTTTGGTTACTCCCAGCTCATGATTTGCCAGAGTTGATGTTGAGATTCCCAGCAACTCAGCAGCTCTTTCTCTGCTGTTTAGAAGATCATTGTATTTTGCTGCCTTTTCTCTACAGGCAAAATAAATGTTTTTTCCCTCTTTTGTACAATCAAACTCCATTCTGTTTTCACTCCTCATCTTTTATAATGAGTTCATGCTCAATCATTTGAACAGAAATCATCATCAGTAATATTCAAATAATCACTTATTCTTTTCCTGATCGGAGGTGATACCACACGGCCATTTAAAACGGAAGAAATGTATGAGCGATTGTTACCGAGCTTTTCTGCCATATCAGAAACTCCGATATCTTTCTGAATCATGGCAATCTTGGCTTTTTTACACCAAGGAGACAGCTTTTCCGCCATATGTTTTGCTCCTTTCTTTTCTTTACTTTTTTTATTTTTTTCTTTATAATGAAGATGAATTTTATCTTTAAAATAAACTTTAAAATCATCTTCAAATTCATCTTACATTTGTTATATTAACTCGTAATAATGAGTTCGTCAATACCTTTAGCTCATTTTTCTGAGTTTTTTATGAAGGAGGTACTATGTTCTACGATAACTTAAAAGCTGCCTGTTCAAGAAAAGGCACAAATATTACTACTGTTTTAGCTGAAATAGGCCGCGCAAGCGGTAATACAGGCGGTTGGAAAGTAGGAAAATTCCCACGCTTAGACATTGTGATGGAGATAGCAGAGCATCTAAATATTAGCCTGGACGAGCTGGTATATGGTCCTGGTAAATCCTCATGCTCCATTCCCACTCAAAATAATGAGCTTGATAGTGAATGGGTTGAAATCATTTCTCAGATTCCGGAAGACAGACAGCAGCTTTGCAAGGATTTCTTACGCACTCATATCGTCTCCACTCCGGAAAAGTATGTTAATGATAAGAGAGCATAATATCCTCTAACTATTTTGAATGGTATCGGAATAATAAAACCAAATAATCGGAGGTTTTCTTATGGAAGAAAAACGCACTATTCAACCGCAAAAACCATTGGTTCCAGAAAAGGATGCTTTTGTCTTAGAACTTCAACGGCTCCTTGCTTGTTATCAACTGGCAGATCAAAGAGATAGGGAAATTGTGTGGTCTGTACTTAACAAATATGTGCCACATATCATTTAGAAACAAGGACAGCCCCATGCAGGGGCTTTCTTTGTGTGTTTGGGAGAAATATCATGAATAAACGAAAAACAGCTTTGAGGGGTGTATCTGCCTCCTCTCGCGAAACAAAAGTAGCAATATACATCCGAGTGTCAACTATTCACCAAGTAGACAAAGACTCCATACCTATGCAGAGAAAAGACCTTGCAGCATATTGTCAACTTATTCTCGGTACTGATAATTATGAGTTTTTTGAAGATGCCGGATATTCAGGAAAAAACACTGATCGTCCAGCGTTTCAAGATATGATGGGAAGAATCCGGAAGGGCGAATTTTCCCATGTACTTGTATGGAAAATAGATAGAATATCCAGAAACCTTCTGGATTTTGCACAAATGTATAAAGAGCTTCAATCACTAAGAGTTACTTTCGTAAGTAAAAATGAACAGTTTGACACTTCAACAGCTATCGGTGAAGCTATGCTTAAAATAGTCTTGGTATTTGCTGAATTGGAAAGAAACATGACTTCTGAACGTGTCACCGCAACAATGATTTCAAGAGCCAATAACGGCCAGTGGAACGGCGGTCGGATTCCCTTTGGATATGATTACGATTCTGAAACTCTTACTTTCTCCATCCGAGAGGACGAAGCAGAAGTGTGCCGCAAAATCAGAGACTTATACCTTAGCAGCAAGTCATTTACCTATACCGCCAAAGCGCTAAACGAGGCAGGATATAGAACCCGTTCTGGTCATGACTGGACTCCTACTTCTGCATGGAAAATTGCATCAAGTCCCTTTTATGCTGGCATTTATAGATACAACAGATGTAAAGTAGCAGATGTTAGGATTCCCAACCCGGAGGATGAATGGGTCCTTATCCCGAATCACCATCCTGCAATCTTCACATTGGAAGAACATGAATTAATGAAATCTCTTCGCGCATCAAATATTAGATCTGTTGATAATGTTATTGGAAGGCTCCATACCTCCAAAAATACTCATGTATTTCGCGGTATTGCTTATTGCGGAAAATGCGGGAATAAGCTAATCTGCACTCCCGGTAGGCTACATGTTGATGGATACCGCCCTTCAAATTATAGTTGCCCGTTAAGGAGAAATACAAAGAAATGTGACAATGCTATATTCAACGACATAATTATAGGGGAATTTGTAATTAACTATATATTAAATATGCTCAATGCTAAAAAGAGTTTTTCATCCATTACCTCCCCTGAGGATTTACAAAATGCTTTATTGTCCGGTTCCGTCTTTTCAAATATCAAATGTATTGACAAAGATGGCCTGAACTGTTTCTTCAATCTCCTTTCAAGATATGGTTCTGATGATTCATATGTTTTTGCTATTAAGAAACCCCGAAAAAGAAAAGCAGCTATTGATCCAGAACTTTCTTCATTAAAAAAAGAAAAGGAAAAACAGGAGCGCGCAATGCAGCGTTTGCAGGACCTTTACCTGTATTCCGAACGTTCTATATCAGAGAAGGATTATATCCTCCGTAAAAACGAAATTGTCTCTCATTTGAAAACGATCAACAACAGGCTTGGACTATTAACACAAAATCCCGATTCATACCTCACCGATGAGGAATTTATCAAACAGGCAAGCCATCTTCTCATACAGAAAGAATTGAAGAACCGAAAATATATTTATTATAAGAATCTTGCAACTTCAGTTGATCCTGAAATTCTTCATGCCTACATGGAAACAATTTTAGATTCTGTTTATGTGTCAGATGGCAAAGTTACGTCCATCACATTCAAAAATGGTCTTACACATAAATTCACCTATAAAAATTAACACTGGCATATTTTAGGCCAAAAAAATAACCAGGAAGCGTTTTGCCTCCTGGTTTCTTTCTGTTCTTTGTATGATCTCTTCGCCCAACAAATGTTAGATTTTGATGTTATATCATCAGCATCGCATCCCCGAAACTGAAGAAACGATATCTTTCCTTCACAGCTTCTTCATAAGCAGCCATAATATGTTCTTTTCCGGCAAGGGCTGAAACTAACATCAGAAGCGTTGACTCCGGCAGATGGAAATTGGTGATCAGTCCATCGATAGCTTTGAATTTATATCCAGGATAGATAAAGATCTCTGTCCATCCGCTTCCGGCCTTCACGATTCCATCCTCTCCGGCTGCGGACTCCAGAGTACGGCAGCTGGTAGTTCCCACAGAAATCACTCTTCCGCCGTTTTTCTTTGTATCATTGATCAGTTTTGCCTGATCTTCTTCCACAATATAAAACTCCGAGTGCATGTGGTGCTTTTCTACATCATCTACCTTTACCGGGCGGAAGGTTCCGAGACCTACATGTAAAGTTACATGTGCAATATTCACACCCTTCTCCTTTACTTTCTCAAGAAGCTCCGGCGTGAAGTGAAGTCCTGCGGTAGGTGCGGCAGCAGATCCCTCATTCTTTGCATATACAGTCTGATAACGGTTCTTATCCTTCAGCTTGTGGGTAATATACGGCGGCAGCGGCATTTCTCCCAGCTGATCCAGGATCTCTTCGAAAATCCCCTCATAATGGAACTGAATCAGACGGTTTCCCTCATCTACAATATCAATGATCTCACCCTTCAGGATACCGTCACCAAAAGTGATCTTTGCACCGGGACGTGCTTTTTTTCCCGGCTTTACAAGACACTCCCAGATATCATTTTCGCGGCGTTTCAGAAGCAGGATCTCGATCAGCGCTCCAGTTTCTTCCTTGTGACCATAAAGACGTGCCGGGATAACCTTGGTATCATTGATCACAAGACAGTCTCCCTTATGCAGGTAATCCAGTATATCGGTAAAATGACGATGTTCGATACTTCCATCTTTCAGGGACAGATGCATCAGTCTGGAAGAACTTCTGTCCTCCAGCGGATCCTGAGCGATCAGTTCCTGCGGCAGATCATAATAAAAATCTGATGTTTTCATAATTATTTTTCCACTTCCTCTTTCCACTGTTTGCGAAGCCTGCGGACCTCGTTCCACTCTTTGTTGGTCAGATCAGCTTTTGGTAAAAGATCCGGCCTCCATTTGGCTGTACGGATGATAGACTGCTCTCTTCTCCATTTATCCACATTGGCATGGTGTCCGGAAAGCAGCACCTCCGGAACCTTTTTGCCATGCCATTCCTCCGGGCGGCTGTACTGGGGATACTCCAGAAGATTCCCGGAAAAGGATTCCGTCTCACCGGATTCCTGATTATTCAGAACACCTGGTACCATTCTGGAAATAGAATCCATCATGACCATAGCCGGAAGTTCTCCTCCGGTAAGTACATAATCACCAATGGAAACATAGTCTGTTACGATTTCTTCCAGAACACGCTCATCAATTCCCTCATAATGACCACAGAGGAAAACCAGGTCTTCTTCCAGGGCAAACTCTTTTGCCATATCCTGATTGAAGGTTTTTCCCTGAGGAGTCAGAAAGATCACGCGGGGTTTCCTTCCAATACGTTCTGCAATGGATTCATAAGACAGATATACCGGCTCCGCCTGCATCAGCATTCCGGCTCCGCCGCCATAAGGATAATCATCTACCTTCTGGTGCTTATTGAATGCAAAATCCCGTATATTGATCGCTTCCAGTGATAACAGTCCCTTTGTAATGGCACGGCCTGTAATACTTGTGTTCATTCCGTTCTCGATCATTTCCGGAAATAATGTAAGTACATGATAATTCATTTAAACAAGCCCTTTCATCAAATGTACAGTCATGGTATTTTTTTCCACATCCACATCAAGAACACAGTCATGGATCGCAGGAAGCAGGATTTCCTCGCCATCCACACGATCTACAATATAAACATCATTGGCGCCGGTCTCCATCACATCACGGAGCACTCCGAATTTCTCCCCATTCTCCAGAAGTACCTCCATTCCGATGAGATCCGCCACATAATATTCGTCCTCGCCAAGCTCCTGTGCCTCTTCACGTGGGATCCAAAGCTCACGGCCCTTATACATTTCAATATCATTGATGTTGTCAATGCCTTCAAACTTCAGGATCGCAAGATTTTTAAAAAACTTTACATTCTGAATATTCAGTCTGCGAAGCTCTTTTCCTGTATCCAGAAGCACATATTCAATATCAAGAAAACGCTCTGCGTCATCCGTTGTCGGAAAAACTTTTACTTCACCACGGACGCCATGGGTCGTTGTAATAACTCCTACCTTTAATAAATCTTCCATTTTTGCTCCCTTTCAGAGTAAAAACAGGAGCCATGGAATCCACAGCTCCTGTCTCTTTTTCATTGCAGAATATCTACAATCACTTTTTTGCTGCTTTTTGAAGAAGCCGCTTTCACAACAGTACGGATTGCCTTGGCAATTCTGCCCTGTCTTCCGATAACCTTACCCATATCGGCTGGTCCGACCTTCAGTTCAACAACAATCGCGTCGTCTTTTTCAGTCTCAGTAACGACTACTTCATCCGGATTTTCAACAAGAGATTTTGCAATTACTTCTACAAGTTGTTTCATTACATACCTCCTTGCTCCTGCCTCATTGAGGTCACAGATCCAAATCTGTCAGGTATTATTTCTCGATTCCGGCAAGTTTAAGAAGCTTAGCAACTACCTCTGTAGGCTGAGCACCAGCTGCAAGCCATTTTTTAGCTGCCTCTTCATCGATTTTGTATACGCTTGGGTCAAGATTCGGATCATATGTTCCGATCTCTGCGATACATCTTCCGTCACGTTTGCAGCGGGAATCTGCTACTACGATTCTATAGAAAGGTGCTTTCTTCTGTCCCATTCTTCTTAATCTGATCTTAACTGCCATTTTTGTTTTCCTCCAATTATCTTTCTGAAAATTTATTGTTATTTATTAAAAGGGAAGCTTAAAGCCACCTCTTTTTCCCATGTTCATCTTGCCGCCTGTTAATCCCGGCATCTGTTTCATCATCTTCTTGCTCTGCTCAAACTGCTTCACAAGACGATTTACTTCTGTAATATCCACTCCGGCGCCTCTGGCGATACGGTTCTTGCGTGAGATGTTCAGAATGTTGGGGTTACTTCTCTCCTGAGGTGTCATGGAAAGAATGATGGACTTGGTACGGTCCATAGCCTTTTCATCGATCATACCCTCGATATCCTTCATCTTACCGCCCATTCCGGGAAGCATGTTCAGGATACTGGAAATACCACCCATCTTGTTCATCTGCTCCATGCTGGTAAGATAATCATTGAAGTCGAAGTCCATTTTCTTCAGCTTCTTCTGCATCTCCTGAGCCTGTTCCTGATCCACAGAGGCTTCCACCTTCTCGATCAGACTCATTACATCTCCCATTCCAAGGATCCTGGAAGCCATACGTTCTGGATAAAACTGTTCCAGATCTGAAAGCTTCTCTCCCATACCAACATAGAAGATCGGTTTGCCGGTCACGGCTTTAATGGAAAGCGCAGCGCCGCCTCGTGTATCACCGTCCATCTTAGTCAGGATCACACCATCAATGCCGACTTTATCAGAAAAGTTCTGCGCCACATTTACTGCATCCTGTCCTGTCATGGCATCAACTACAAGCACTGTAGCATCTACATTCACATTCGCTTTGATATCCTCAAGCTCCTGCATCATATCCTCATCAATGTGAAGACGTCCTGCTGTATCGATGAGCACAACATTCTGCTGATTGGATTTCGCATGCTCGATAGCTGCTTTTGCAATATCCACGGGATTCTGCTTATCTCCCATGGAAAAGACCTCGACGCCCTGTTTCTCACCGTTTACCTGCAACTGTGTAATCGCTGCCGGACGGTAAACATCACAGGCCACAAGCAGTGGTCTCTTTCCCTTGGATTTCAGTTTGCCTGCCAGCTTGGCAACCGTCGTTGTCTTACCTGCACCCTGAAGACCGACCATCATAAGAACGGTAAGATCCATTCCCGGTTTGATCGGAAGCTCTGTTGTCTCACTTCCCATCAGGTTGACCAGCTCATCATTTACGATCTTGATCACCATCTGTCCCGGATTCAGACCATTCATAACATCCTGTCCGATAGCCTTTTCCTGAACGGATTTCGTAAACTGCTTAACGACCTTAAAGTTAACATCCGCTTCCAGAAGCGCCATCTTAACTTCCTTCAGTGCCACCTTGACATCAGCCTCTGTGAGACGGCCCTTGCCCTTCAGCTTCTTAAATACATTCTGCAGTTTATCTGTTAAACTCTCAAATGCCATTGATCATAACTCCTCTAATATCACATTGGAAATCGCCGCAATATCTTCGGCGTGGTACTTGTCAGCCAGTTCATGGATCTTTATGACCTGACTGCGGATGTTCAGGAATTTCTCGACCAGATGAAGCTTCTCTTCATATTCTTCCAACGTCCGATTGCACCGTCTGATCATATCATGCACACCCTGTCTGCTGATGCCAAGTTCCTCAGCAACCTCACTTAAGGAATAATCCTCAAATACCACACTGGTGTACACCTGCCGCTGCCTCTCTGTCAGAAGCTCTCCATAAAAATCAAATAAAAATGTCTGCTCTACAAATTTCTCCATCTGTAATCACCTTGGCTATCATACACGATTCCGACACACCTGTCAAGGGTTTTTGCTTTACAAATTTATTTTTTCCTGAATTTCACAAAAAAAGGCCGGAAAAGCACTTTTCTGCTGGGTTTTGCAGGCTTTTCCGACCTTTGTTATTCTATTTGCTTCTTATTAATAAGTCTTATGCTTCGATCAAAACATTTCCTTTGTCATTTTATCGATTTCCTGATCCACTGCCTCATATACACCTGGGATACATGAGAAATTCAGGCCATGGGTGGTACATGGGATAAAATAAAGCTTACCACAGTCTCTGCAAAGCTGATCTGTTGACTCTTCGATCATTTCCTGATTCCAGTCAAAGCGATCTACTTTACCGTTATCGATACCACCCATAAATGTGATATCTTTTCCATATTCTTTGATCAGCTTCGGAAGATCATTAACAGACATACAGCCCTGCCATACATCAATTCCCATCTCGATCATTGTCGGAACCAATGTTGCACTGTAGCTGTCATTATGGTGGATGATCAGTTCAACACCATGATCATGGTAATATCCGTAAATACGTTTGTAAGAATCCATAAAGAACTCACGGAACATATCCACACTGATAAATGTAGACTTCTGTGTTCCCCAGTCATCATGATGGAAGACAACATCCGGTTTCATATAGGTGCAGATCTGCTCTGCCCATTTCAGTTCCCACTCTGTAATATATTCGATCAGTTCATGCATGGCTTCCGGCTCTTCGTAGAAATTGATCATGGTATTCTGGATCTCACAGAGATAATGGCACATCTCAAAAACTCCAGGTGCAACCATTGCAGTAACCATGGTTTCATTCCGGTCAATTCCGGCAACTGTCTCCTGGCATTCTTTCCAGTCCTCTGCCGTGTAGTTGATGTCCGGTGCCTTTACATATTTTTTCCACTCTGCGACGTCCGGACATACCAGATGCTCCGGATCATGGAGCGGAAACGCTCCCGGTGTTCCTGCAGGCCAGGAATTATAATATCCCCATCCGCATTTTACTGTTGGTGCACCAGGTCCTTCCGGCATCATAGGA
The DNA here is from genome assembly GCF_022868965.1 of Blautia sp. NSJ-140. Taxonomy (NCBI): domain Bacteria; kingdom Bacillati; phylum Bacillota; class Clostridia; order Lachnospirales; family Lachnospiraceae; genus Blautia; species Blautia sp. NSJ-140. Next base: position 101,355 of record NZ_JALIFS010000003.1, on the reverse strand, counting down.
TACTTCGTCTGATATGGAGTATTCAGAACAAATGTCAGTCCCTCATACTGTTTTACAAAACGATCCGGATTTCCTCCGCGGATCACTTCCAGCATATTTTGTCTTTTTGTTAACATAAACGCACCTCCTCTACGTTATTATGCAGGAAAGCCTTTTTTCCGCACTTGTTTTGCCACACCCCAACATAAAAGGCTTGTTTCTGCACTTGTTTTTTCCTTATGATTCTATTATACTGTAAATCAAAAGAATCACAATTCCACATAATATGGCTATTATTCCTGTTTTTTCCTACAAAATATAGGAAGGAGGATTTTCCTTGAAACTCAGTGCAAAACTCATATGCTATCACCTGCAGAAATCATTTTCCATGCATACATCCAGGCTGGATACATCCCCCACCCTTTCCTGCCCTTCCTGCTTTGAAAAGAACACCGTTCTTCAGGATGGACGTGTTTACCTTATCACAGATCCGGATTTTCAGCTCACTTTTCATCATCCCAAAAATATTCTGTTCCTGATGATTGGAAAAATCTATCAGAACTACGAATTAACTCAGCCAAACATGTGTATCATCCCTGAAGATATTCCAGTCAATATTGTCTTTAACAGGATTCAGGATATTTTTATCCTCTATGATCAGTGGAATCAGTCCCTGATGGATTCCCGTCTCCGGAACGCATCTATCCAGGAGCTTCTGGATCTTACAGCTTCCATTATTCCCAATCCAATGATGCTGATCGGTATGGATTTTACTATCATTGCCTCCAGAGACTGGAATCTAAGTGATCTTTCCAATTCTGTTTTGGGTTCCACTGAAAATTCCTGGGCTATTGTGGACAGCCTGAAGCAGGATCCTCATTACGAAGAGGCTTTTTATAAAGCCGGATATTTTTATTATCCGGGAAATGGCCTTACTGCTCCTTCTCTTTGCGTAAATATCTCCAATAATGATAAAGCAGTATACAGGCTGATGTTTTCCGAAGGTGAGGTTCCCCTGGATGATACGTTTGGTTTTGTTCTGGAGTACCTTTCCCAGATGGTATTCCATGCACTTTCCACAGGAATCATGCACAGCCGGGATAAAGCTTTTCCTCTGCATCAGATTTTTATGTCCATTCTGACTGATCCCGGAGCTGATTATGTAAAAATCAGTCAGCAGCTGACAAATGTAGGGTGGCTTTCTTCCCATATATATCAATGTATTTTGATCCAGACCGGGCTGATCGACCAGAAAAATCTGACCCTCAATGCCATCTGTAATTATCTTGAAAATACAATCCCGGCCAGCTGTGCTACCGAATATAAAGGAAATGCGGTGCTTTTTATCAATCTGGATCTCTGCACTCTGACTATCCATGAGATTTCCGATAAGATCGAGGGTTTTATCAAAAGCAGCATGTTAAGCGCCGGATACAGCCGGAAGATGCTTGGACATTTCAATTTCCACCGGCAATACACGCAGGCTTCTGTTACCCTGCAGGTTGGAAAACGCAAAAATCCCGCAGAAAGTATCCACTATTTTGACTCCATCGCTCTGCCCTATATTCTGGAACAGGCAACCAGAAAGCTTCCTGCTTACATGGTCTGTCACGAAAAGCTTCTGTCAATGAAATATAAGGATGAGGCAAAGCAATCTCATCTCTATGAAACACTGCGTTGTTTTCTGGAGCACAACCAGAACATTTCTCATACTGCCAACGCTTTATTTATCCACAGAAGTACTCTTCTTTATCGTCTGGATAAGATCAAAGCTTTTCTGGATTCAGATCTTACAGACAGAAACGAGATCCTGTATCTGTTGCTTTCTTTTCATCTGATGGATATGGAAGAAGAAAACCGGAATACAAGATCATAAAAAACGGGAACTCTCTTAAATATTTAGCGTTTTCCCAGCTGCCAAAATGCAACTGCACTGGCTGCCGCCACATTCAGTGAATCCACACCGTGTGCCATTGGAATACATACCGTATAATCACAATCCGCAATGGTCTCCGAAGCAAGGCCATCCCCCTCTGTTCCAAGAACTACTGCCAGTTTTTCTTCTGCCATCAGATGAGGATCATCAATATCAAAGGAATCCTCCCTAAGAGCCATGGCTGCCGTCTTAAATCCCATCGCTTTCAGAGACCGGATTCCTTCCGTTTTCCACTCTGTTTTTTCATCAAAAAAAGTCCATGGTATCTGAAATACAGTTCCCATGCTGACACGGATCGCACGGCGATACAGTGGATTGCTGCATCCCGGTGTCAGCAGTACCGCATCCATTCCAAGAGCCGCCGCAGAACGAAAGATCGCGCCTATATTAGTAGGATTTACCACATTTTCCAGAACTGCGATCCTGCGGGCATTTTTGCATACATCGACTATATCAGGCAACGCCGGCCGGCGCATTGCACAGAGCATTCCTCTTGTCAGCTTGAATCCAGTCAGCTGCGTCAACACATCAAATTCTGCCGTATAAACCGGGATGTCTCCACAACGACGGATCAGTTCTTTTGCCTCACCCTCAACATGTTTATGTTCCACCAGAAAAGAAATCGGCTGGCACCCGGAATCTAAAGCTCTCTCAATAACCTTCGGGCTCTCCGCAATAAAGATCCCCTTCTCCGGTTCTGCCCGGTTCAAAAGCTGTATCTCCGAGATCCTGGCATATACATCCAGCTCCGAAGCGTTGAAATCTGTGATTTCTATGATATTTGACATGGTTATTTTTCTCCTGTTCTGTCTTCTTGTTTTCATCCTGCTATTGTAACAGAATCTCTTTGCAAAAGAAAGCCAGGTGTTATATGTTTCCACCTGGCTTTGCTGCTACTTGTAAAACAATTTGTTTATATTCAGATTCTCACTTCCATCCACCGGATCATATCCCCGATCACTTCATCTTTACAATACTCATTCAGGATCTCATGAAAAAGTCCGCCGTAAATCTTCATCTGTTTGTCTTTTGATCCTGCTTCCTTAAAGAAATCATAGGTATCCTGTACACTTACCAGACCATCTTTCTCGCCGTGTGTCATAAGGACCGGATAATGGAACTCTGCTTTTTTCTCTTTGAACCAGTCAAGTCCGTCGCAGATCGCATAGCATAACCCCGCTGTAAAGGACTGTTTATTGTATGGATCTTTTCCGTACCAGTCTACTACTTCCTGTACAGAGCATACACCTGAACCCAGCTGATTGGCAAGGCGCGTATGTACATCCATTTCTCCCGGCACACCACGTATCAGATTGCCGTTATCTGCGGTCAGCGCACCACTGGTAATGATCCCCCGGAGCTTTTTGTCCGGATATTTGGCTCCGTACAGAGAAACCGTAAATCCGCCCATGCTGTGTCCCAGAAGAAATACCGGAACATCCGGATTTTCTTCAATTGCCATATCCACAACTACGTTGGTGTCGTCCAGAAGCTCATTGAAATCGGAATAAAAAGTCTCTTCACCCTCAGACCGTCCATGTCCTCTGTGATCAAAACGATAGGTTCCGATTCCCGCCTCATGAAGTTTTTCCGCAAAATAATCGTACCTGCCCTGGTGCTCACAAAGTCCGTGGACAATCACGATCACAGCTTTATTGTCTGCTGCCGTTTCTTTTTTCAGATACAGTTTCGTTCCGTCAAACGATGTGATCATACTTTCACCCATAATAAAACCCTCCCTTTTCTTTCTGCGAGATACATATCCCCATTATATGTCTCACGCTATCTGATAGGTTTATCATATCATGAAATCTGTATTTTGATAACCCTTATTTGTAATTATCAGCAATTATATGTTTTTTACAAAAAGTAATAAAAAATAGAGGGTTGACATATTTTGTTCTCTGAACTATAATCACCTCAGTACAAAGGGGCTGTCGCACTAAAAAATTAGTGCGACAGCCCTTTCTTTTTTCATTGTTAGGGCAAATCCCTAACAAAAACAGCAGCGGAATATCTACATTTCCGCTGCCTGAATTTCTTATTCTACTTCTTCCGGCTCCATGCTGAGCATATGGCCTTCCTGATTTCCAATATCATATTTCTGTCCGTATTCCTTGAAATACTGGTAGTAGTCCGCACTGTTTGTAGGATAGATCTTGGAATCGTGAATATGAAGATCAGATCCTGTCTCTCCGCTCTTCATAAGTGCCACCATAGCACTTGCACAGTGAGTTGCGATACGACAGAAACTGTTGAGGATATCACTAAATACCGTTCCCTCTTCCAGTCCGCATTTGCCCTGGCTCAGTCGCTCTGCATGACGCATCTTCAGTACATCACAAAGTCCTGTGATCACAGCTCCGAGAGGTGCTACTCTCTGTGCCATTTCTTTATCGTCTTTCATGAAAGCATTGCAGGTTATATTGATATCCTCACGAACTGCCTCCATAACAACATTCAGCTCATCCCAGGCTTCCTGCGAAAAATTCGTATGATTATCATGCATTTCATTGGACATATGAGCAATGTAAGAAGCATGATCACCGATACGCTCAAAGTCATTGATCGTATGCAGATACAGTGAAGTCTGTCTTGTCTGTGCAGAATTCATCTCTCTCTTTGTCAGCTGGATCAGATACTCTCCTAGACGACTTTCATACTTGTCGATCAGATCCTCTTTTCGCTGAACCTTATCATACTTATCCTGCTGATAATCATTCAGAAGATTCATGGCTCTGTTGACATTCTTACGGAGCTTCTTGGACATTCCGTTCATTACACGGTGACACTGTGCGATAGCAAGGGCCGGGTAATTCAGAAGACGCTCTTCCAGAAGATCAAAGTCTGCCTCATCTTCCAGATCTTCTTTGTCATCCTTCACAAGCCAGCATACCAGCTTCTCGATCTTTGGAATGAATGGAAACAGCACGATAACCGTTGCCAGACGGAACACCGTATTCAAAAGTGCGATCGCTACCGGTGTCATGGTCATATCCATAAATGTAAAATGTACAAACGCATTCACGGTATAAAAGATCACTGACCAGAGGATCAGACCAAACAGGTCATTGATCAGATATACAAGAGCAGTTCTTTTACCGTTCTTATTTGCTCCGATGGCTGAGATCAGAACTGGACATGCAGCACCAACACCGATACCAAGAACGATCGGAAATGCACTTGCAAATGTCAGGATACCGGTTACGGAAAGAGCCTGGAGCACACCGACTGTTGCAGACGCACTCTGGAGTACCGCAGTAAAAGCGATACCTACGAGAATACCTGCGATCGGATTGGAAAACATAGTCAGCATCTTGATGAACATCGGACTCTCACGCAATGGAGATACCGCACCACTCATCATCTGCATACCTGTCATCAGGATCGCAAAACCAAGCATGATATTTCCCACATTCTTATGTAAGGTACGCTTACAGAACATACGGAAAATAATACCAACTACAGCCACAACCGCAGAAATAGTTGCTGTAGAAAGAACACTGGCGATTCCATTGGATCCTTCAATATAAGAAAGACATAAGATCCAGCCAGTAATACTGGTTCCGATATTGGCTCCCATGATGATACCGATCGCCTGTTTCAATTTCATCATACCGGAGTTTACAAAACCGATCACCATAACTGTCGTCGCAGAAGACGACTGGATCACACTGGTAACACCAGTACCAAGTGCGACACCCTTCAGCGGAGTATTGGTCATCTTATAAAGAAATGCTTCCAGCTTATTACCAGCTGCCAGCTTCAGACCATCGCCCATTAGGGACATACCAAACAAAAATAATGATACTCCACACAACAAAGATAAGATCATTGAAAAAATTGCCATAATTTTCTCCTTTGTCATACTCGCTTCCTGTCATAATTTGTCAGGAGCCATGTTATCCTGAAAATGCAACTTTACATTTCCTTAATCTGGATTTTTCTTATTTTTAACATTTTCCCATTTATTATGCCACATCAATTTCCATATTACAACAACAGATTTATTTCGAAAATAAAAAAATTCGAAGGCAGCGGATCATCTTCTAAAACTCTGCCTTCGAAATGAGTATTTTTGAGTTATTTTTCACAAAATTTTCTATTTTTCCAGGCGCATCAGCATATCATCCAAAATATCTTCCAAATACCCTCCCGTTGTTTTTTCCCCTTCTTTTTTTATCTGGAGCATCGCTTTCAAATCTTCATCGGACAGGCAGATGATCAGTTTCCCGCTTTCCCGTAGACTTCCCCGTGCAGCCATTTTCGCATGTTTATCCGCTCCTTTTCTGGAAATAATGATCGCAACTTTGCGGAGAGCTTTTTCGTACAGATATTTTTCTGTAGTGTAAATTTCCCTCTGAGTAATAGGCTTTTCATAGTTTTTAAACTCGAACACGATATCCTTCGTAGAAAAATACTTACAGATCGTGTCAAAAAAATCCTGTGTCACCCCGTTTTTGATCTTACAGCACATGTCAAAACGATACAGATTTTCCTCTGTTGTCTTCTGCTGCTCCCACAAAGTCAGATATTCTCCAAGGATATATTTCAGAATAGAAACACAAAGTTCCTCATATTTCTTGAAAGCTGCACTACCGGTCTCCAACACTTTTAACTGCGCTATATAGCTGTCAGCAACCGATTCCGGATCCGTATTCTCCATCTGGCTGCTTTCCTCAAAGATAAAAGGCTCCGGTCTCTCCGGTTCTATGTTTTCCACCGAATAATTCAGAATCGAGATCAGTTCGTTCTTCAGTTCCGGATAGTCCTCAAAGAGCCACAGCACATTTCGGATGTCCCAGACATATCCAAGCTTCGCCTCTTCGTACTTTCTCTTAGTCTCATTAGAGACCAGATTCGCCACTACACAGATATTTTGTAATGGCAGATCCTTTTTCTGATCTGACACTGCTTTTCCAACCAGACGGCTATAACTCTGCAACCGTTTAAGTGTAGCGATTTCTTTGGAATCACTGTACATTCTGGTCATAAAGACCCATTCATCGCTTTGGAAAGAAACCCCTTTATATGTAAGGTATTTTTCAAAAAGCTGCTTAAAGCGGGCCATATTTTCCCAGTTTTTCATCTGCACATCACCCTCTGAATTTATATAGGGTTCTACGCAGAGATTGCGAACGACTTGTTCTGTCACTTTTATGTTCGGCGCATATACCAGACTTCTGTACATTCGGCTTTTGTTTGACACAGAACGTGGAAAATCTTCCGGAAATCCCTTTAATCTGGCTATTTCATTGTGTGTGATCTTATGATAGACGCCATGGATACGGATCAGCGGCATTTTTATCAGATTCAGGCGAACCTGCCCGGATTCCCGATAACCGCCTTTTTCCCAACACAAAACGCTGTCACCGGCATGCGAAGCATCAATCTTCTCTTTCGCAAAATCAATTCTGTAATACCAGGAATCCTGTGGATTCATTTCCACCCAGCCATCCAACAGGATACTACTCTTATGGACCTGCACCGGCATGATCATATCCGAAGCATTCACTCTTTTTGAAACAATATATGCAAATTCTTCCCGCAGCGGAAATGCAGTAACCTCCGAACTCTGGATATTTTTATGCGTGATATGGTATCCATATTCTTGCAGCTGAAAAATGTGCTCCTTTATGAACCCTTTCCATAATTGCTTTTTCATAACAAAAAGAATGGCCGGCGGTCGTCTTCTTTGCACCAGGGTCAAACTATAAAACACCTCTTCTGCTTTCGACTGCGTCAGATCAAAAGCCCAGACATCACTGTCCGGAACTGTGGCAGGATCTATGGAAGAAAGGCTGCATGCAGTTACATTTTGACTTATATTTTCCTGATAGATCTCTATCACTTTTCTGTCCGGCTCATATGCTTTCAAAATCTCATAACCGGCATTTTGAAAACCAAGAGTCAGCGCACCGATACCGGCATTAAAGATCACCACTGTATTCTTCATATATTTTTTCCTATCTTATTATTTGTACTGTGACAGCAGCTCCAAAAGCTTACCACTGTTGATTGGTTTGTTATAATTGATCCCCACAAGCCAGGATATTCCCTGTACATTTCTGTAAAGACTCCGGATAATTTTTCTCCTTTATCTGCTCTATGGCTGTCCGGGCACTCTGGTTTCAGTTCAATCTCCTCTCTGGCACTACCGGCATAAGCATGTACCCGTCACCCCTTCTTAATATCCCCTGAAAAGCAAAATAATTTCACAGCATCATATGTCTATATGATACCATGAAACTATTTTTGCGTAAAGATTTTATAAAAAAGCCTCAGAGTATTTTCGCATATACATACTCTGAGGCTTTCTCTATAGTCCATATATATTTTTTACTCCACTGTCACGCTCTTCGCCAGATTTCGTGGCTTATCCACATCCAGGCCTTTGGCTACGCTTACGTAGTAGCCCAGAAGCTGAAGCGGGATCACTGCCAGGGATGTTGCAAAGTGCGGGTCTGTTTTCGGGATGTAGACGGTGAAATCTGCGGTATCCTCGATATTGTAATTGCCAAATGTGGTCAAGCCCATAAGGTAGGCGCCACGGCTCTTACACTCAACCATATTGCTGACGGTTTTTTCGTAGAGATCCGGCTGGGTCAGCACACCGATCACAAGAGTCCCGTCTTCGATCAGGGAGATCGTTCCGTGTTTCAGCTCTCCGGCAGCATAGGCTTCAGAATGAATGTAACTGATCTCTTTCATCTTCAGACTGCCCTCCAGGCTGATAGCGTAATCAATTCCTCTTCCTACAAAGAAAGCATCTTTTACATTTGCCTGTTTTGAGGCAAACCACTGGATACGCTCCTTATCTTCCAGGATCTTACAGATCTTATCCGGAAGTGTCTGCAGTTCACTGATATAATTGCTGTAGGCTTCTTCTGTGATCGTTCCTCTTACCATTGCAAACTGGATCGCCAGTGTATAAGCTGCGATCAGCTGTGTGCTGTACGCCTTGGTAGTAGCTACAGAAATCTCCGGTCCGGCCAGAGTATAAAATACATTATCAGCCTCACGTGCAATGGAAGATCCCACTACATTAACGATTCCCAGTGTACGAATACCATTTTCCCTGCATTTACGAAGTGCTGCAAGACTGTCTGCTGTTTCACCGGACTGGCTGATGATCACTGCAAGGCTGTTGGTGTTAAGGGCCATTTTTCGGTAACGGAATTCGGAAGCGAGCTCTACCCTTACCGGGATCTGTGCAAGATCCTCGATCACATACTGTGCTGCCATTCCTACATGATAAGCGGAGCCGCAAGCTATGATATAAATCTGCTGGATATTCCGGATGCTTTCTTCTTCCAGGCCAACTTCACTGAGGTCGATCTTTCCATCCTTGAGCACGGAATTCAACGTATCCAGTACTGCCTTTGGCTGTTCATGGATCTCCTTCATCATGAAATGCTCATATCCGGCTTTTTCTGCTGCTTCTGCATCCCACTCAATGGTTTTCAGCTCTTTCTCGATCTCATCTCCATCAAGATTGTAGAAGGTGACTTCGCCTTTTTTCACACGCGCCATCTCCAGATTGCCGATATAATATACATTGCGGGTGTATTTCAGGATTGCCGGTACGTCAGAAGCGATAAAAGATTCATCTTCTGCCACTCCAAGGATCATGGGGCTGTCTTTTCTGGCTACATATATTTCACCCGGATAATCCTTGAACATGATCGCAAGGGCATAGGAACCACGGATACGCACCATGGAATGTGTGATGGCATCCACCGGTGTTCCCTCATATTTCTTGTAATAATAGTCAATCAGTTTGACTGCTACCTCGGTATCGGTCTCAGAATAGAAAGTATATCCTTTACGGGTGAGCTTATTTTTCAGTTCCTGATAGTTCTCAATGATGCCGTTGTGGACTGCTACGATATTACCATCGTCTGTCATATGAGGATGTGCATTGTTCTCAGAGGGTTCACCATGAGTTGCCCATCTGGTATGGCCGATACCACAGGTTCCCGGTACTGTCTCTCCGCCATTTGTCTTTTCTGACAGAACTTTCAGTCTTCCCTTGGCTTTGATCACTTCAGTCTCGCCCTCTCCGTCACGTACGGCGATTCCAGCGGAATCATATCCTCTGTATTCCAGCTTGGAGAGTCCATCTAAAAGGATCGGAGCTGCCTGGTGTCTACCTGTAAATCCTACAATTCCACACATATTTATCTGTCCTTTCTGTCTATGCAGGTATTTTCGCAAAAGACCGGGCTGTTACATCATATGCAACAGTCCGGTCAGAAGTTTCAGTTATTGCAATATAACATGTCCTACAGTATAGCACGTACCACTCTCGGTTTGCAACCCGCTTTTTCCAGAGCTGCAACGATCTGATTCTTATGATCTGTTCCGAAAGCTTCCATAGTGATCCGAAGTTCTACGGCTGCATTTCGGTTCGTACTTACAAACTGGTTATGATCCAGTTTGATAACATTACCCTGATTTTCAGCGATCACACTTGCAACACGTACCAGTTCACCTGGCTTATCCGGGATAAGTACGGATACGGTAAAGATACGGTCACGCTGGATCAGTCCGTGCTGTACAACAGATGACATGGTGATCACATCCATATTTCCACCACTTAAGATGGAAACGATCTTCTTATTTTTTACATCCAGATGACGGAGAGCTGCTACGGTAAGAAGTCCTGAGTTCTCTACGATCATCTTGTGGTTTTCTACCATATCCAAAAAAGCCACAATCAGCTCATCATCATCGATGGTAATGATATCGTCCAGATTTTCCTGGATATATGGGAAGATATTTTTTCCCGGAGTCTGTACTGCAGTACCATCTGCGATAGTATTTACGTGAGGAAGCGTTACGACCTCCCCCTTCTCCAGGGATGCTTTCATACATGCCGCGCCTGCCGGCTCAACACCGATGACTTTGATGTGCGGGTTCAGAAGCTTCGCAAGTGTGGAGACACCTGTAGCAAGTCCGCCCCCTCCGATCGGTACCAGTATGTAATCTACAAGAGGAAGTTCCTGCACGATCTCCATGGCAATGGTTCCCTGACCGGTTGCTACTGCCGGATCATCAAAAGGATGGATAAAAGTATAGCCTTTTTCCTCTGCAAGGGCAAGTGCATGTGCACAGGCTTCGTCATATACGTCTCCGTGAAGAATAACCTCCGCACCGTAACTCTTAGTACGCTCCACCTTGATCAGTGGTGTAGTAGTTGGCATGACAATGACTGCTTTTACTCCATATTTGTGTGCAGCATAAGCAACACCCTGGGCATGATTTCCTGCAGATGCCGTGATCAGACCTTTATTTCTCTCTTCATCAGAAAGTGTACTGATCTTGTAATATGCACCACGCACCTTATATGCACCGGTACGCTGCATATTCTCTGGTTTCAGATAAACCTTGTTTCCTGTCATATCCGAGAAATAACTGCTGTATATCAGCTTTGTTTCCTGTGTCACTTCTTTTACTTTTGCTGCCGCTTCCTCAAAGCTTTCTAATGTAAGCATTTGTATTTAGCTCCTTTCTTCTACGTCAAAGAGGGCGTTTACAAATGCATCTGCGTCAAATTTCTGCAGGTCATCAATACTTTCGCCTACTCCGATGTATTTTACTGGTATGTCAAGCTCAGACTGGATTGCTACTGCGATTCCGCCCTTGGCTGTACCATCAAGTTTGGTAAGAATGATTCCGGTAACATTGGCGACCTCGGCAAACTGTCTTGCCTGAGAAAGCGCATTCTGGCCTGTGGTTCCGTCAAGAACTACCAGCGTTTCCAAATATGCTTCCGGATACTCACGTTCCAGAATACGGTAAATCTTGCGAAGCTCTTCCATAAGATTTTTCTTATTATGAAGTCTTCCTGCGGTATCGCAGATCAGAACATCTGCATTTCTGGCTTTGGCTGCTGCCACTGCATCATAGACAACAGATGCCGGATCTGCTCCGTCCTGGCCGCCGATAATCTCAACGCCTGCACGGTTGGCCCACTGTGTCAGCTGCTCCCCGGCTGCCGCACGGAAGGTATCTGCTGCTCCGAGGATGACCTTTTTTCCCTGATCCTTTAATTTACCGGCCAGTTTGCCTACAGAGGTAGTCTTACCTACTCCATTGACACCGATCACAAGGATCACGGATTTCCGGTTCTCGAACTCATATTCTGTGCTTTCTACCTGCATCTGTTTTTTGATGCTGTCGATCAGAAGCTGTTTGCACTGGGACGGCTCCTTGATATGCTGCTCAGCAACCTGCTCCTTTAAATGCTCCAGAATGGAGGTGGTTGCGTTAATGCCGATATCTCCCATGATCAGGATCTCTTCCAGTTCTTCATAAAAATCATCATCAATACTGGAAAAACCGCTGAAAATGGAATCAAAGCCGGCAACGATATTGTCTCGCGTTTTGGTAAGTCCGCTTACCAGACGTTTAAAAAATCCTTTTTTTTCTTCTGCCATACTGATTCATCCCCTCTGTTACTGGGTAAGCTGGTTCTCTACTAAATCTACGGATACCAGCGTGGATACCCCTTTTTCCTGCATGGTAATTCCATAAAGCCTGTCTGCTGCATTCATGGTACCACGTCTATGTGTTATTATAATAAATTGTGTGTTCTTCGTCAACTTCTGAAGATATCCCGCAAAACGTCCTACATTGGAATCATCCAGTGCAGCCTCGATCTCATCCAGAAGACAGAATGGTGAAGGCTTCAGATTCTGGATAGCAAAAAGAAGCGCAATGGCTGTCAGTGCTTTTTCTCCACCGGAAAGCTGCATCATGTTCTGAAGTTTTTTTCCGGGCGGCTGGGAAATGATCCTGATCCCTGCCTCAAGGATATCCTCGTCTTCCGCAAGTTCCAGAGTTCCCCGGCCTCCGCCGAACAGTTCTTTGAAGGCTTTATCAAATTCCTTCTGGATCTCTCCGAATTTTTCGCTGAACTGCTTACGCATGCCCTCATCCAGCTCCTGGATGATCTGCTCCAGCGTTTTTTCCGCTTCCAAAAGATCGTTGTACTGACCACTCAGGAAGGTATGCCGCTCCAGCAGCTCTTTGTAATCCTCAATTGCATTGACGTTGACGGAGCCGAGAGAGCGTATCTCCTCTTTTAATTTATGGATCTGCTGCTTCATCACATGCCTGTCATTCATTTCTTCTTTTCTGTACTGCAAGGCATTATTCGGAGTGATCTCGTATTCTTCCCACATATAGGAAATTCTTGCTTCCCGGTTCTCCTCGATCTTTTCTGCCTGAGTCTTCAGTCGGAAGCATTCTTTGTCCAGAAGACTGATCTGGCCGGACAGCTCATCACGCTTTTCAAAAAACTCCTTATGACTTTTTGTGCGCTCTTCCTTTTCCTGCTGCCATTTTTCCAGCTGTTTTGCAGCCGCCTCTTCTTTTGCGGCAAAGCCTTCGATCTCCTTACGTACCTTGTCGATAGTCTTTCTCTTTTCTGCAGTTTCCTGGCTGCCTTTTTCCAGAGAATCCAGAATTTCTTCCCTTTCTTTCGAAAGAACTTCAACTTCCTCTTTCAGGCGCCGCAGATTTTCCTTTATGAAGCTCTCCTTCTGCTGGGATGCAGATGCGTCAAGACGGATCTTTTCCAGCTTCTCTGAGGTCTCCGCTTCGTCCTTTTTCCAGTCCTCCAGCTCCTTCTGCCGGGTCTCGATAAAGGTCTCCAGCTCTTCCTCATCCCTTTTGGATGCTTCCAGCTCCTGCGTGATCTTTATGTTATCTGCCTGCATGTTTCTTGCCTGAAGACGGATCTCCTCCTGCTCCCTCTCGATCCTGGTATATCCGCCGCGGATCTCCTCCGCTTTTTTCTCCAGCTGTTCAATGTTCAACCTGGCTGTATTCTGCTGAATGGATTGTTCCTGAAATTTCTGCTGCAGCGCCGCCACAGTATCGCGCATCTCATTTCTCCTGCTGCGGTTATCTTCCATGGACTGTCGGATCTCATTATACCCGGCTGCCAGCTCTTTTACCTTCTTTTCCAGTTCCTCGATCTCACGGCGACGGCCGAGAAGATTGCTGTTGTTCTTAAAAGCTCCACCGGTCATAGAACCGCCTGGACTCAAGGATTCTCCCTCCAACGTTACCATACGGATACTGTGCCGGTATTTTCTGGCAATGGCAATAGCATGATCGATATGATCCACCACCAGCACTCTGCCAAGAAGATATCCGATCAGACCGTCATATTCCTTCTCTGCAGTTACCAGGCCACTGGCAAGACCAATAGCTCCCGGTTCGTTCAACGCACCTCTCTGATTAAACTCGCCTCTTGAAGAAATGCTGTTTAATGGGAGAAAAGTCGCACGACCATACCGGTTTTTCTTCAGGAATTCAATCATCTGCTTGGCAGTCTGCTCGTTATCCGTAACGATATTCTGAATGCTTCCGCCAAGAGCTGTCTCAATAGCGATCTCGTAATTTTTTTCTACGTGGATGATATCCGCCACTACGCCACGGATACCAGGAACATGATCCTTCTGTTCCATGACACGACGAATACTGTTTCCATATCCATCATAACGTTCTGTGATATTGCGGAGAGATTCCAGTCTGGATGCCTCTCTGTGATAGGACGTCTGTTCCTTTTCCAGCTGTGCATTCTGCTGTTTAAGGATTTCCTGAATGGCATGGATCTCTTTTGTAAGACGGCTGCCTTCTTCTCTGGTTTCCTGAATGGCCTTCGTGATAGTGTCGTATTCCTTCTGTGCCTGATCGATCGCTGACTGCTGCTCCTCTTCCTGGGTTTTCAGGGAAAGGATCCTCTGACTGATCCCTGCTTTCCGGATATCCAACTGCTCCTTCATGGCATCAAAACGCTGTGCCTTACCTTTGGTGTTTGCACGAGAATTAAGGATCTCAATAATCTCATTCTTACCATCTTCCACTGCCTGGGTACATTCTTCTATGCTGCTCTGGATATTATCCATTTTTTTCTGCTCGTCAGCAAGTTTTCTGTTGATCTCCCGTAAATTTGCCTGAAGATCCGATTTTTGTTCTTCCAGCGCCTCCTGGTCTGCAGATTTTTTCTCCGTATCTTCCTGAACTGCTAAAAGACGGCTGCGATAATGACTGTCGTTCTGCTCTCCTGCCAGGATCTGCTCATGAAGAACATTGATCTCACCGGACAGCTGTTGTTTACGGATAGCACGATCCCTGCTTTCTTCCCGCAACGCCTCCATCCGCTCATTGAGCTCTTCCAGTATTTTTTCCAGACGTTCATATTCATCCTTAGTACGACTATGAGTATCCTGGGCTTCTTTTAACTGATTTTCTGCGATCCTGGTTTTTTCTTCCAGCTCGCGGATCAGATTTCCGGTGTGTTCATATTCCAGGAGGAACATATTTATATCCAGCTCTTTCAGATTATCTCTTTTTGCCAGATATATTTTTGCAGTCTCAGACTGACGTTCCAGCGGTTCCAGCTGTTTGGTCAGCTCACTTAAGATGTCCGTGACACGAACCAGATTCTGTTGTTCTTCCTCCAGCTTCTTCAGTGTGGTATTTTTTCGTCTTTTAAATTTGACGATCCCGGCTGCCTCGTCAAAAAGCTCTCGGCGTTCTTCGGGTTTTCCACTTAAGATCTTATCGATCTGTCCCTGTCCGATGATGGAATATCCTTCTTTTCCGATACCGGTATCATAGAACATCTCATTGATGTCCTTCAGACGGCAGGAGCTGCCGTTGATACGGTATTCGCTCTCACCGGAACGATACAGTCTTCTGGTAACGGTTACTTCTTCAAAATCCACCGGAAGCTTGTGATCGCTGTTATCAAGTGTAATAGCCACGGACGCAAAGCTCAGAGGCTTGCGAAGCTCCGTTCCTGAAAAGATAACATCCTGCATATTTCCGCCTCGAAGCTGCTTGGCGCTCTGTTCTCCCAGAACCCAGCGGACTGCATCACCAACATTGCTTTTTCCGCTGCCGTTAGGTCCTACGATGCCAGTGATCCCGTTATGAAATTCAAAATTTATTTTCTGTGCAAAGGATTTAAATCCCTGCACCTCTATATTTTTCAGATACATTGGCCACCTGCTGTTATTTTATACTGCGTATTGCCTCTAGGGCTGCAGCCTGTTCTGCTGCCTTTTTTGTATGGCCGGTTCCGGTTCCCATACTTTTTCCGTTGATCAGCGCCTCCACAGTAAAACTCTTACTGTGGTCCGGTCCCTCTTCTTTCAGGAGACGATATTCCACCGGATGATTTCCGCCTTCCTGCACCATTTCCTGAAGCACTGTCTTACTGTCATAAAAAATCCTCTTATCCTCCAGATCGTTCAGGATAAATTTCATAACAAAAGCCTGTGCCGGTTCAAATCCACCGTCCAGATACATAGCCCCGATCAGAGATTCCAGGGCATCAGAAACGATGGAATCTCTTTTACGACCGCCCATCATTTCCTCACCTCTTCCAAGGAGGATAAACTCCGGAAGCCCGAATTCTCTTGCACAGTAGGCAAGACTCTTTTCACATACCATACTGGCACGTTTCTTGGTCAACTCACCTTCCTGATTATTTCGGAATTTTTTGTACAGGAAATCACTGCTGATCAGCTCCAGCACCGCATCTCCAAGGAACTCCAGACGCTCATTGCATCCAAGCTTTCCAAGGTGTTTTTCGTTGGCATAGGAGCTGTGTGTCATTGCCTGCTCCAGTAAAGATTTTGCGGTAAACTGGTATCCGATAGTCTGCTCCAGCTTTTTTAAATTATTTTCCATTTCTTCTTCCCTTCGTTACCCGGCGAAGAGTCTCCACTGCATCGCCGACAGTAACGATCTCCTCGGCTTCCTCCGGGTCGATACGAACATCAAAAGTTTCCTCCAGATCAATAAGAATCTGAAAAAAATCCAGAGAATCCACTCCCAGATCATCCACAAAGGTAGTTTTTTCTGTAATGGCATCCATATTTCTTCCCAGAGTTTTTTCGATGATGGTCTTCAGCATTTCCAGTTCCACGACTGTTCGCCTCCTGTTCTGTCTGTAATATTTCCGGCAATCCCGGTTTTATTTTTTTTCGCTTTTTTCTTTTGCCTGTGCTTTCTGCTCAGCTGCTATAAACTCCTCGATCTTTTCATTGATCTTCTCTTCCTTAAACTGCTCGCACTGAAAGATCGCATGACGGATTTCTACACTACTGGCACTTCCGTGGCTTTTGACCACAAGACCTTTCAGACCAAGAAGCGGTGCTCCGCCATATTCACTGGCATCAAATGATTTTAAGGTTTTCTTAAGAGCAGGTTTTACCATCAGAGCTCCCATTTTACTGCGAATGTTTGTCATCATACCTTTTTTGATCATAGATATCAGAGTAGCTCCAACACCTTCATAAAGCTTGAGGATCACGTTTCCTACAAAAGCCTCACAGACTACTACATCTGCATAACCTGACGGGATATCTCTCGCCTCAATGCTTCCGATAAAATTGATATCCTTACATGCTTTTAACAGAGGGAATGTAGCTTTTACCAGCGCATTGCCCTTTTCTTCCTCAGCACCATTATTAACGATAGCAACTCTCGGTTTCTTAATACCCACTACATTTTCCATATAGATGGAACCCATCTGCGCAAACTGTACCAGATGATCTGGTCTGGCATCTACATTGGCACCACAGTCGATCAGAAGGGAAACGCCCTTTGCGGTAGGAATCAGCGGAGCAAGAGGTGGTCTCCGGATTCCTTTGATCCTGCCTACGATCACCTGTCCTCCTACCAGTACCGCACCGGTGCTTCCGGAGGAAACAAAGGCATCGGCCTCCTGTTTTTTTACAAGGTTTAATCCCACTACAATTGAGGAATCTTTCTTTTTCTGGATAGCCATGACCGGAGGTTCCGCAGTCTCGATCACCTGAGACGCATGCACCACACGGATCCTGTCCTTAGGATAATCCGGATATTTCCGGAGCTCTGCTTCGATCACATCCTGTACTCCTGTAAGGATAACCTGGATGTTCTCTTTTTCTTTCACAGCTTCCACTGCGGCTTTTACCGGTTCCTCGGGAGCATTGTCACCACCCATTGCATCTACAACGACTTTTACTATTTCTGACATATGTTGTCCTTTCTCTGTCCGAAATCTTTTCGGAATGCATATGGTACACTGTAGTGAAAATCCTCAGACACATCCGTATAAGGATTTTCATTGCAGAGTACCAAAATTTAAGCGGATATTCGAAATCCGCATTCGCTACCTGCTCATAAACGAATAACTGCTTCGCAGTTTATCCGGTTAACGTGCCGTTATTTATGATACTAGAGTTTTGCCTGAGAAGTCAATATCTTTTACTCTTTCTGATTTTCAATCTGTTCTGCAAGATCATTTAAATATACCCAGCGATCCATTTTTTCGTCCAGTTTCTGCTGGATTTCCTGCTGCTCGTCGGAAAGCTCCCGGAGTTTTCCCGCATTTGTGGCATTGGCAGCCATCTCTTTATCAATCTGCTCCAGACGTTCTTCCAACGCTGCGATGTCATCGTCAATAGTGTCAAATTCTTTCTGTTCTTTATAGGTAAATTTCAGTTTCTGTTTCCGGTTCTGTTTCCAGGTATCTGCAGCGGATTTCTTTTTCTCAGGCTCAGCTGTTTCTCCCTGTACTGTACCTCCATTCATATCCGCGCGCGTTTCCAGAGACTGTCCCTTTCTTTCCTTCGCTTCCAGATAATCCGTATAACCGCCCTCATACTGGACAAGCCGGCCATCTCCCTCAAATGCCATAATACGGTTCACCACATTATCCAGGAAATAGCGGTCATGAGACACCGTGATCACGATGCCGGAAAAAGAATCCAGATAGTCCTCAAGAATGGTCATGGTGGGAATATCAAGATCATTTCCGGGCTCATCAAGAAGAAGAACATTTGGTGCCTCCATCAGAACCTTCAGAAGATACAGTCTTCGCTTCTCACCTCCGGAAAGCTTCTCCACCGGAGTGTACTGCATGGCCGGATCAAAAAGAAATCTCTCAAGCATCTGGGAAGCTGTGATCCTTCCTTCTTTTGTCGGAACATATTCCGCCACTTCACGGATATAATCGATCACCCGCTGTCTTCCATCCATATCCGGAACGTTTTGGGCAAGATATCCGATACGGATCGTTTCTCCGATCTGAATCTCTCCGGAATCCGGCAAGATCAGTCCATCTGCCATTTTAAGAAGCGTGGACTTACCGCAGCCATTTGGTCCGATGATCCCAAGGCGCTGGTCACGAAGAACAATATGATCAAAATCATTGATCAAAAGACGACCTTCGATGGTTTTACTTACATGATGAAACTCTATGGTTTTCTTTCCCATACGGGTCTCAATGGAATCCATTTCCACATTCTGCTCTTTCAGCGGGGTTTTTCCCGCCTTCAGTGCTTCCAAACGGTCAAGCCTTGCTCTCTGTTTGGTACTTCTGGCGCGGCAGCCTCTTGCTGCCCATTCCAGTTCCATCCGAAGTACGCTGCGGCGCTTCCGGTCACTGGCAAGCTCCATTTCCTCTCTCTGTGCTTTCAGCTCCAGAAATCTGGAATAATCTCCTGCATAGGAATATAATTTTCCGTGGCTGATCTCCAGAATCCGGTTTGCCACACGGTCCAGGAAATAACGGTCATGAGTGACCATGATCACCGTTCCACGGAAATTCCGGAGAAAATCTTCCAGCCATGTGACCATTTCTCCGTCCAGATGGTTGGTAGGCTCATCCAGGATCAGAATGTCAGCCGGATTTAAAAGCATCCTGGCCAGCGCCACTCTTTTCTTTTCACCACCGGAAAGATTGTCCATGTTAATATTCTGATCGGTAATACCAAGTGTATTCAGCATGCGTCTGGCCTCACTTTCGGTACTCCAGTCCTTCTGCCATTTGCCTTCTGCCACATAGTCCAGAATGGTCATATGCTGCGGAAATTCCGGAGTCTGGGGAAGCCAGCTGATCCGGATCCCGTTCTGAGTGATCACCTGCCCTTCGTCCGGTTCTTCCTCTCCGGCGATCACGCGGAGCAAAGTAGTCTTACCGGTTCCGTTTACACCGATGATACCTATTTTTTCTCCCTGATCGATGCCGCAGGAGATATCATCAAATATCACCTTATCTCCAAAAATTTTGTGGATATGTTCTATATTAAGAATATTCATGCGCATTTTCTCCGTTTTCTTCCAAAGTATATAAAAATCATTTCCATGATAGCGAATTTCCGCGTTTCCGTCAAGAATCACTGTTATGACAGGGGAAAGGGCTGTACCTCCCATATGGAAATACAGCCCCTTTGGGGGATTGTTTTTTTATCTGGATCTTGGTCAACAGTTTCTGGTGTCGCCAGCTGCTTCCCTTCTTTTTCGTATATCCACCGCCTTTCGTATTTTCTGCCACTATTGTAAAAAAATTATCAGGAAATAACAACAGACCTGTGACAAAATGACAGTTTCCATGAAATATGACATTTTTGTGTTAAATATCTGCCAAAAACACATTCATTTCTGATAACCTTCTACAAAATACGTCATTCCAGGCAAAAATCCGACATTGGATATACATAAAAGTTATGATATACTGTTTTTACTACTCTTTTATAAATCGGAGGTTATATTATTTTGAATATTGCAATTATTGATGACATCTCAACGGATGCAGAAGACCTGAAGAATATCGCTGTTTTCTATTTTGAGAAAAAACAGATCCAGGCAGAAATCTATCAGTTTTTCAGCGCAGAAGAATTTTTTGAAGATTATCAGCCCGGAAAATTTCAGATTCTGTTCCTGGATATTTATATGAACGGGATGACAGGTATGGAAGCTGCGCGCAGGATCCGAAGACAGTCCGATGACTGCATCCTTGTTTTTGTCACTACCAGCAGTGATTTTGCTGTGGAAAGCTATGATGTAGGAGCCTCCTATTATCTTCTGAAACCCTTTCAGCCCGAAAAACTCTGTTCCATTCTGGATTCCTTTCAATCCAGGCATTTGCTGGCATCCCGGTACATTGAAGTCGTTTCTGACCGGATTCCCATCCGGGTCCCTCTGCGCAGCATTTTATATGCAGACACATTCCGAAATGCAGTGTGCCTTCATACCGATGCCGGTCCGGTCCGTTCTTATCTTACCTTTCACAAATTTGAGGAACAGATCAGGGACTGCCCTAATTTTCTCTCCTGTTACCGTGGCTGTATCGTCAATATGGATCGTATACAGGAAGCTTCTGAAGAAGGCTTCCTTCTGGACAACGGGGAGGTCGTCCAGATCCGGAAACGTGGCTCTTCTGCTATCCGTAAAGCCTATCTTCAGTATCTCTTTGCGTCAGATGAAGAAATATCTCAGCTTTAAAAATGCCATTTTCAGACTGAAAATCCGCAAACCCTCCATAACGTGCCGCAATTTCCATGATCGACGCAGTTCCGATCCCCTGTCCGGAATGCTTACCTGAAAAAAATCCTGTTTTATTTCTGCGTAAGGGATCTGTGCAGCTGTTCTCTTCTTTTATAAGAAGTTTATTATTTCTGGTACGTATCTGTACACGGACAAATCTGGAACTGCCTTTCGGACAAAGCTGTGCCGCTTCTATGGCATTTTCCAGAAGATTTCCAAAGAGACGACAGAAATCTGTATCCTGGATCCCTGTTTTTTCCGGTGCTTCTACCTGACACTGAAAAACGATCCCGTTTTTTCTGCATAATTCTTCATAATAATGTAAAATCGCATCGGCAACCTGATTTTTACAGTAAGACTGATAGGTTAGCCGTTCCTGGAATTCCCGGGTATACCGGCAAAGATATTTCTGCATTTCTTTATACTGCTCCCGTTCCAGCAATGCCGTCAGAACACGAAGGTGCTGACGCATATCATGGCGGACACGACTGGTTTCTTCCATCTGTTCCTTTAACCGGTCATAATGATTTTTCTGGGCAAGGAGACGAAGTTCAGTCTGATGACTGTATACCTCATAAGTCAGACGGATCTTATATGCTTCTGACAGATCTCTCCACAGAACACAGCCAAACGCAGCTGTCAGTACCAGCCCACCTGTCTCCGGGAAACCTCCTCCAAAAATCGGCTCATAAAGATACCCTATCCTATCTGCCACAAGAGAACAGGCATAAACCGTTGTTCCCACCAAAACGATTTTTCCATATCTGCAATCTGTTTCTCCAAAAGTATTGAGCAGCATATAAACTGCCGCCACTCCTTTGACAGCTTCACTGATCCAGGCAGCTTCATAAAGAATCCCGGCCGAGGGAAGTATGTCCGCAAAGCTCTCCAGAAAGAAAGCGATCACGATCCAGAGATTGATCAGAAGAGTCAGATATCTCCCCCGTTTTTTCCCCATAATACAATCCTCAAGCCGGATCATACAGGAAAGGATCAGATAATAGATCATAGTTTCCAGTGCATACCAGGGTCTTGTGGGCAGAAGAAAAAAATTATGTATCAGGGGACAGACAGAATATCCCACTACACAGAGGCAGACCAGATTAAAAATGGCAAATTCTTTTGTCCTGGTTCTGATATATACCATAAGTGTCCCGAACATAATACAGCTACAGAATGCAATGGCACAACCGCTTCCAAGTGCCCGCATTCCTCTCTGTATACTTACCCGAAACGGAGATCCAAAAACCGGAATGTACCGGATTCCGGATCTGGTATGGTTTCTGTCTGCTGCTGCTATGACAATTTCCACAGCCCCGGATCCCTGAAATGTAAAAACACGGTTCATGATCCTGTCCTTATAAGATTTTTCGTCAGGATTCCCCACTTCCCCGGCCAGTTCTCCATTGATATAGATCCGATATGCAGAAAAAACCTCCGTCAGCGAAACAGCCCAGATTTTTTCCTCCTCGGGCAGGATCAGAAACATCCGGTATGTCCCACATCCATACGAAGAGGCCTCTTCATTCCCCAGTTCCATTTCATTACGCTCTCCGATCGAAATATAACAACTGTAATATCCTGGATTCTTTTTCAGCATCTCAGGTGTAAGCAGCTTTCCCGGAAAATATTGCCATTCCCTGGCAAGATAATGTAGCTTTGCCGCCGCATCTTTATTATCCAGACAAAGGATTCCCTGAATGGTCTGCTCGCCTTTCGCTGTATATTCATTGTTCACGAGATACATCATAAAAAAAGCAGTCATAGATAACACTACAGTAAGTCCAAAGATCAGGGTCCATTGCCTACTTTTCTCCTTTATGACTGTCACCTCGCTTTCCGGATCTGCTTCGGATTCCTACGATCAGCACTGTTAGCACTGTTGCTGCCGTCAGGGCTGCCATTTCAAAAGGATTCCCTTTTATATCTTTTTTTCGACTTTTTACACAGAAGATTCCTGTCTCGTCCGTGTCAACGATCAGAATATCCTGATTTTTATCCAGGAATGTCTTAAATTTTCTTCCTTGGGAATCCGTAATTTCCATAGTTTCCATATCTTCCTTGGGAAATATCTCTTTTACAGGTATCATGATCCGGCTTCCCGGAATATCCGTGATCTTCTGAATTCCTTTATAGATCTTTATTTCATATGAATGATCGGAAACCTTTTGTACCAGTGTCTGTATTGTGCCATTCTCTGCTACCTTCCAGCTTTGTGCCACAGAAGCAGGGATACGAAGACTGATCCCATCTTTTTCAAAATTTATATCTCCCATATATTTCAGGATAAGATCCAGACGTTTTCCACTGATCACGGTCCAATTTTCAGTAACAACTTCTGTTACCTTTCTGTCCGGCTGCTGCACTTCAAGTTCAGCCCGTACAGTTCTCGCGTTATAAATCATACCGACACACAGCGCAATAACTTCAAATATCAACCAAAAACCATATCGTATTGTTTTTTGCAGATTATACATATCTGGTCATCCCCATTACATATGTTTCATCTATC
Source organism: Blautia sp. NSJ-140 (assembly GCF_022868965.1). Classification (NCBI taxonomy): domain Bacteria; kingdom Bacillati; phylum Bacillota; class Clostridia; order Lachnospirales; family Lachnospiraceae; genus Blautia; species Blautia sp. NSJ-140. The sequence continues at coordinate 77,587 of NZ_JALIFS010000003.1, read as the reverse complement.
TGCATCCAGAATACCTCTTTTTCAGCTTTCAGGCAATCAAATCTATACGTAATAAATCGACATCTTTCGAACAAAACAAAGGTGCTGATCACTGCTATTGCACAGAATCAGCACCTTTTCATATATCGTTATTTCTTTTTCTGCATACCTGGAAATCGCCGGAAATAATAGATGACAAACAATACCGCAGTAATTATCCAGGATACCGGATAACTGAGCATGATACTGTCGATCCCTGGATGCGATCTTACAAAGACAAACAACCAGATGATCCGGAGCAGGCAGACCCCACCACAGGTCAGAATCATCGGAACCAATACTCTTCCGGAACCACGCAGCGCTCCGGAAAGAATTCCGATCACAACATAAATGGCATAGGATGGAATCAGGAAACGAATCATATGCACCCCAATGTCTACAACCACCTGATCTGTTGTAAACAAATGGTAGATCGGATTTGCGAACAGAATAAGTGTTCCGCTTACAATAAACGCCGAAATGTATGCCATCACCATACAGACGCGGACACTTTTTCGCATACGGTTGTATTTTCTGGCACCATAATTCTGTCCTACAAAGGTGGTAATTGAGATGGCAAAAGCATTGCATACCATCCAGAACACCGCATCAATCTTTCCCATAGTTCCCCAGGCTGCCACAGTATCAGTCCCCAGCTCATTGACAAAAATCTGAATGGTGAGATTGGCAATGTTGTACATCACTGATTCCAGTCCTGCCGGAAGTCCGATCCTGAGAACTGCCCACAGAGAACGAAGATCAAAACGAATCTCATAAAATTCCAGACGATAAATATCCTCTGCACGCATCAGGAACCAGGTTACAAGGATGGCACTGACTGCCTGGCAACTGACTGTTGCAAGTGCAACACCGAGGACTCCCATATGAAAGATCACTACAAATACAACATCCAGCAGAATATTCAACAAACAGGTAATGATCAGCACATAGAGCGGTCTTTTAGAATCACCTACTGCTCTTAAGATACTGGATACCATGTTGTAGACCAGATTGAAAAATGTCCCCGCAAAATAGATATGAAGATACAATACAGAATCGGGAATTACTTCTGCCGGTGTTTTCATCAGGCGAAGGATCGGCTCAGCCAGGATAAAACCTGCTGTTCCAACAATAATACTGGCGGCCAGGCAGAAGATCATGGATGTGTGAAGTGTTTTTTTGAGATTTTTGTGGTCTTTCGCCCCATAATAATGAGAAATCACTACAGACGCACCGGAACATAAACCTACAAAAAAACCTACGATCAGATTCACGATCATACTGGATGAGCCTCCTACTGCTGCCAATGCTTCTTTTCCCACAAAGCGTCCTACTACAACCGTATCCGCAGTATTGTAGATCTGCTGGAACAGAGTTCCAAACAGGATCGGAAAAAAGAATATCAGAAGCTGCTTCCAGACCACTCCCTCTGTGATCTGGTTCACGGCGGTATTTTTCTGATTCTTGTTCTGTTTCATATTTTTTTATTTTCCCCCAGAGTATAAAAAAAGCCGGTATACTTATCTCAGCATACCAGACTCTTTTCGCATCATATATTGACTGTCTAATTAAAATTAGTCCTCAACTTTGATGATTTCCTTCTTATTGTAGCTTCCGCAAGCTTTGCAAACTCTGTGTGGCATCATAAGTGCTCCACATTTGCTACATTTAACAAGGTTCATAGCGCTCATTTTCCAGTTCGCTCTTCTCTTGTCACGTCTAGCTTTGGAAGATTTGTTCTTAGGACAAATGGACATAGGTTACACCTCCTTAAATTTACTGAATATATCACTGATAGCTGCCATGCGGGGATCCTTAGGCTCCTCCTTGCATCCGCAGGGACCTTCATTCAGGTTCTTCCCGCAGCGGCTGCAGATACCTTTACAGTCTTCTTTACATAAGACCTTTAAAGGCCAGCATATCAATACCTCAAGATAGACCAACCGGTCCACATCCAGGTTCATACCTGTGAGATAGCTGCTTTCATCCAGATCATTGACACGTTCTTCATCAGAAAGCTTCATATCAAGCTTCTTTTTAAATTCCAGCGGTATCTCAACGGCTACTGTCTCAAGACAACGGTCACAGGGAATACCCACTGTAATCTTACCGGTTCCTGTAAGTTCAAGAACCTTATCACCGGTATTGGTGATCGTAAGCTCTACCGGTTCCTTCGCAAGTACCGGAAAACTTCCCATCTGAAAATCAATCTTCTCCAGTTCAGGAATAACTGATTCCTGGATCGTCTTGCCATCACAGGAAGAAATGTCTAATAAATGAATCTGCATAAGTCTCTCCTATCCACACTCAATCCATTATACATATGGTCTTGTGATTTGTCAACGTTATTTTCGGGAAAATATTACATTTTTTTAATTTTTTGTTACTGTTGGCTTAATCAGAAATTCAGGGTAAATTACGGGGGTGGACCTTTAATTGTCCGCCCCCCGAATGTATACTGCTAATCCACAGTAATATATAATTCTGCCTGATTACCGATCATGCCCGAACGGTTCTGTACCGATACAGAAACAGCTGCTTATACCAGTGCTACAGTCTCACGGCAGATTGCAAGCTCCTCGTTTGTCGGGATAACTGCAACCTTAACCTTGGAATCCGGTGTGGAGATCACGATCTCCTCGCCACGATGTCCGTTAGCATCTTTGTCAAGTGTTACGCCAAGGTATCCGAGATAGCTGACAACCTTCTCACGTACCGGGATCGCATTCTCGCCGATACCTGCTGTGAAGACGATCGCGTCAACACCATTCATTGCTGCAACATATCCGCCTACGAATTTAGCGATGCCATAGCAGAGAACGTCGATCGCGTTAGCTGCATCCTCGTTTCCGCCTTCAGCTGCCTCGTTGAGGTCACGGAAATCACTGGAAAGTCCGCCGGAAAGTCCGAGAAGACCGGATTTCTTGTTAAGTACGTTCATAACGCCCTCGATGTCCAGATTCTCTTTCTTAGCAATGAACTCCATGATAGCCGGATCGATGTTACCGGAACGAGTTCCCATAACAACACCTTCAAGTGGTGTAAGACCCATTGTTGTATCTACGCATTTGCCATTTACAACTGCGCTGATAGAAGATCCGTTTCCAAGGTGGCAGACGATAACTTTTGAGTTGTCTTTGTCAAGGCCAAGGAAATCAACAGCTCTCTTGGATACGAAGCTGTGAGATGTTCCGTGGAAACCGTATCTTCTTACTTTATATTTCTTGTAGAAGTCAAGCGGAAGTCCATAGAGATATGCTTTAGCAGGCATTGTCTGATGGAAAGCAGTATCAAATACGCCTACCTGCGGTACGCCCGGCATAAGCTCTGCACATACACGGATACCAATGAGGTTCGCCGGGTTGTGAAGCGGTGCAAGGTCGTTGCACTCTTCTACTGCTTTGATCATCTCGTCTGTGATCACTGCGGAAGAAGCGAATTTCTCGCCTCCATGTACGACACGATGTCCGATTGCATTAACCTCTTTAAGGCTTCCGATCGCACCTGTCTTATCGTTTGTAAGAGCATCCAGTACCATCTGGATCGCTTCTTTATGTGTTGGCATAGCTGCCTCTGTGATCTCTTTGTCACATCCGGCTTTCTGGTATACCAGTCTTCCGTCGATACCGATTCTCTCGCAGAGACCCTTTGCAAGTACATTCTCTGTCTCAGAATCGATTAACTGATATTTTAATGAAGAACTTCCACAGTTGATAACTAATACGTTCATGATTTAACTCTCCTGATCTTTTAATAATTATTTATCCTCTGCCTGGCACTGTACTGCTGTGATTGCTACAACGCCTACAATATCGTCTGCAGAGCATCCGCGGGACAGGTCGTTTACAGGTTTTGCGATACCCTGTGTAACAGGTCCGTATGCTTCTGCTTTACCAAGACGCTGAGCAAGCTTGTATCCGATGTTACCTGCATCAAGGTCAGGGAATACCAGTACATTAGCTTTACCTGCTACTTCGCTTCCCGGTGCTTTGGATGCGCCTACGCTTGGAACGATAGCTGCATCAAGCTGGAACTCTCCGTCAAGTTTAAGCTCCGGATGCTCCTCTTTGGCAATTCTTGTAGCCTCTACGACTTTATCTACGTCAGGATGCTTTGCACTTCCCTTGGTGGAGTGAGAAAGCATAGCTACGATCGGCTCCTCCTGAACAAGAAGCTTGAAGGACTCAGCAGAAGATGCTGCGATCGCAGAAAGCTCGTCCGGAGTCGGGTTCTGGTTCAGACCGGAATCAGCAAATACGAATGCACCGTTTGCACCATACTCGCAATCCGGAACTACGATCAGGAAGAATGCGGATACAAGCTTGGTTCCCGGTTTTGTCTTCAGGATCTGAAGGCATGGACGAAGTGTATCTGCTGTAGAATGGCATGCACCGGATACCATACCGTCTGCATCCCCCATCTTAACCATCATTACGCCATAGTATGGGTACTGAGTATGAAGGATCTCTTTCGCTTTCTCAGGTGTCATTCCTTTCTTTGCTCTCAGCTCTACAAATTTATCAATATATGCCTGAGTTCTGTCAGATTTCTCCGGATCTACGATCTGTGCACCGGAAATATCAAAGCCGCCCTCTGCAGCTTTCTTGTTGATCTCTTCCTCATTACCGATGAGGATGATCTTTGCAACTCCCTCTTTCAGAATCTTGTCAGTTGCCTCAAGAGTTCTCATATCCTCTGTCTCTGGCAGTACAATTGTTTTTACGCTTTCTTTTGCTCTTTTTTTAAGCAGTTCAACAAATCCCATGATTAAATGGCTCCTTTCTTGATGTAACAAAAACGCTAGTGTCTGTTCGGGCACTACACTATGTTCATTATACCCCCTTACCCTTTTCTTTTCAAGCGTTTCATTGTCAGAAAATGGCTATACTGCGTATTTTTTGAAGTGCAATTATTACTGTTCACCGACAATGTTCTGCGAGGTGTTTTTTGTGGGTAAATGTCACAGATGGTCAGAGGATTTCGGCTCATGATCATGCATTTGCGTGATTTCTGTATCTTACAAAGGGCGTTGCCGGATACAGAGCGTACAGCAGCATTCGGTTTTATGACAGCAAAACAGATTTCGAATGCCGCTTAACTTTTTACATTGCTTATGTTAAAATAGCACCATTATCATAATATAAAAACTTATTTCAAGATTTGAATTTTTAGAAACGGCAGGTACTTTTTTATATGAAAGTTGTTGGAATCATTGCAGAATATAACCCCTTTCACAAAGGCCACGAATACCAGATCCGCTATGCCCGGGAGGTCCTTGGTGCTGATTATGTTGTGATCGCCATGAGCGGGGATTTTGTACAGAGAGGGGCTCCTGCCCTTATGGAAAAACATCTCCGGGCTGAGATGGCTCTTCTTGGAGGCGCTGATCTGGTCCTGGAAATGCCGGTACAGACAGCAACAGCCAGTGCAGAGGGTTTTTCCAGAGGAGGGATAAGTCTTCTTGACGGGCTTAGTGTTGTAGATGAGCTATGTTTCGGAAGTGAATGCGGAGATACAGAGACTCTTATGAATATTGCACGGATTTTTGTAAAGGAACCGTTTGAATACCGCGAATTCCTTCAGCAGAATCTTCGTACCGGAATGAGTTTTCCTGCTGCAAGAAGCAGTGCTTTGATCCGTTACATTCGTGGAAAATCCACTTCCGCACATAACACATTCGGTGCTTCATCAAAACATGTTGACCTCATTCTTTCTTCTCCTAACAACATCCTGGGAATCGAATACTGCAAAGCACTTCTCCGTCTTAACAGCCGGATCCTTCCTCATGCACTTTTAAGAAAGGGAAGTGGTTATCATGATACAGATTTTTCTCTTCTTTCCGACGAAGAGTTTCCCTCTGCTTCCGGCATCCGGAGCCTTATGAAAAAATCCGAAGAGGCTGTGCAGTCTGCTGATCTTTCCCGATTGATCCCTTCTGCTTCCCTTCCCTGCTTCCTGGATTCTCTCAAAAAAGGAGCATGGCTTTCTGACTCAGCACTGGATCTTCCTCTGCATTACAAACTGCTTCTGGAATCCGAAAAAACTTTGAAAATGTATCCGGAGCTTTCGGAGGCACTGATCCGGCGTATCCTGAAATCCCGAAATCAATATGAAGGTTTTTCCCAGTTTGCGGATCTTTTGAAAACACGGGATATTACCCGTTCTGCTATCTGCCGCAGCCTTGTCCGGATCTTTCTTGACCAAAAAACAAACGCACCCGGACATATTCCCTATGCCCGGGTACTTGGCTTTCGAAAAAACAGCGCTCCGCTTCTCAGCCAGATCAAGAAAAGCTCCTCAATCCCGCTGATCACCAAAGCCGCAGATGCATCTGCGATCCTCGATAAAACTGCGCTCCGGCTTTTTAATGAAACCTGTGCGGCTTCCAATCTTTACGAAATGCTTCTCTGTCACAAAACAGGTCAGCCTTTCATCCACGAGATGAAAAAGCCGCTGCGGATCATTTAAGATCCACAGCGGCTTCCGCTACAGCTTTCTTAATATATTCCGGTGTTTTGAAATTTATTTATTCAGACAAAAGAATACGATCATTGTCCAAAGCCTTTCCGGCTCCTGTCTTAAATTTCTCAAGGAGACCATCCACGGTCATGTTCTTCTTCTCCTCACCACCGATATCCAGCACGATATTGCCGGAGTCCATCATCAGGATACGGTTCCCAAGATCAATTGCTGACTGCATATTGTGTGTGATCATCAGACATGTCAGCTGATTTTCTTCCACGATCCGTCTGGTGAGATCAAGGACTTTCTCAGCAGTTCCCGGATCAAGGGCTGCAGTATGCTCATCCAGAAGAAGTAATTTCGGCGGATTCATGGTTGCCATCAAAAGCGTCAGCGCCTGTCTCTGTCCGCCGGAAAGAAGACCTACCGGATGGCTCATCCTCTCTTCCAGTCCAATGTCCAGCTTCTTTAATTCTTCACGAAAACGCTCTTTTTCCTGCCGGGTCGTGCGGGAAAGCCAACCACCCTTGCCGGCTGCAAGTGCAAGATTCTCTTCAATCGTCATTCCCGGCGCAGTACCACGCATCGGGTCCTGATAAAGGCGTCCGATCTCTTTTGCACGTGCATGCTGCGGCATAAATGTAATATCCCTGCCATCCAGCTCGATCGAACCGGCATCTGTAAGAAAATCACCGCAGATCGCATTAAAAAGTGTTGATTTTCCTGCACCATTGGAACCGATGATCGTAGCAAAGTCGCCTTTTTTCAGTTCCAGGGAAAGATCTGTGATCGCCTTTTTTTCGTTTACGGTTCCCGGATTAAATGTTTTTGAAATATGGCTGATTTTTAACATAGATCATCTTCCCCCTTTTGCATGAGTCATTCTTCTTCGGATCTGCGGCCACTGTTTCTTAAGATACGGACCGGAAATTGCAAGAACAACGATCACAGAAGATACCAGCTTCAGCATAAATGCCGGCATATTGAACCGAAGTGCGATGGTATACACAAGGCGGAAGATAAAGGAACCAAGCACCATTCCCACCGCTCTCACAAAAATTCCTCCATGTCCGAGAAGGGTACCTCCGATCAGCAAGGATGCCAGTGCGATGGTGACCATACCCTGACCGATGTTGATATCTACGGATTTCTGTGACTGAGACAGAAGGCATCCGGAAAGTGCGGTAAATGCATTTGCCACGCAAAGGCCGATCACCGTTGTAAAGACCGGATTGATGGAGGAAGATTTTACCATATCAGAATTATTTCCGGTTGCCCGGATCGCAAGGCCAAGTCTTGTTTTCAGAAAGAATACCAGAAATACGATCACGAGGATCACTGCGATGGCTGCAATGAGGATATCCTCCCTGCCTTTTAACGGTGTACCTGCAAGCGCATCCTTCATCATGGTAAATACTGTGGTCGTCCGATTCATATTGATCAGGGATGAGCCTCCCATAACTGCGATATTTACGGAATATAACGCCGTATTTACAATGATACCTGCAAGCAGGCTGTCTACTCCCAGCTTCGTCTGCAGGATAGCCGTTACAAATCCTGATGTAACACCTGCTGCCATGGCTGCCGCAATGGACAGAAACGGATGTCCGCTTACAGCAACTACGGCTCCTACAGCGGCCCCGAAGGTAAAGCAGCCGTCTGTAGAAAGGTCGCAGACATTCAGCATGGAATAACTAAGGAACAAAGCAAGAACTGTCAGAGAACAGATCAGTCCAAGCTTCAGGGCAGTCTCCCCGAGGGAGAGCATAGTTGCAATCGTCACAGTGATTCCCTCCAATTGGATTTATTTCATAACTGCTCACAAAGGTAAGCGGTTAATTTATTTTGATTCTACTTCATCAAAGCTTTCTGCAGTTGTGATCTCATTTACCTGTGTGCAGAGAGGCTCAAATGCCTTCTTTACGGTATCGAAATCAAGTCCGAGTGCCTTGCAGGTTTCTGTATTAACTGTTGCAGTACCATTGTCAAAGGTTTCAACAGCTGTCTTAGACGGATCCGCATTATCTACCAGGATGTCAGCGATCATATCGGCTGTTTTCTGTCCCAGATTTGCATAATCAACACCATATCCTACAAAGGCACCATTTAATGCAAAGGAGTCGGCACCTGTGTAGTGCGGGATTCCTGCGTCGATGAATTTTTCATAAATAGAAAGCTCTGCTGTCATGATAGTGTTGTCCGTAGGTGTAAATACGGCATCCACACCGTCAGCGATCAGTGCATCTGCTGCGAGCTGGACTTCATCGGTAGTGGTTCCGGTACGCTCTACATATTCGATTCCCTCTTTATCCAGATAATCTTTTGCTTCCTGAATTGCTGTTGTGGAGGAATCCTGTCCTACATCATAGAGGAGACCGATCTTCTTTACATCCGGATTCTGTGCCTGGATCAGTTTCATAATAGAAGAAGTATCCAGGTAATCACTGGTTCCTGTAATGTTTGCGCCAGGAGCATCCAGAGAATCTACAAGACCGGAGCCAACCGGATCAGATACTGCTGAGAAAACAACCGGTGTATCACTTCCTTCTGTAGCAGACTGCATACGCATTGCTACCGGTGTAGCCACACCTACCATCAGGTCAACCTTATCCGCCTGAAAATCTGAAATGATCTGTTCCATAACACTGGCATCTGCATTACAGTTGTCATAAGACACATCAAATGTAACACCCTTTTCTTTGCCAAGCTCTTCCAGACGGGACTGGATATTGTCTACGATCTGGTTCAGGGAAGCATCATCTACATAATTGCAGATGCCTACTTTAAAATCCTCCGCCATAACCGGACTTGTCATCATCATAGTTGTTGCTGCTACTGCTGCTGCGATCACTAACATTCTTTTTTTCATAATTTTGTTCTCCCTTCTTATTCCGCTTATGATTACTTATTTGTACACCCTGCGGTCTGCTTTTCCGGAACAACTTTCATGCAACAGAATCGCTTTTCCTGTAACACAAAAACCGTCCCAAGCTTATATCATGCTTGAGACGGTAATAAAAGTTCTTTATTATCGCGGTACCACTCAAATTGACGAATCGTCCACTTTCCGGCGTACTAACATACACTCCTCATTGGTAACGGGTTCGGTTCCCGTCGGCGCCTACTGTACAGATAAATAGTTCGGGCCGCCCTCGAAAGTCCATTCAACATCCGGTCCCCTGCGGATTTCCACCATCACCGCTCTCTGTGAAGCTTCCTGAAATGTTTACTTCTCTTTCTCACTGGTTTGTTTTTTAAGTTGTGTTTACTTTAGCACATCAACGTAAGTCTGTCAAGTCCCAAAATAAAATTAATTCTTAAAGCTGTGGATCGGTGCCGGGATCCTTCCGCCTCTCTGTACAAATGCATCACAGGAGAAGGAATTTACAGGCATGATCGGAGCATATCCAAGAAGACCTCCGAACTCAACCGTTTCGCCCACACCCTTACCGATAACCGGGATGAGACGTACTGCAGTTGTCTTCTGATTTACCATACCGATGGCAGACTCATCTGCGATGATACCTGCCAGTGTGGTCGCCTTGGTATCTCCCGGAACTGCGATCATGTCCAGACCAACAGAGCATACACAGGTCATGGCTTCCAGCTTCTCCAGAGTAAGAGCTCCCTCGTTTACCGCATCGATCATTCCCTGATCCTCGCTGACAGGAATAAAGGCACCACTTAATCCGCCCACAGCTGCTGCTGCCATAACGCCGCCTTTCTTCACCTGGTCGTTGAGAAGTGCAAGCGCTGCAGTTGTTCCCGGTGCGCCGGCTCTCTCAAGGCCGATCTCTTCCAGGATCTCAGCTACGGAATCACCGATAGCCGGTGTCGGTGCAAGAGAAAGATCCACGATACCAAACGGCACGTCAAGACGCTTGGACGCCTCACGTGCAACCAGCTGTCCAACTCGTGTAACCTTAAACGCAGTACGTTTGATCATCTCGCAGAGGGTTCCGAAGTCCTCTCCACGAACCTGCTCCAGGGCTTTCTTCACAACTCCGGGGCCACTGACACCTACGTTGATGATGCAGTCCGCCTCTGTGACACCGTGGAACGCGCCTGCCATGAACGGATTGTCATCCGGTGCGTTGCAGAACACCACAAGTTTGGCACATCCAAGAGAATCCTGGTCCTTAGTAGCCTCTGCTGTTGCAAGGACGATCTCGCCCATCAGCTTTACGGCATCCATGTTGATACCGGTCTTGGTGGAACCAACGTTTACAGAACTGCAGACACGCTCTGTTTCTGCCATTGCCTGAGGAATGGAGCGGATGAGAAGCTCTTCTGCCGGAGTCATTCCCTTGCTTACCAGTGCAGAATATCCGCCGATAAAGTTAACGCCAACTTCCTTGGCACATTTATCCAGTGTTCTTGCGATGGTCACAAAATCCTCCGGTTTCTTACATGCAGCCCCGCCAACCAGAGCAATGGGTGTTACGGAAATTCGTTTATTTACAACCGGGATACCGTACTCGGTTGCGATCTCATCACCGGTAGCCACCAGATTTCTGGCCTTTGTGGTGATCTTTTCGTATATTTTCTGATTCAGTGCATCCAGGTCAGGATCGATACAGTCCAGAAGGCTGATACCCATGGTGATGGTACGCACATCCAGATTCTCCTGCTCGATCATTTTATTTGTCTCGTTTACCTCAAAAATATTGATCATTTTATTTTCTCCCTGATGATTGATGTAAAGTAGATATCATATGCATTCGCAATCCGCATTCGGTGCCTGATCATACTCGATGCATCATGTTAAAAATATCTTCATGCTGGCAGTGGATCACAACACCGATTTCCTTGCCCAGATTCTCAAGTTCTCTTGCAAGTTCACCGCCATCCTTTTCACATTTTGCTGTGTCTGCGATCATCATCATGTTGAAGTAACCCTGAACGATGGTCTGAGAAATATCCAGAATATTAACCTGATTCTCTGCAAGATATGTACAAACCTTTGCAATAATTCCTACTGTGTCGTTTCCTACTACTGTGATAATTGTCTTCTTCATCGTTTTTTCCTTTCTACACTGTGATTATTTCTGATATGTGATCCCTCTTCGCTACCTGGATCTTAAAATCCCTGGAACGGTACGGGTTGTCACCAAGTGTCACCTCCGAGCACACAGTCTCGTAGGCAAGTTCTTCATAATTGTTTTCTCTGCTTAAATGGCCTAGAAAAACCGCCTTCAAATTATCATGAAGGATCCGACAAAGCAGACGTCCTGCATTCTCATTGGAGAGATGCCCACGGTCTCCCAGAATCCTCTGTTTGAGATAATAAGGGTATTTTCCAACCTGAAGCATACGGATGTCATGATTCGCTTCCAAAAGCACCGCATCCAGATTCTCCAGATTTTTTACAATGTAATCATTATATTTTCCAAGGTCTGTGGCAATGCCCACAGAATGCTCTCCACATTCCAGGCGGTAGCCCACCGGCTGTGCGGCATCATGGGGAATGGTAAAAGGATTTACCGTCAGGTCCTTGATCTCAAAAGGCTCATCCTCCCGGATCTCGTGGATCAAGCCCTCCGGCATTTTCCCAAGGGATTTCATACGAAGCATCGCATCTGCCGTTCCACCTGTGGTATAGATGGGAATTCCGTATTTTCTGGAGATCACTCCCAGTCCCTTGATATGGTCAGAATGTTCATGTGTGATCAGGATGCCATCCACATCTTTCCCGGTAAGATCCAGGGAATTCAGGCCTTTTTCGATACTCTTCCCGCTGATCCCCACATCTACCAGAACATGCGCCTCCTCAGAGCCCACATAAATACAGTTGCCGCTGCTTCCGCTGGCAATACTACAAAGTCTCATTTCTCTCTATCCCTTCTCTGATCTGTCTCCGGGTTTCCTTCAGATCTCCATTATTCCCGATCACATAATCCGTATGTTCTCTGAAAACCTGGTCAGATACCTGGTTTCGGATAATGCCAAGAGATTTCTCTCTGGAATAGCCGCGGCTTTCCATCAGACGACGGATCCGGATTTCCTCCTCTGTATACACATACCAGACTTCATCACAGAATTCCTGATAATTCTCTTCCAGAAAAAGAGCAGCTTCCACAACACAGATTCCTCTTCCGGCATCCTTCTGTTCTCCAAGAAGATCCAGGATTCTCTGCTTTACAGCCGGATGAATGATCCCGTTTAATTTCAAAAGCATATCCTTATCTGTGAATACTACATCAGAAATCCGTTTCCGGTCAATAGTTTTATCTTTTTTTATGATTTCTTTTCCAAACAATGCGATCACCGCATCGTAACACTCTTCCCCCGGTTCCATCAGAATGTGACCAAGCTGGTCTGCCTGGATCACATATGCCTGGAAATCTTCTTCCAGGATTCCAAGTACTGTACTTTTTCCGGCCCCTACTCCGCCGGTTACTCCGATCACTCTCATTTATTTCGCCTCATACCAGCTGTCACCCTGGTGCATATCTACGTCAAGTTCCACTGCAAGATCTGCAGCTCCCTTCATCTCTTCTTCCAGAATACGGGAAACTTCCTCGATCTCTTCTTTCTTTGTCTCAATCAGAAGCTCATCGTGAACCTGCAGCACCAGCCTTGAACGCAGTCCCTCTTTTTTCATTCGTTCGTAAACATGGTTCATGGCTATTTTGATGATATCTGCTGCAGTACCCTGGATCGGAGAGTTCATGGCTACACGTTCTCCGAAGGAGCGCTGCATGAAATTACTGGATTTCAGCTCCGGCACGGGCCTTCGTCTGCCGAACATAGTTGTCACATAACCGTGTTCCTTGCCATCCTTTACCAGACCGTCCAGAAAACCCTTGATCTTCGGATAGGTCTCAAAATATTTCTCAATATAGGCAGCTGCCTCTTTTCTGGTAATACTCAGATCCTGGCTCAGTCCAAAGGAACTGATCCCATAAACGATTCCGAAATTTACCGCCTTGGCATTTCTTCGCTGAAGGGATGTCACCTCATCCAGCGGCACATGAAACACCTGGGATGCGGTGAGCCGGTGGATATCCTCCGCCTCACGATAAGCCTGGATCAGTTTTTCATCGCCGGACATATGTGCCAGCACACGAAGCTCGATCTGGGAATAATCTGCATCCAGAAATACAAAGCCCTCTTCCGGCACAAAAACCTTACGGATCAGCCTGCCCAGTTCCATACGGACCGGTATGTTCTGGAGATTCGGATCTGTACTGCTGATACGACCGGTTGCTGTGATCGTCTGATTAAAAGTAGAGTGGATCCTTCCATCTTCTCCGATCACATTTCCGAGACCATCTGCATAAGTGGATTTCAGCTTGGTCAGCTGGCGGTACTCCAGGATATCTTTTACGATGGCATGATCCGGCGCCAGCTTATCCAGGATATCCGCAGCTGTGGAATAGCCTGTCTTGGTCTTCTTTCCACCTGGAAGTCCCAGCTTTTCAAAAAGGATCACACCCAGCTGTTTCGGGGAATTGATATTAAACTCCTCCCCGGCTTCCTGCCAGATGGTTTTTTCCAGCTCCTGGATACGGACTTTAAGTTTTTCGCCATAGCTCTTAAGCTCTTCACCCTTAACGGAAATCCCCCATTTTTCCATAGAATCCAGGGTAAAGACAAGAGGAAGCTCGATCTCATCATAAACCTTACGCATGCCTGTTTCATCCAGTTTTTCAAGAAGAACTTTTCGGGCCATGCAGGGCACAAACGCCTGATAGCAGGCATAATTTCCAAGACATTCCAACTCCTCTTCCCAGGCCTTTTTCAGAGAAGTCTTTCCAAGAAGGTCTTCCTTTGAGGGGAGCATCATACCATCCAGATATTCTCTGGCGATGTCATCATGGGAATAAGAAGATTTCAGCGGATTCAGAAGATATGCAGCAACCCCTGCATCAAAAACCTTCTTCGAATCGTCAAGGGAAACATGTTTGAGAACTGATTTAATATCCATAGCACAGAGTACCGTACTGTCCGCCAGAGTTTTCAGTTTTCCGCAAAGGTAATCCCCTGTGAGAAGTCCTCCCACCGGAATCTGATAGATTTCTTTTTCATCCAGGACCAATCCCACAGTATACACCTGATCCGGATCTGCAAGAACAGAAATACCCACCTGATCTTTCTGCGCTGCTTTTTCAAACAGTGCCTCCACACCGGAAAGATCATTGCAGGTAAAAAATTCCAGTTCCATGGAGGAATCTGCTGTCGTAGCCGGATCAAAACGGTTCAGCATGTTCTTAAATTCCAGGCGTTTACACAATTCATATGCCTCTGGAGTATAGGGATTTTCCACTTTCGCTTTTTCGTAGGAAAATTCCAGCGGACTGTCTGTGTTGATGGTTGCAAGTTCTTTGGAAAGCTGCGCCAGATCATAATGCTCGCGGAGAGATTCTTTCGCCTTATTAGGCTTTACCTCTTCCAGATGCTCATGAGCATTCTCAATGGAACCGAACTGCACGATCATCTTGGTCGCGGTTTTCTCTCCAACGCCCGGGATTCCCGGAATATTATCGGAGCTGTCGCCCATCAGTGCTTTCAGTTCTATAATCTGCGGCGGCGTTACCTGATATTTCTCAAGAACTTCCGCTGTATGGTAGTTTTCAATGGTTGTCTTTCCCCGGACAGTCTTCGGAAGCCGGATTAGCACCTTATCTGTGGCAAGCTGAAGAAGATCCCGGTCTCCGGAAAGAACGGTAACATCCATGCCCTTTGCTTCACTTCTTCTGGCGACCGTACCAAGAAGATCATCTGCTTCATAGCCTTCCAGGGACATGATGTTGATTCCCATGGCAGAAAGCATCTCCTTGATCAGCGGAACCTGTTCCCGAAGCTCCTCCGGCATAGGTTTTCGGGTGCCTTTGTAGGCTTCATATCTCTTATGCCGGAACGTAGGTGCACTCAGATCAAACGCAACGGTAAGATACTCCGGCTTCTCTTCCTCCATGATCCTGAACATAATATTCAGAAATCCATATACCGCACCTGTATGACGTCCTTCTGCATTGGTAAGATCCGGCAGACCATAAAACGCACGGTTCAGGATGCTGTGACCATCGATCAGTAATATTTTTTCACTCAAAATCAAATTCCCTCCTTCAGTTCCAGGATCACAAAAACAAGAAAGACCACCAGTGCTGCGATCAGAACGCAGACTGCCACTGCAGCGATCGCTCTGTGAAATTTCTTTTTTCGGATATACCTTTTGGATTTTCGGATATCCTCTTCCAGAAGCTCCTTAAAATCCAGAACAGAATCTTCCTGTTTCTCATCCAGCTGCTGCATGGCCTTATGTACAATGAAATATGTGGCAAGCTCATCGTAGCAGGAGGAACACTTCTCAATATGCTTCAGAAAATCCTCCAGATCATTCAACGGCAACGTATGATCGATATATCTATTAACCATTCCCTCTGCAATACGACAATTCATATTTTCCCTCTCTTTCAAAGCAGCAGATTCTCTCTTACCCAAAAGCTTCTTCTGAAATTCAGCCCGACAATTCGCCCGGGCCGGAGAAACACTTCCCAGAATGTTACCATTATAGCGAATTAAACGTTGAATGACAAGGGCGGTTTCCTGTGGTATACTTGAGATGTCACGGTCAGGAAACAGAAAAACTGACCAAATATGAAAATCCAGGCAAGGAGGATCACCATTATGAAATCTATAGCAATCGTTACAGACAGTAACTGCGGCATGTCTCCCGCTCAGGTAAAAGATCTTGGCATCTACATGCTTCCAATGCCGTTTTTTATAGATGATAAGGAATATCTGGAAGACATTGACATGAACCAATCAGAATTCTTTCAGCATCTTGAACAAAATCCAGGCTGCAGAGTTTCCACATCCCAGCCCACACCGGAATCCGTCACTACCCTCTGGGACAAGCTGCTCAAAGACTACGACGAGATCGTACATATCCCCATGTCCAGCGGTCTCTCCAGCTCCATGCAGACTGCCCGTATGCTTGCAGAAGACTATGATGGCCGTGTACGTGTCGTAAATAACCAGAGGATCTCCGGAACCTTACGTTACTCTGCCATCGAGGCTGTCCAGCAGGCTAAAAACGGTCTCTCTGCCGATGAGATCGGAACCTGGCTGGAAGAAACCCGCTTCGACTCCAGCATCTATATCACTGTAGCTACTCTGAAGTACCTGAAACAGGGCGGCCGCATCACTCCTGCTGCAGCAGCCATCGGAACCATGCTCCGTCTGAAGCCGGTTCTGCAGATTCAGGGCGAAAAGCTGGACGCCTTCTCCAAGGCCCGCACCATGACTCAGGCAAAAAACACTATGACTAAAGCCATCAAAGATGACATTGCAGACCGCTTCGGAGAAAAGATCAACCTGGATGTCATCCACTCCCACAACCTGGAAGCGGCCGAAGAATTCCGAAAAGAAGTCCTCACCACCTTCCCAAACATCGGTGAAGTCAACATCTTCCCTCTCTCCCTGAGCGTTTCCTGCCACATCGGCCCCGGAAGCCTTGCTCTCACCTGCTCCAAGGTACACCCGGAAATCTGGTAAATAATCTAAACAATTTATATTTTTACAACAAAAGCGGAGTCTCTCGGACCCCGCTTTTTTCTTGCTATCCTGATTAATTTTCCTGTGTATCCTCAATCTCCACCGGTGCTTCATTCAGTATCTTCATAAACTCCTCACCGGTAATCGTCTCATGCTCATACAGATACTTGGCAATCTCATGAAGCTTTCCGATATTATCCGTCAGGATCTTCGTAGCCTTTTCATGCTCCCGTCTTACAAGCTCCACAACCTTCTTATCCAGAAGCGTCTGCGTCTCAAAGGAACAGGTGAGACTTGCGTCTCCGCCAAGATACTGATTGCTCACATTTTCCATGGCAACCATGTCAAAATCATCACTCATACCATACCTGCTGATCATCGCTCTGGCAATCTTGGTCGCCTGCTCAATATCATTGGAGGCACCGGTAGTAATAGAATGGAAGATCAGCTCTTCCGCTGCACGGCCGCCTGTAAATGTAGCGATCTTATTCTCCAGTTCTTCCTTACTCATCAGGAAATGTTCCTGTTCATCCACCTGCATGGTATATCCCAGTGCACCGGAGGTACGTGGAATGATCGTGATCTTATGGACCGGTGCAGAATCTGTCTGCTTGGCAGCAACCAGTGCATGACCAACCTCATGATAGGAAACGATCAGTTTTTCCTTATTGGAAAGTACACGGTTCTTTTTCTGATATCCGGCAATAACAACTTCAATACTTTCTTCAAAATCCGCCTGTGTGGCAAATTTCCGTCCATCGCGGACTGCACGGAGAGCTGCCTCGTTGACAATATTGGCAAGCTCCGCACCGGAGGCCCCGACTGCCGCCTTGGCAATTTCATCAAACCGGACTGTGTCCGCAATTTTGATCTTCTTGGCATGAACCTTCAGGATTTCCTCACGCCCCTGAAGATCCGGAAGCTCAACCGGGATCCTTCTGTCAAAACGTCCAGGACGAAGAAGTGCAGGGTCAAGGGAATCCGGTCGGTTGGTAGCTGCCAGGATCACAACACCCTTGGAACCGTCAAAACCGTCCATCTCTGTCAGAAGCTGGTTCAGTGTCTGTTCACGCTCATCGTTTCCGCCGCCCATTCCGGAGCCGTCACGTTTCTTGCCGATGGTATCGATCTCATCAATAAATACGATACATGGTGCTTTCTCATTGGCCTGTTTAAAAAGATCACGTACCTTGGCAGCACCCATACCAACAAACATCTCCACAAATTCCGAACCGGAAATTGAGAAAAACGGAACCTCCGCCTCACCGGCAACTGCCTTGGCAAGAAGGGTTTTACCGGTTCCTGGAGGGCCTACAAGAAGGGCACCCTTCGGCATGGAAGCACCGATCTCTCTGTATTTCTCCGGATTATGAAGGAAATCTACAATTTCCGTCAAAAGCTCCTTGGCTTCATCCTCACCGGCAACATCTGAAAATTTGATTCCCGTAGAGGATTTCACATAAACCTTGGCATTGCTTTTGCCAAAGGACATCATTCCTCCCGGTCCTCCGCTGCCCATGGAGCTCATCATCTTCTTGCTGAGCCAGCGTCCCAGAAGAACAAAGATCGCGATCGGAAGTACATATCCCAGGATCAAAGACAAAAGCAATGACTGCCTCTGGGGTGCAGTTCCCTCTATACTTACTCCTGCATCGTAAAGATGTGATACAAGATCCTGATCATCCACAGATACCGTCTTGCAATAGACATCATTTCCATCCACTTTCATAGTATAATAAATGTAATCGGAATTAAGGGTTGCCTCATATACTTTTCCTCTGTCTACGGCTTTCAGAAAGGTGGTGTAATCGGTTTCTTTTACACTTCTCTCAGAAAGAGCAGGAAGAGCAAAAACATTCAGCAGAACAATAATGACGACCGCAATGATATAATATACATACAGCGGCCGCTTCTCTGGTTTTTTGGAATTCAGATTCATGCAGTCTCCTCCGTTATCTTATAGTATATTGCTATATCCACAGTGCTATATCAGGTGGTACAGCCTTGTAGTACACTGTACCACTTTTTTCAGTCAATTTCAAGGATGCCTCATCCGATTTCATAAACATTTTAGAATTAAAAATATTTCCAAATAATACCTTTATTCTGAAAAATTCCTTGCAAACCACCTGATACTGTGCTATTATAATAAATGGTTATGCCGCTGTGGCGGAATTGGCAGACGCACTTGACTCAAAATCAAGCGGAGCAATCCGTGCCGGTTCGAGTCCGGCCAGCGGCATTCGCATAAAAGACCTGACGGAGAAATCTGTCAGGTCTTTATTATATAATACAAAAAAATCACGAAAGGAATAAAAAAATGGAAAAAGACAAAAGCTTTTTAGGAACCGAGCCTGTCGGAAAGCTGCTTCTGCGGCTTGCACTTCCTACAGTTGCCGCACAGCTCATCAATATGCTCTACAATATCGTCGACCGTATCTATATTGGTCATATTCCCGGAGAGGGTGCTCTTGCCCTTACCGGTGTAGGTGTCTGTATGCCGCTTATCATGGTCGTATCCGCCTTTGCTGCTCTTGTCGGAAACGGAGGCGCTCCCAGAGCCAGCATCTTTATGGGTAAAAATGACACGTCAAAAGCCGAACAGACTCTCGGAAACTGCTTCACCATGCAGATCATCATCTCCCTGATCCTGACTGTTATCCTGTTTCTCGGAAACCGCATCCTTCTCCTTGCATTCGGCGCCAGTGCAAACACCATCGACTATGCGGTGGGTTACATGAATATCTATTCAGTAGGAACTATCTTTGTACAGCTGACTCTTGGCATGAATAATTTCATCACAGCCCAGGGATTCGCAAAAACCGGAATGCTCTCTGTACTGATCGGTGCGATCTCCAACATTATTCTGGATCCGGTTTTTATTTTCGGATTCCACATGGGTGTCCGGGGCGCTGCTCTGGCAACGGTGATCTCCCAGGCATTTTCCTGCATCTGGGTCCTCTCATTCCTCTTTGGAAAAAAGACCTTCCTGAAGCTTCGGAAAAGCACCATGAAACTGAAAGCCGATATCATTCTGCCCTGTATGGCTCTTGGCTCTTCTCTCTTTGTCATGCAGCTCAGTGAAAGCGTTATCTCTGTCTGCTACAACTCCTCCCTCTTAAAATACGGCGGGGATGTTGCCGTAGGAGCCATGACCATCCTTACCAGCGTCATGCAGTTTGCCATGCTTCCTCTTCAGGGGCTTGGTCAGGGTGCACAGCCTATCATCAGCTACAACTATGGTGCACGTAACGAAAAACGTGTACGTTCTACATTTAAGCTTCTTGTAAAAACAAGTGTTTCTTATTCCGTGATCCTGTGGCTGATCATTATGATCTTCCCGCAGCTCTTTGCCGGAATGTTTACTTCGGACAGTACATTACTTGCTTTCACAAAGACAGCTCTCCGGATCTATATGGCAGTTGTGTTTATCTTTGGTATCCAGATTGCCTGCCAGATGACCTTTATCTCCCTTGGCAGAGCCAAAGATTCCATCATTGTGGCTATTGTCCGAAAATTTGTTCTGGTCATCCCGCTGATCTATATTCTGCCCCATATTTTCCGTTCTGACCGGACAAATGCAGTTTATATGGCCGAGCCGGTTGCAGATATCCTGGCAGTTACATTTACCGCCATCCTGTTTTTCTTTGAGTTTAGAAAGGCCCTGGCAGAAATCTCCGGAAGCCGGAAGCAGTAACCCTGCATTGACCCCCTTCCGCCTTGCTCGCGGTCTTATACCTCTTATCAGACGCTTAAACATGAAACAGCCTTCCAGCATCATTACCAGGATGCACAGAAGGCTGTTTTTATATATTTCTGCTATTTTATTTCAATTCGTCTTCATCCTGAAGAAGTTTCTCAAAAACAGGGAAGCAGTCAAATGTTGCAAAATAATCTCTCGGTGTCTCGGCACGACGGATCATCTCAAAGCTGCCGTCCTCATGAAGAAGGATCTCTGCAGATTTCAGTTTACCATTGTAGTTGTAGCCCATTGCAAAACCATGAGCACCTGTATCATGGATCACAAGAAGATCTCCCTTATCGATTTTCGGAAGCATACGGTCAATGGCAAATTTATCATTATTCTCACAGAGGGAACCTGTCACATCATATTTATGATCACACGGTTCGTTCTCCTTACCCATAACCGTAATGTGATGATAAGCACCATACATAGCCGGACGCATCAGATTTACTGCGCAGGCATCTACGCCGATATATTCTTTATGTGTATGTTTCTCATGGATCGCTTTTGTGACAAGGCAGCCATACGGTCCCATCATGAAACGGCCAAGCTCTGTATAGATCGCAACATCACCCATTCCTTCCGGAACAAGGACTTCTTCATAAACCTTTCGGACACCCTCACCGATCACACGGATATCGTTTGGCTCCTGATCCGGTTTATAAGGAATTCCGATACCACCGGAAAGGTTGATGAATTTAATGTGTGCACCTGTCTCCTTCTGAAGCTTCACGGCAAGCTCAAACATAACCTTTGCAAGCATTGGATAATAATCATTTGTCACTGTGTTGCTTGCAAGGAATGCATGGATTCCGAACTCTTTGGCACCTTTGGATTTTAGGATACGGAATGCGTCAAAGATCTGCTCGGTAGTCATTCCGTATTTTGCATCTCCGGGATTATCCATGATACCGTTACTGATCTTGAATACTCCACCTGGATTGTAACGGCAGCTGATCACTTCCGGGATTTTTCCGAGAGCTTTCTCTACGCTCTCAATATGTGTGATGTCATCAAGGTTGATGATTCCACCGATCTCATCTGCATATCTGAACTCTTTCTCCGGTGTGTCATTGGAAGAAAACATGATATCGCCCTTTTTGCAGCCTACTGCCTTGGCCATCATAAGTTCTGTTTCTGAGGAGCAGTCGCAGCCACAGCCATACTCCTGCAGAATATTGATCAGATATGGATTCGGTGTTGCCTTTACCGCAAAAAATTCCTTGAATCCTTTGTTCCATGCAAAAGCCTCTTTCAGGGCTTTTGCATTCTCACGGATTCCTTTCTCATCATAGAGATGGAAGGGTGTCGGAAACTTTTCAGTAATCTCGTTGAGTTTCTCAAGTGTCACAAATGGTTCTTTTTTCATAATAACTGCATCTCCTGTTTTTTCGACTGCTATTCCCGAAGAAACCTCAGTCTTATTCTGCCTCGATCACGTGCATCATATTTGTCACTGCACCACGACCGTTTGTCATGTTGGTCGCAGGGTCTCCTGCTGTAAATACAACAAGGTCTCCTTTATGTATCAGATGACGGCTACGGACAACATTCATAGCCTGAGACATGATATGGTCCGTGGTATCTCTCTGATATCCTTTCAGAGGTGTTACACCCCAGATCAGCTGAAGTTTATGCTGGATAGTTGAGTTCGGTGTGATCGCATAGATCGGAACCTTCGGGCGGAAATTGGAGATCAGTCTGGCTGTATTTCCACTCATTGTCGGTGTTACGATAGCGTTCGCCTTCAGGTTCTTTGCAGTACGCACCGTTGCAAGTGCCACTGCACTGGAGATCTTCTCTCTTCCGTCCATGGAACGATGTTCAATAAACACTTTATAATCCAGATGCGGCTCTGTCATCTCTGCGATATCTGCCATCATCTTAAGAGCATCAATCGGATATTTGCCGGCTGCTGTCTCTCCGGAGAGCATGATCGCATCGGTTCCGTCGTAGATCGCATTGGCAACATCAGCTACCTCTGCACGTGTAGGACGCGGATTACGGATCATGGAATCAAGCATCTGTGTTGCCGTAATAACCGGTGTATAATGTTCGTTACACTTACGGATGATCTCCTTCTGGATGTGAGGTACCTGGCTTGCAGGAATTTCCACACCGAGATCTCCTCTGGCAACCATGATACCATCAGATGCTTCAATGATGGAATCAATATTCTCAACACCCTCTGCATTCTCGATCTTCGCGATAATACCGATATCTTTTCCGCCATTATCATTCAGAAGCTTACGGATCTCACGGATCACCTCTGCGGAACGGACAAAAGATGCCGCGATGAAATCAAATTTCTGTTCGATACCAAAGATGATATCCTTTTTATCCTGCTCTGTGATTCCCGGAAGATTTACTTTTACATAGGGAACATTCACACCCTTCTTCTCTCCCAGCTCACCACCGTTTAAGATATCACAGACAATATCAGTTCCCCTGATTGTCTTAACCTCAAGCTCAATCAGACCATCATCAATGAGAATCCTGTTTCCCGGTTTTACATCCTTGTAAAGTGTCTCATATGTGATAGCGACCTTTGTGCTGTCGCCTTCAAAATCGCCAATTCCAAGTACAAACTGTTTTCCTGCTTCCAGCTTAACCTTCTGTCCGTCCTTTAAAAGTCTGGTACGGATCTCCGGTCCCTTTGTGTCAAGAAGCATGGCAATAGGCATATCAAGTTCCTCACGAAGCTCTTTGATCATATCCACACGGCCCTTCTGTTCCTCGTGGTCTCCGTGAGAAAAGTTGAATCTGGCAATATCCATTCCATTCTCCATAAGAGCCTTCAGAGTTTCCCTGTTATTGCTGGCAGGTCCAAGTGTACAGATAATCTTAGTTTTTTTCATAATAATGCTCTCCTTCGTTTGTGCGTTTTACTGTACGTGTTTATGTGTAAATAAATGATCCTGACAATATTCATAATTTCCGTTGCACTTTGAGCAGAAACGGAACTCCAGGTTTGGATCATCCTTTTCAGTACGTCCGCAGATCGCACATTTATGCTTGGCGATCCCATCCGGACCAGAGCCCGTTCTGGAAGGAGCCATCGCCTTCTTAAACTGCTGCCTCCTGTGAATTTCCTTCGGATTGTAACGATTCATATCTCGGGTACTGAAATAAAAGATCACAAAGTTTAAAAGTGATGCTACGATCGGCACCACGCCTACCCAAAGCCCGACTCGAAGATAAGATACGATATCCCACGCAATAAACAGTCCGTATACAAAGGCCATCCATTTCATCCTGATCGGGATCACAAACATAAGAAGCAGCTGAAGATCCGGATATGTGACTGCATAGGCAAGGAAAATGGAAAGACTGATATAATATGTGGTAAAAATATTTCCGCCAAGAGAGTAGGCGATCCCGTTCATCACCACATAACCACCTGTAAATACATGTAAAAGCACTGCTGCGATCACAGTAAACAAAACACCTGAAAAAATATACAATGTGTACCGGAAAGTTCCCCAGGTACGTTCCAGTGAAGTACCGATCGGATAATAGAAGAAAAAGATTGCGAGAAGGAACATCACAAGATTTCCGGTTCCTCCCACACTGGATGGCGGATAGATCACCCATGTCACCAGTCTCCAGATCTGTCCCTTCATGACCATGGACATATCAAGACTCAGCATATTCAAAACTCCCGGAGCAAACATGGCCAGAAAATATCCCAGCACATAGCATCCGATGATGTAAACAGTCAGATTCGGAATCCCAAATCTTCCAAATTTACGTTCCAGCTTATCAATAAATTTCATTAAAATCTCCTTTCAGAAAACTTTTGAAAATCAGAAAAATCGCTTCTTGGAAAGAATGATCGCTGCCACAACACTAATCGCCACAGAAATCAGGATAATGATCAGAAATCCCAATGGACTCCTTGATAAAGGCATACCGGAACCAGCCACATTCATTCCGTAAGCACTGAACACAATGGTCGGAATACTCATGACAATGGTAATGATCGCCAGTACTTTCATAACGATATTCATATTGTTGGAGATGATCGATGCAAAAGCATCCATAGTTCCGTTCAGGATACCGCTGTACACATTGGCCATTTCGATCGCCTGCTTATTCTCAGTGATGACATCCTCCAGAAGATCGGTGTCCTCCGGATATTTTTTGATGCTGTCTATCTTCAGAAGCTTCTCCAGCACAACCTCGTTAGACCGGAGTGACGTAATAAAATAAGTCAGGGATTTCTGCAGCTCCAGAAGCTCGATCAGCTCCTCATTTCTTGTGGAAAGATGCAGTTTTTCTTCCACCTGCTCACTTTTTTTGTCAATGATACGCAGATAACGCAGGTACATACTCGCATTTCTGTAAAGGATCTGAAAGATAAAACGGGTCTTCATATAGGTAAAAAAGCTCCGGACTCTTCCCTCCATAAATCTGGTAAGAACCGGTGTGTCCTCCAGGCAGATGGTAAAGATCATAGATCCCGTCACAATGATGCCAAGCGGTATTGTCCCATACCAGTCCTTGTCATTACGTTCCTCGATCATAGGAACGTCAACCAGGATCAGTGTATAATTATCCTCAACTTCGATACGTGACCGTTCTTCCTCATCCAAAGGGGATCGTAAATCGTCAACCTCTATATCAAACTTCTCGGAAAATTCAAAAATCTCTGTTGCCGTCGGATTCGTCAGCGCAATCCAGCAGCCTTCCTCCGGTTCCTGTATCTGGTGGATGGCTCCGTCTATTGTCTTGTAAATCCTTACCACGATTCCCACTTCCCTTCTCTTGCTTTTCTTTTGCCAGAGCAAAATTCTTTTTTATTATAAATAGTCAAAATAGCTTTGTCAATTCATACATTTTCTTTTTAAAAAGGCTTTTAATTAATTTCACATGATCTTTACATAAAAATTCATTCTGCATTCCACGTTCTTTACATTTTTTCCGGCTTCCTATATAATGATTCCAGAATTCCAACGAAAGGAAGTTATACAAATGAGTCAGTCATCATTCGGAAAAAAATTCGTGGTTACCACCTGGGGAGAATCTCACGGCAAGGCCATCGGTGCCGTTCTCGACGGCTGTCCCGCAGGTCTTTCTCTCTGTGAAGAAGATATCCAGGTTTTTCTTGACCGGAGAAAGCCCGGTCAGAGCCGTTATACAACTGCCCGTAAGGAAGGCGATCTGGTGGAGATCCTTTCCGGAGTTTTTGAAGGAAAGACTACCGGTACTCCAATTTCTCTTCTGATCCGCAATACAGATCAGCGTTCCAGAGATTACGGAAATATCGCATACTCCTATCGTCCCGGTCACGCAGACTTTACCTTTGAACAGAAATATGGATTCCGTGATTACCGTGGAGGTGGACGCTCCTCCGGAAGAGAAACCGCCGGACGTGTGGCAGCCGGTGCCATTGCCATCAAGCTGTTAAACGAACTTGGCATTACATTTACTACCTACGCAAGATCCATCGGTCCTGTAGAGATCCGGTCCTTCTCAGAAGAAGAGATCCGAAATAATGCACTCTGCATGCCAGATGCCGACGCAGCCGCAAAGGCATCTGCCTATCTCGAACAGTGCCTGAACAGTCAGGACAGTGCCGGCGGCGTGATCGAATGCCGCATCAAAAACGTTCCTGCCGGTCTGGGCGATACGGTTTTTGACAAGCTGGATGCTACCCTCGCTCATGCGATCATGTCCATTGGTGCTGTAAAAGCTGTTGAGATCGGTGACGGCATCAATGTGACACGTCTTACCGGTTCCGAAGACAACGACGGTTTTGTACAGAAAGACGGTATTATTTCCAAAACCTCCAACCACGCAGGTGGTATTATGGGCGGTATGAGTGACGGCAGTGATATCATTCTCCGTGCACATATCAAACCGACGCCTTCCATCAGTCAGTCTCAGTCTACTGTGACCAACACCGGAGAAAATCTGGAGCTTGAGATCAAAGGCCGGCATGATCCGGTGATCGTACCACGTGCAGTAGTCGTTGTGGAAGCTATGGCAGCACTTACCATTACAGATGCGCTTTTTAACAATATGAGTGCACGGATGGATCGTATCCACGAATTTTATCAGCGGTAATTTCGTATTTTGACCTGTCGGATAGAAATTATAAATGTGCAAAAAAAGACAGACTCAGGGAAAGTTCCTACTCGTCCCTGAGTCTGTTTTTGTCCGCCTGTATAAAGCTTACTTTGATTAATCCCGATCTTAATCCAACTGCTCGCATGTATCCGGTACCGGCCAGATATGGATACTGTTCGGTGTCTCGATCTTTCTCGGTTTTTCGTTCATCATGATGATATTCTTTTCATAATCCACAGTGAAAACGGTAATACTGTTGCTGGCATGATTGGCAACAGCAATATGCTTGTTATCCGGGAAGATCATAAGATCCTTCGGGTAATCACCACTGATCGGAAGTGTAAATTTCTTGGTCAGAAGGCCTGTTTCCTGGTCTACTGCATACATAGTCACAGTATTTTCCCCTGCTGTTGTACAGAAAAGATATTTACCGTCCGCAGAAAGAGACATACCGGAAGCTGCGTTATGAAGCGCATCATTGGAATCCTCTTTTCCAAGAGTGGTAATGCTCTGAAGCAGCTGGAACTCCGGATTCTTACCGCTTCCGTCATAGCTGTATACCTTCACCTCATTGCTGAGCTCAAAAAGAAGATATGCAAATCTTCCGTCATCACTGAAACGGATGATACGAGGGCCGCTCTCTCTCGGGCAGCGAAGAATGTCAACCAGCTCCAGTTTGTCTTTCTTCTTATTGATACGATAGATCTTAACCTGATCGATACCATTATCTACCGCACAGAGATACTTATTATCCGGTGTCGGACGTACACAATTAACATGCGGACGGAAGTTACGCTCTGCCACGCTTCCAAGTCCCTTGTGGAAAACGCCGTCCATAACACTTCCCAGACGGCCGTCTTTATGTGTATGTACAACCGTTACCTTACCATCATGGTACCCTGCCACATAAAGATATCTTCCGTCCACATCTGTTGCAAGATAGCAGCCTCGCATTCCGTTGATATCCACACTGTTGAGGCGGGTAAGATCACCGTTCTTGTCTCTTTCAAATACAGCTACACCTTCATCCTCAATGGAATACAGATATTTACCGTTTTTTGATACCGCCAGATGAGAAGCATTGCTGACTTCCACTTCGCTTCGTTCTGTGAGTGTTCCTTTTTCTACATCTACATCGTATACCTGAATTCCCTTACTGGTTCCATGGGTATATGTTCCCACGTAAGCCACGTACTTCTTTTTTCCCATAAGTTCTGGCCTCCTGCTTTTTACATTGGTTACGTATTTTTGTGTTTATTTTATCACAAAGCTTCTGCAAGAACAAGTTACCATCCTGTTATCTTTTGTGCAATTTTTTACGCAAAGCTGCCGTTCACTATGGCGTTCACACATGATCCACGCAAATGGATCGGCTCCTGCGCATCCATTACGCCTCTTTACAGATCTCCCAAAGCGCCTCTCATTGCTTCCAGAGTTTCATCAATTACTTCATCTGTATGCGCTGTGGAAAGGAACATCGCCTCAAACTGGGAAGGTGCAAGATGAATGCCTCGTTTCAGCATTCCCTTGAAATATTTTGCAAAAAGCTCCAGGTTGGATGTTTTTGCAGAAACATAGTCTTTTACCTCCTGGTCTGTAAAGAAAATACTTGCCAGAGAAGAATCATAGTTTACCTGATATGGAAGACCTTTTTCCTCCACGATCTTCTTCAAGCCGCCGTAAAGCTTCTCACCTTTGGCAGCCAGATCTTTGTAGATTTCCTGATGCTCATAGAGATATTTCAGCTGTGTGAAACCTGCAGCCATGGCAACCGGGTTTCCGCTTAAGGTACCTGCCTGGTATACAGGACCACACGGTGAGATCAGATCCATGATCTCCTTACGTCCGCCATAAGCGCCTACCGGCATTCCTGCGCCGATTATTTTCCCGTAGGTGACAAGATCCGGACGGATACCAAAATACTCTGCTGCTCCGCCAAAGGCAAGTCGGAAGCCTGTGATCACTTCATCAAAGATCAGCAGACAATTGTGCTCATCGCAGAGCTCACGAAGCCGCTTTAAGAAACCTGGTTTCGGAGGAACCACACCCATGTTTGCTCCTACTGCTTCCACGATCACTGCTGCCACATTTCCCTCTTCCTGTTTGAGAAGTGCTTCCACACTGGCGGCATCATTGTAGGTAGCCGTCATAGTATCCTGTGTACAGCCCTTCGGAACACCGGCGCTGTCCGGAATACCACTTGCCATGACACCGGAACCGGCACTTACCAGAAGGCAGTCACTGTGTCCGTGATAGCAGCCTGCAAATTTGATGATCTTGTCTTTTCCGGTAAAACCTCTTGCTGCACGGATGGCACTCATAACAGCCTCTGTTCCTGAGTTTACCATACGGATCATATCTACATGTGGAATATGTTCACAGATAAATTCAGCGATCTCTACTTCGATTCCTGTAGCACAGCCAAAGCTCAGACCATTTTCGCAGGCCTTGATCACACTCTCGCGGATCTCCGGGAAGTTATGTCCCAGGATCATCGGGCCCCAGGAATCAATGTAATCCACATAGCGGTTTCCATCTACATCATAGATGTAGCATTTATCTGCTTTTTCAATAAAACGAGGTGCCTCACCGATCGCTCCGTAAGATCTTACCGGGCTGTTTACGCCTCCCGGGATTCTTTTTACCGCACGCTCAAATAACTGTTCTGATCTTGTCATCAGCCGATTCTCCCTTCATCCATAAGTCTTGCCAGAAGCTCCGCATAATAGGTAAGATAGATCTGCGCACCGGAACGGAATGCCCCGGTAGCCATCTCGCCCACGATCCTTTCTTCGTCGATCCAGCCGTTTGCAGCTGCTGCTTTTACCATTGCATACTCACCACTGACACTGTATGCGGCAACCGGAACGTTTGTGATCTCCTTTACCTGCCAGATCATGTCCTGGTATGCAAGAGCCGGTTTTACCATGATGATATCTGCGCCCTCTTCCACATCTGCAAGTGCCTCTTTCAGTCCTTCTCTGCTGTTGTGCGGATCCATCTGGTAGCTTTTTCTGTCGCCAAAGGACGGCGCAGAATCTGCAGCCTCACGGAACGGGCCATAAAATGCAGAAGCATATTTTACTGCATAGGACATGATCGGTGTTGTGTAGTGTCCGGCCTTGTCCAGACACTGACGGATTGCTGCAACACGACCATCCATCATATCAGACGGAGCAACCATATCTGCACCTGCCTCCACGTGGGAAAGTGCTGTTTTTGCAAGAAGCTCCAGCGTCTTGTCATTGTCCACATCATGACCGCAGAGAACACCGCAATGGCCATGGGAAGTATACTCACACATGCATACATCTGTTACATAATAAAGCTCCGGAAATTTCTCTTTTGCAATGTGAAGAGCTCTCTGAACGATTCCCTCCGGATCATAGGCACCGCTGCCCACTTCATCCTTATGGTCAGGAATACCAAAAAACATCACACTGCCTACACCGGCTTTGGAAAGCTGCTCCAGTTTATATGGAAGACGGTCCAGGCTGTAACGGTACTGCCCAGTCATGGACGGAATTTCTTCTTCCTTATTTTCTCCTTCCATTACGAACATAGGATACATAAGAGAAGATTTATCCATTCTTGTCTCACGTACCATTTTACGAAGGTTTTCGCTGCCTCTTAATCTTCTTGGTCTTTTTGTCAGTTCCATGATCATTCGCTCCTTTTCATATCCTCCACCAGCTTGACAAGACTGTCAATGGTGGCTTTTTCTGACATATATGCTTTCATTCCAAAGCTCTCAGCAGCCGCCTTCGTCTGTCTGCCGATGCAGGCTGCCTTAACCTTTGAATAATCCAGTCCTTTTGTTCCCTCCACAAATCCCTTCACAGTGGAGGCACTTGTAAACACCGCACAGCTGATCTGTCCTGTTTCAAATTCCTTCTTCTCATCGATGAGCTGGCTCTTTTCGTAAAGAGTCTGATAGGTCGGAACATCCTCGATCACAGCACCTGCCTGTGCAAGAAATGCAGTGAGTTTTTCATTTCCCTTTTCTGCCCGCGGGATGAGTATCTTTTCTCCACCGGAGAGAAGCTCTGAAAGTTCCTTTCCAAGAGTATCCCCGTCATATACCGAAGGCACAAAATCTGCCAGCAGACCTCTTTCCTTCAGGGCCTTTTTTGTTCCTTCCCCGATCACGGCCAAACGGGCATTTCCCATGGCACGGATATCTTTTCCATGACGGATCAGTTCCTCAAAAAATACCCTTACACCTGTAGGGCTGGTAAATACAAGCCACTGATATTCCTCCAGGTGATCCAGTGCTTTATAGAGACGGTTCTGGTCTTCCATGGGGACAGTACGGATCGCCGGAAGTTCCAGAACCTCCGCGCCTTTTTCACGAAGCTTGTCCGCAGTTCTGGAAACAAGCTCTTTCGGTCTTGTGACAAGGACTTTCCATCCTGAAAGCGGCAGTTCTTCATACCAGCCAAACTTCTCTGCCAGTGTACACACCTTACCCACCACAATGATCGCCGGGGTCTCGATTCCCTGACGTTTCACCTCTTCTTCCAGGGTAGAAACTGTTGCTACGATCCGTTTCTGACCTGCTGTAGTTCCCTTCTGCAGGATCGCCGCAGGCATATCCTTTTCCATTCCTGCACCTATCAGACCCTCGCAGATATCCGGAAGCGCGGACACGCCCATCAGAAACACAAGAGTTCCCTTTGTATCAACAAGCGCACGGAAGTCTATATCGTATTCTTCTCCGGCCCTCTTATGTCCTGTAATGATGTGGACTGAAGAACAGAAATCCCTGTGTGTTACCGGAACCCCGTTATATGCCGGTACTGCAATGGAGGAAGTAACACCCGGAACAACCTCATAAGGAATCCCATTCTCCCGAAGAAGCTCCAGTTCCTCTCCTCCTCTTCCAAAGAGGAATGGATCTCCGCCTTTCAGGCGCACCACACGAAGACCCCGCTGTGCCTCCTCAAGAAGTACCTGATTGATATTTTCCTGACGCATGATATGGTGACTGGCACGTTTGCCTACATTGATCAGCTTGACATTTTCCGGGATTCTTGACAGAACTCCCTGACCTACCAGACTGTCATAGACGACCACATCTGCCTGTTCTAGCACTTTGAGGCCTTTTAATGTAAAAAGGCCGATATCGCCAGGACCCGCTCCTACCAGCCATACTTTTCCTGTTTTCATCTGTTTTCTCCTTTTTTCCGAAGAGTTTCTGCCAGTTCCCTGCCTAAGCTTTCCGCATCTGCCTTATTGCCACGCAGTGTTCCTGTTACATAGGAACCGTCTTTTTCATTATAATAAAGCCCTCTGAGATAGATCTCATCCCCGAGAATTTCCGCATGGGCAGCCACCGGAGAAGAGCATCCTCCATCCAGGAGCTTTACAAAAGCACGCTCCGCACTTCCCGCGGCCCAGGCATCCTTATCACAGTAGTCCTCCAGGAAATCATAAGCTTCCCCTTTTCTTCCCTGTACAGCAAGGATTCCCTGACCAGCAGCCGGAATGATCTCATCTGCTGTAAAATACCGGTTGATCCTGGATTCCAATCCAAGTCTCTTAAGACCGGCAGCAGCCAGGATCAATGCACTGTACTGTCCTTCATCCAGCTTCCGGAGTCTTGTCTGAAGATTTCCGCGGATACTTCTGACATCCATATCCGGATACAGTTTTTTAAGCTGTAAGGTTCTCCTTAAGCTGGAGCACCCAAGGGGCTTGCTTTTATCAAGTTCAGAAACTCCATCAGGAAGAACCAGTACGTCTCTCGGATCTTCTCTTTTGGAAAAAGCCAGCAGCGGCAGTTCCTCCGGAACCTCCATAGGCATATCTTTCAGGCTGTGTACAGAAAGAATACTTCTTCCATCTATCAGTGCTTTATCCAGTTCCTTTACAAAAAGCCCTTTTCCGCCAACCTTATCCAGTGTACGGTCCAGAATGATATCCCCGGTAGTTTTCATAGTGAGGATTTCCACTTCCAGATCCGGATTTTTTTCTTTTATGTAGTCACGGACCATTTCGCTCTGCAGCACTGCAAGCTTACTCTCTCTGCTGCCGATCACGATCTTATCTCTCTTCATCTTCATCCTGCTCTCCCAGTACTTTTTCCAGCGCTTTCTGGATTTCTTCCCTTACACGCTTTGCTTTTTTATGATCCAGTCCGCTGGCTGTAACTCCAACTACCATTTCATCCCGCATATATACGCCTGGGAAATAAAAATCACAGGCTTCCCGGTCGGAGGCTACATTGACATAAATGCCCTCCTCCTTACAGACACGGTGGATCTCATCATTCAGCTTCCAGTCATTGGTGGCTGCGATCACCATATATGCGTTGGCAAAGTCTGAACGTTTCACGGGACGGATATGTAAAGTTACAGTTCCTGCTTTTCCAAGGTCCATAAGTTCCTGGGTCACTTTTGTAGCCACCACTGTGATATTTCTTGTAAATTTCAGAAGAGTCTTTATTCTTCTGGTAGCAATATTGCCGCCTCCTGCCACAACGATATTTTTATCGGACAGGTCTATAAACATGGGGAAATAAGGTTTATTCTTCATAAAGTTTCTCCAGTCCTTCCACACATTCCAGAAAAGCATCCTGATTCAGACTGTCCCGAAGCCCGAAGATCAGCTTGTTTACAACCTTTCCGGCTGCAATATCCACTGCTTTTTTCAGGTTTTCTCTGTCTGAATCCTCCATAGGAGTTTTCCGGAAGATTTTTTCGATCCTCAGGTTCAGATCTTCCACAGCATCCGCTTTGATCTCCTGGATGCGCGGGATGATATCACGACCTTCCAGCCACTGGAAAAATTCGTTCATCTGGTCCTTCACAATGGAGCCTGCTGCTTCCAGGTTATCTGCAAGTTCCTTCGGTGTCTCGTCGGTTCGGAAGCTGTCCATATCATAAAGTGTGATGTTATCTTTTTTTCGGATCTCCGGATCAATATCTCTTGGAACTGCCAGATCGATAAGGATCATAGGTCGTTCCACACGTACATCCTCAAACAATTCTTCCGTCAGTGTATAATTGGGGCTTGCTGTTGCGCTGACCACCAGGTCACACTCCGGCAGATAGTCCATTCTCTCACCATAATTGATCCTGCTGCATCCAACCGGAATACTCACAACACCACTTCTGTACTGACGGATCGTAACCGTCACATCCGCTCCTGCTTCACGCAGTGTCTGGGCAGCCATCTTCCCCATCTCACCGTTTCCGATCACCATACAGACTTTATTGCGAACATCGTAACCGCCTTCTGCCAGAAAACGGATAGCCTGATGGATCACAGAAGGATTTCCATGGGAAAACGGCACTTCCGTTTTGATCTTCTTGCCTGCAGTTACCGCCATACGGAAAAGCACCTCCAGAACACTGTCTGTGGTAAACTCATCCCTTGACATGCTCAACGCCTCTTTTACCTGGGTCAGGATCTGATCTTCCCCCAGAATCTGGGATTTCAGTCCGCTGGTAAGATAAAAAAGGTGCTCCACCGCCTCTTCATTTTCTCTGCTGGTAAAATACTTCTGGTATTGTTCTCCCTGCACACCTTTCAACGAACAAAGCCACTGATACAGGTACGGCTTCTTCTCATCTGCAGTACTTACCCACAGTTCCAGCCGGTTACAGGTCGACAGAATAATACACCCGCAGATCCCAGCTTCTTCTTTCAGCCTGTGCAGCGCCTCTCCGGTATTTTTGCGGGTAAAGGCAAACTGCGCTCTGACATCTACAGGTGCCATATTATGATCGATTCCAAGCATGAATATACTCATGTCCTACGTTTCTCCTTTGTTTTCACAATCTTTTATAATGATAAACATTTCCACAGGGAAAGTCAACTACGATTGACAATGTCAGCCCTCCCTTTTATAATATCTTATGGTAGAAATTGCGGATTATCTTTATATTCCAGCGGAGAAATATAAAGAGTTTATCATAATCACCATAATTATCAGGATGGAGGAAATCCCCGTATGAACTCAGCTTCAAAAAAAGCGATCCTAGTAGTAAGTTTCGGCACAAGCTATGAAAACACCCGTAAACTTACCATCGAAGCCATCGAGCACGATATTGCCGATGCATTCCCTGCCTGTCCCACCTACCGTGCATGGACAAGCAAAATGATCATTGCCAAACTGAAAAAGCGGGACGGTCTTACGATCCACACGGTAAAGGAAGCTCTGGAACAGATGCTTCTGGATGGTATCACCGATGTGATCGTACAGCCGACTCATGTGATCAACGGTATCGAAAATGATCAGATGAAAGCCGATGCGCTTTCTTTTCGTGACCGTTTTTCCAGTATTGTTTTCGGAAATCCTCTTCTCACAACGGAAGAAGATAACCAGGCGATCGTCCGGGTAGTTGCAGATGAATTCCGGGACATGGATCCGGACACTGCACTTGTACTGATGGGACATGGAACAGAGCACTACGCAAACACGGTTTATGCTGCTTTGGATTACCGTTTTAAAGATACCGGACATAAAAATATTTTTCTTGGAACTGTAGAAGCCTATCCGGCCCTGGACTCCCTTCTCCGGGCTGCCGACAGCTTTCATCCGAAAAAGATCGTGCTGGCGCCTTTCATGATCGTAGCCGGCGACCATGCACAGAACGATCTGGCCGGTGCAGATTCGGACTCCTGGATGAACCGTCTTTCTTCCGAAGGATATGAAGTCACCCCTGTACTGAAGGGACTTGGAGAATATCCCCAGGTCCGGCAGATCCTTGTGGAACATGTACAGCAGGCCATGAACGCTTCGGTCTGACAGAGATAAGATGATCCACATATATCCCTCATGAAAAAACTGCACCGTGATCCATCCCAGGATCTTCCGGTGCAGTTTTTTATTTTTATGAGATTACTTGAAGTTCTGAAATTTCTGTTATTTATGCCATCAGTTCATCCAGTTTTGTCTTTACAGCAAGGATAAACTCTTTGCTGTTCAATACCTGTACCTCTTTCAGGGAAGTGATCAATGCAAGATCCTTGGTCATCTTTCCGCTTTCAATGGTATCCAGTGTTGCTTTTTCCAGTTTTTCTGCAAAATCAGCAAGTGCCTCATTTCCGTCCAGTTCACCTCTCTTGCGGAGAGCTCCTGTCCATGCAAAGATCGTTGCAACGGAGTTTGTGGATGTTTCTTTTCCCTCAAGATGACGATAATAGTGTCTCTGAACTGTTCCGTGGGCAGCCTCATACTCAAAATATCCCTTCGGTGATACCAGTACAGAGGTCATCATGGCAAGAGAGCCAAATGCGGAAGATACCATGTCACTCATAACATCTCCGTCATAGTTCTTGCATGCCCAGATAAAACCGCCATCTGCCTTCATAACACGGGCTACGATATCATCGATCAGACTGTAGAAATAGGTCAGGCCAGCTTCCTCAAATTTATCCTTAAACTCTGCATCAAATATCTGCTGGAAAATCTCTTTAAATCTTCCATCATATGTTTTGGAAATGGTATCCTTGCTTCCGAACCATACATCCTGCTTTGTGTCCAATGCATAATTAAAGCAGCTTCTCGCAAAGCTCTTTACGGAATCATCAAGATTATGCATGCCACGGAGAACACCTGCTCCGTCAAAATGCTGGATCAGCTCCTTACGCTCTTCTCCATCTTCGCCCTCAAATACAAGATATGCATCTCCCGGCTTGTCAATATAGAATTCTGTATTCTTATAGATATCTCCATATGCATGACGTGCAAGTGTGATCGGTTTCACCCAGTTCTTTACACATGGCTCGATTCCCTTTACAACGATCGGCGCACGGAATACAGTTCCATCAAGAATGGCACGGATCGTTCCGTTTGGACTTTTGTACATTTTTTTCAGGTCGTACTCTTCCATTCTGGCTGCATTTGGTGTGATCGTGGCACATTTTACGGCTACTCCGTATTTTTTGGTTGCTTCTGCTGCATCAATGGTAACCTGATCATCTGTCTCATTTCTGTGCTCAAGACCAAGATCATAATATTCTGTATTCAGTTCCAGATACGGTGTGAGAAGTTCATCCTTGATGATCTGCCACAGGATACGGGTCATCTCGTCTCCGTCCATCTCAACTAAAGGTGTCTGCATTTTGATTTTTTCCATATTATTTTCTCCTTTTGAGGTTTATTCTCCTGTTCGGATTCCAGGTGCTCTTTCCTTTAGAATCTTTCTTCAGCACTTTTACTGTACATTGTACTCATATTTTCCGGTTCCGTCAACGCTTTTGTGCGTTACCACGCTTTGTTTATAAGAATTGTATAATAATTCAACCTGCCAACAGTTTTTCACAGTTAAATTTTCCCCATCCCTGCTGATTTCTGGGAAGTCCCATATCTTCTGCACTTTCTCTTAACAACATCTTTACCTCTACATTAGAAAGCCGAGGATCTTTTTCCAGAAGGCAGGCGATTCCTCCTGACACCAGAGGCGTCGACATGGAGGTTCCGCTTTTGAGCCCATATGAGTACGGCAGTCCCGGTGCACAGGCAATGACCTGGCTTCCCGGCGCTACCAGATCCGGTTTGCATACACAGTCAAAGGTAGGGCCTCTTCCGGAAACTGCCTTTCTGCCATTCAGCATATCACTGGAGCCTACGGTAATGATCTT
Source organism: Blautia sp. NSJ-140 (assembly GCF_022868965.1). Taxonomy (NCBI): domain Bacteria; kingdom Bacillati; phylum Bacillota; class Clostridia; order Lachnospirales; family Lachnospiraceae; genus Blautia; species Blautia sp. NSJ-140. Next base: position 40,194 of record NZ_JALIFS010000003.1, on the reverse strand, counting down.
CCGGCTGCTTCCCGGTGCTGTTACCGTGCCGGCCCCCGGTCCCTGATTTCCTGCTGCAGCTACCACCACAAATCCCAGATCCCAGAGTTTTTCCACTCCTTCAAGAAGATCTGTCTGTTCCTTATGATCCCGGGATGTTGTTCCCACTGAAATATTAACGATACGGATATGATAAATGCTTCCAAACTCCATGATCCACCGAAATGCCCGCATCACATCCTCCCTGCTTCCGTTCCCGAAACGATCCAGAACCTTCAGAGCAGCGATACTACAGCCAGGTGCAGCCCCTTTATATTTTCCACCTGATGCAGTTCCGTCCCCTGCAAGGATCCCGCTGACATGAGTCCCATGTCCGTTATCATCATATGGGCTGCGTCTGATTCCTGTAAAATCACGAAACACGGAAATACGGCTGCCAAAATCTATATGGGGAAAAATACCGGTATCCAGAACTGCCACGCCTATCCCTTTCCCTGTATACATCCTTTTATACCTTTCCAAAGCTCTCCCGTCGGACAGCTGACCTTTCTTTAGCTTATTCTGCGGCCATCTTTCCCGCTACTCGTTTTATATAAAAAGACCCCGGGATCTTACATCTGAATCCCCGGGATCTTTGCTGTATATTTTTTATTTAGTTTCCTCTTCCTGTACGGAAATCAACTGTTTTCTGGATCTGATTGTCCATTCCGTAGCTGTAGTTTCCATAAACACCGGTATGCCAGCCCTTAGCCTGTCCTATGTAGTAATAATACTGGCCGCCCTCTTTTTTCCAGCCATTTTTAATGGCTGCTTTTGCGGTTGTTGTGGTTGCTGTTGTTGCCGCCTGCGCACACACTGTACCAAATGTCAGGCAAAACAGCATTGTGATCATGAGAACAAGCTGTGCGAATCTTCTCTTTTTCATGGTTTCTTTTCCTCCTGTTTTAAAAATCTTCATACCCGGTGATAATTAGATTTTCTTGCAATATAATGTATAAAATACATTATCTCCTCCAATACTTAACATATCTGAAAAATAAAGGAGGTTTTTCTATGCTTCTCTTTTTTCTTGTATTCTTCGGACTCCAGATCTTTGTTCTTTTCTGCTGTGCCGCTGCAGGAAATGACGCCGCTTCCCAGGAACTATCTGACCAGGAACAGCTTCAGTTTATCGCAGAATGGAAAAAACAACATCAAAAAAAGGACGTCTGCTGAAGAACGTCCTTTTTGCTTTGCAATTCTATTCTCCATTCATATGATGATACACACCAGTCCGCCTTTGCTGTCGTTTACGATCTTCTTCATAGTATCCTGAAGCTTCACCTGACTTTCTTCACTGATCATGGCCAGCTTGTTCCGGATTCCGTCTTCCACCAGCTGCTGGATGGATTTTCCGAAAATATTGGTCTCCCAGATACTTTCCCCTCGCTCCGGACTTTCTCTGATATACTTTATCAGATCCTCCGCCTGCTGTTCTGTACCAACGATCGGAGCGATCTCCGTTTCGATCTCCGCCCGGATCATATGAATGGACGGACTTTTTGACCGGATCTTTACTCCGAATTTATTTCCCTGACGGATCACCTCAGGTTCCTCAATAGTGATCTCGGAAAGCTCAGGCACAACAACCCCATACCCTGTTCCTTTTACCGCTTCCAGGGCAGCCTGGACTTTTACAAATTGTTCCTTCATACCGGCAAGCTCTTTTATGGTCTGGATCAGTTCATATTCGCTTTCCATGGATATCCCGCTCATTTCACTGAGCATCTGATAATAATAAATGTCTTTTACTGCGATCCGGATACGGACTTTTCCATCGGAAAGACTGATCTGTTCAAGCAATGTATCTTCCACATATGGACATTCCAGATATACCGATTCTCTGCTTACATCACGCACATGAGTAAGTCTTGTCATCTTTTCCCGAATCTCATTTAACAGAGCCGCCTTTACCTCATGTTCCGGAGAAAGCATCTCCACCCATCTGGGAACAAAAAGCTCTATCTCACTAACCGGGAATTCATAAAGGATCTTCTCCAGGATCCTGGTCACATCCTCTTTTCTAAGCTGTTCACAGTTGACTGCCAGAACGGATACTCCGAATTTCTCTTCCAGATGTTTTACAGTTTTTCCGGTTTCCTCACTGTAGGGAGTCTGGGAGTTTACCAGGATCAGAAAGGGTTTTCCCTGGGCTTTCAGCTCTTTTATCGTCTGTTCTTCTGCCGGAATAAAATTTTCTCTTGGAATTTCCCCGAAGCTTCCATCTGTTGTAACTACAATTCCAATGGTGGAATGCTGGCTGATCACTTTTTCCGTCCCGATCCGGGCCGCATCATGAAACGGGATTGCTTTTTCCTGCCATGGTGTTTTGACCATCCGTTCCCTGCCTTCTTCCACATTTCCGGATGCATTCTTTACCAAAAAGCCCACACAGTCAATAAGCTTTACCCGGATCTTCTGATTTTCCCCTATGGATACCTCCACCGCTTCTTTTGGAATGAATTTGGGTTCTACAGTTGTGATCATTTTCCCGGCGCCACTGAGCGGCAGTTCATCCTGAAGCTCTGCTCTTTTTCCCTCACTAAGCGCAGGCAGTGCCACCAGTTCCATAAATCTCCGGATAAATGTGGATTTTCCTGTACGGACCGGGCCCACAACCCCTATGTAGATATCCCCGCCCGTCCGTGCCTGGATATCACGGTAAACCTGAAAGTTTTCCATATAAAAAAGCCTCCCTGCATATACTGGCCTGTAAGCTCCGGAAACCATCTGCAAAAGATAGTTCCCGCATACCACAGTATATGCCCGGAAGGCTTCTTATATGCTGCTGTTCAACGAGAACAGCAGCCATTTGTATTCCTTACATCAGTCTTTAATATAAAACTCATTATGAAGCAGATGATGCTCCTTGCCCTTGAGAAGTCCCTCATAAAGCTCCAGAACCAGCGGGTTCTCATCGGATTTCTTGATGATCATGGTATTATCTGCATTATACAGACCCCTTGCTCTGGCTGCCTTGGTCCTGTCACCGGATCTGGTCGGCTGACCACCACCCATGATACATCCACGGCGGCACGCCATAACCTCGATCAGATGATAGTTTGCCTCACCGTTCTTTACACGTTCCATAACGATTCTTGCATTTGCAAGGCCGCTGGCAACACATACATTGATATCCATTCCTTTATACGGCACGGTAAATTCCTTGATTCCCTCTTCACCACGAACACCGCACTCTGCAATCTCATGCATGGCTTCCTTGCTGTGATCCGGGCTCAGTCTTCGAAGAACTGCCTCGGTAACACCACCGGTAACACCGAAGATAACGCCACCGCCGGAACCAAATCCAAACGGCATATCACATGCTTCCGGATCCAGTGTTGCAAAATCAAGACCAAAGTTATCGATCATGCGGAGAAGCTCTGTGGTTGTGATAACGATATCGGTATCCTGCTCGCCATCGGTAAAGCTGTTCGGGCGGATTGCCTCTGCCTTCTTGGCTGTACATGGCATAATGGAAACCATAACGGTCTTCTTGCCTGCTGCATGCTCCGGATCACGGAAGTATTCCTTGATAACCGCAGACATCATTCCCTGTGGGGAACGGCAGGTAGAAATGTTCGGAACATATTCTTTATATTGATCAGTGATAAACTTCACCCATGCAGGACAGCAGGAAGTCAGAAGCGGAAGATTCTCACCCTTCTCCACTCTGTTTAGGAACTCCTTGGTCTCTTCCATGATGGTAAGGTCGGCACTGAATGTGGTATCGTATACTTCGTCAAAGCCCATTCTGTGAAGCGCGTTAACGATTTTACCCATAACACTTCTGCCTTTGGCAAGTCCGTAATGATCACCAACTGCAACACGAACTGCCGGTGCAACCTGTGCAACAACACGAGTATTCTTATCAGCCAGTGCATCCCATACTTCATCCATATGTGTACGGATAGAGATCGCACCTGTCGGACAGTAAACACGGCACTGACCACAGTTTACACACTGTGTCTCAGCAATCTTTTTATTGAATGCAGGCATAACCATGGCTTCTGTTCCACGGAATGCGAATCCAAGAGCTCCGATTCCCTGAAGCTCCTCGCAGGCACGTACACAGTTGCCGCAGAGGATACATTTGTTCGGATCACGGATGATGGACGGTGAACTGTCATCGATCTCATGCTGTTCTCTTGTATTTTCGAAGCGGATATTACGCACACCAAGGCGATGTGCCAGCTCCTGCAGGATACATTCGCCGCTCTTTACACAGGTTGTACAGTCACGGCAATGTGCTGCAAGAAGCAGCTCCACGATCAGTTTACGATATTTCTTAATACGGCCGGAATTGGTATAGATAACCATTCCGTCTCTCGGCTGCTCGGAACAGGAAGCAAATGTCTTGCCTCTGTCATCCTCAACTGTACAGAGACGACAGGCACCAAATGTGGAAACCTCTGAATGATAGCACAGTGTGGGGATATTGATACCGGCATTCCTGATGACTGTCAGGACATTTTTTTCGTCGGTAAATTCTACTTTTCTTCCGTCAATTGTCATTGTACCCATAAGATATCCTCCCTTCTATGCTTCCACATAAATCGCATCAAAGTTACAGTTATCCTTACAGGATCCGCATTTGATACATACGTCGTTGTTGATTACATGTGGATGCTTGATCTTTCCTGAAATCGCACCAGCCGGACAGTTCTTCGCACACTTGCCACAGCCGATACAGAACTCAGGATTGATATGGAATTGACGGAGCGCCGTGCAGACCTTCGCACGACATTTCTTATCTACGATATGCTCTACATATTCGTCACGGAAACGCTTCAGAGTACTGATGACCGGAAGCGGTGCACTCTTACCGAGGCCGCACAGTGCCATGCTCTGAACCATGTTCGCAAGCTCTTCCAGCTCATCCAGATCGGAAAGCTCACCCTTACCTTCAACGATCCTCTCCAGGATCTCAAGCATACGTTTGGTACCCTCACGGCAAGGAACACATTTACCACAGCTCTCACGCTGTGTAAAGCTCATGAAGAAACGTGCAACCTCTACCATACAGGTATTCTCATCCATAACAACCAGTCCGCCGGATCCCATGATAGCGTCCAGCTTCTTAACGGAATCAAAATCAAGCGGATGATCGATCTGGTCATCGATCAGACATCCACCGGATGGTCCGCCGATCTGTACTCCCTTAAATGCAGCACCACTCTTAAGACCGCCGCCGATATCATAGATAATATGACGGAGACTTGTTCCCATCGGCACCTCGATAAGACCGGTGTTCTCAATGGAACCGGTAAGTGAGAAGGTCTTTGTTCCGGGGCTTCCTTCTGTACCGATGGTGTGGAACCAGTCAGCACCCTGAAGGATGATCTTCGGTACGTTGGCGTAGGTCTCTACGTTATTGAGAACGGTAGGTTTACCCCACAGACCCTGCTCGACAGTTCTCGGAGGTTTTACTCGAGGCATACCTCTGTTGCCTTCGATAGAGGCAGTCAGGGCAGAACCTTCACCACATACGAACGCTCCGGCACCGCGATTGATATGTAAGTGGAAATTGATACCGGAACCAAGGATATTATCGCCAAGAAGGCCATAGGACTCTGCCTGCTCAATGGCCATCCGGAGTCTCTGTACAGAAAGAGGATACTCGGCACGTACATAGATATAACCATCCTCTGCACCTACTGCATAGGCAGCGATCACCATACCCTCGATCATCTTGTAAGGATCACCTTCCATTACGGAGCCATCCATAAAGGCTCCCGGGTCACCCTCATCACCGTTACATACTACATAACGGACTTTTTCCGGCTGGCGTGCAACCTGTGACCATTTCTTGCCTGCAGGGAAACCTGCACCGCCACGGCCGCGGAGGCCGGATTTCGTGATCTCATCAATAACATCCTGTGGGGTCATTTCAAAGAACGCCTTCGCCATTGCGGAAAAGCCGCCTACGGAAATATATTCATCAATGGACTCTGCATCGATCTTGCCACAGTTCTCAAGAACGATCCTTGTCTGCTGGTTCAGGAACGGAATGTCACTCGGATGCGGACAGGCCTCATCATCATGACGATAAAACAGACGCTCAACAGGCAGTCCGCAGATCACGGTCTTCTCTACGATCTCGCGACAGTCATCTACCTGAACATGTACATACTGATAATCATATGGCTCAATTCTCATAAGAGGACCAAGCTCACATAAGCCCTGGCATCCGGTCTTAACGATTCCTACATGAGGAACATCCTTCTGCATCTCAACTGCAACGCCCTCGATTCCCTCGCAAAGTCTTGACATTTCTTCATAAATCTTCTGAGCACCGGAAGCAATACATCCGGTACCGGAACAGACGAGAACACGGCAGGTATAGCCATCAAGATTCTTCTTAACCTCAGCCTGTTTGTTTTTCAGATCTTCCATACTGGTTATACTCATACGCTCTCACCTCTCAATTCATTTAAAAGCTCAACAGCCTTCTCAGGAGTCATCTTCGGGTGAACTTCATCATTTACAGTCAGTGTCGGTGCAAGTCCGCAGGCACCAAGACAGGAGACTGTCTCAACGGTAAACATCATATCATCTGTAGTATGCTTCTTATGACTCAGTCCAAGCTCCTTCAGCATTGCTTCCTTTACAGGCATGGACTTACGTACATGACAGGCAGTACCGTCACATACCTTGATGATGTACTTGCCCTTCGGCTCAAAGGAAAAGTTCTCATAGAAAGTAGCTACACTGTACGCCTTCGCTTCTTTTACACCAATCTGTTCCGCAACATAAGTAAGAAGCTCTCCCGGAAGATAACGGTACTCAGCCTGAATATCCTGCATGATCGGAATCAGTGATGCAGCTTTCCGGCCGTAGTGCTCGATGATCTCGTCCGTTTTCCTGTAATACGTCTGGTCTAACATTCGGTTCCCTCCTTGTTTCTCATAGATTTTCCACTTGATCAACCTGTTCCACTACAGGTTAATGCTTTAACACTCTGTCAGTGCCTCATTTACGTGCCTATCATTATATTGCACTATTTTCGTGCTTTTAATTATAACTTATATCGTCATTTTTCACAAGATATTTTTTCGTTTTTTTCAGAATATATTAGAAAGTTTACAACGTCTTACTGGTTTTGCATCTATTTTTTATAATAAATGTGCATTTTTTAACATTCATGACAATAAAGAAACAAATATTCTTTTTTTGTTTCTGCTAAAAAAACATTTCCTATTGTTGATTTTATTTCTCAATTACTATAAGATGAATAAAAAGTGCGTGGAAAACATTTTAATCATTTTTTGAAAAGGAGAACATTTATGCGAAATCTCGACACACCAGTTAAACAGATCCGGCGAAAGATTTTTACAGAAATTGCGAAGATCGGATTTGAATCCACGGACGAATCCCTGATTCACGATATTGAATCCATCCCTTACAATATTGTAGAGGAACGTGCGAAATACCGCGAGAGCATCTATCGTGAAAGAGCTGTTGCAAGTGAACGTGTCCGTCTGGCCATGGGACTTTCCCTCCGCCCGGAGAACCGTTCTGTACATCTTACTGATGGCGTAAAAGCCAGCAATATTGATGAAAAATATTATGAACCACCTCTTATGCAGGTGATTCCTTCCGCATGTTCCGCATGTGAATCCAACAAATACGAAGTCAGCAACATGTGCCGCGGCTGTGTTGCACATCCCTGTTTACTCACCTGCCCCAAAGGCGCCATTTCCATGGTAAACGGAAAATCTTTCATCGACCAGGACAAATGTATCCATTGCGGAAGATGCAAAGCTGTCTGTCCTTACGACGCCATCGCCCATAAAGAACGTCCCTGCGAACGCGCCTGCGGTGTAAAAGCCATCGAAAGCGATGAACAGGGACGCGCTTCCATCAACCAGGATAAATGTGTGTCCTGCGGCATGTGTATGGTCAGCTGCCCATTCGGTGCCATCTCTGATAAATCCCAGATTTTCCAGCTGGCACATGCCCTCCGTGAGGGAACTGAGATTATTGCAGAAGTTGCACCAGCTTACATCAATCAGTTCGGTGAAGATGTAACTCCCGGTAAATTCCGCTCTGCTTTAACTCAGCTTGGATTTTCCAATATTTATGAAGTAGCACTCGGCGCAGATATCGGCTGTATTTCCGAGGCCCATCATTATGCAACAGAAGTAGCCACCGGCAATCTCCCGTTCCTGCTTACATCCTGCTGCCCGTCATGGTCTGTAATGGCGAAGAAATACTTCCCGGCTATGATCGACAACATCTCACAGGAACTGACCCCGATGGTGGCAACTGCCCGCATTGTAAAAAAAGAACATCCCAATACGAAAGTAGTATTCATCGGACCATGCGCCTCCAAAAAACTGGAAGCCATGCGTCATTCCGTAAGAAGTGATGTGGATTTCGTTATCACTTTCGAAGAACTTTGGGGATTGTTCGATGCCAGAGATATCATTCCATCTGCATGCGAGGACATTCCGGAAGAAACCCAGACTGCAACAGCTGCCGGAAGAGGATATGCCATCGCAGGCGGCGTAGCAGGTGCTATCGAAGCCTGTCTGAAGGAATATTATCCTGATGTCCCCGTCCACATCGAACACGCTGAAAGCCTCGCTGAGTGCAAAAAAGTCCTCACTCTGGCCAAAGCCGGTAAGATCAAAAACTGCATGATCGAAGGAATGGCCTGTCCGGGAGGCTGCATCGGCGGTGCCGGAACCAATGCCGGCTTCGCAAAAACCTCCAAAGCACTCAAGAAATATGTAGATGGCTCAGACCCTAAGATTCCATCTCAGGAACTTGAAAATCTGGAATTGAATTAATTAATCTTTGACACAAAAAGATGTGCGCCTGTTTTTATTCAGACGCACATCTCCATTTCATCATTTCTCCACAGTCTCTGTGCTCTCCGGCCAGGTATATTCCTCACCTTTCAGATTTGCCAGAAGGCTTCTAAGCTTATATCCATAGCTTCTCCCGGCGGCCCATCCACCGCCGTAAGGATTCTCCTGAATCCCAAGCCATTCCACATAAGGTGCACTCTCCCGGGTCACATACTGAAAGCGGTTATCCACACAGACCTGGTTCAGTTCATCCGAAGACGCATAAGCTTTCAGATGCTGTACCTGAGCCCGGATCCCGGTCCTGACATCCGGAAAGGAATTTCCGGCAACACCGCCGCCGGTAGTCCCAAGTCCGGAAAAATTAAACTGCCCGGCACTGGCATCTCCGCCAAACTGAAGCCAACCGGTCTCAAGCATCGCCTGCTCAAAAACAACCTCCCCGCGGACACCCTCCGCATCCGCTTCCTCTGTCACAATTGTGCAAAACGTATCAATGTCCGGTGCACCACCCTCTGTCAGGATACCGGAAGGATATTCCACATTCTGCGCCTCATACTGCGCCACCATATCCTCCCCAGTCACTGTGGTACACCCCATGATCGTATAATATCCGTAAGTATTATCTGTGGAATCATCCACAAAACTATCTGCATCACTCTCTCCGGATGGCTGGGGCTTGGAGATCTGTCCCTCCATGGAATGATCCGCTTCTTCTGCAAAAACACCCACAGGCGTTCCGAATACCAGAACGCCTGCAAGCATCATCATCCGTAAACAAAAACTATTTCGGAATCTGTACATATATCAATAATCAATCCTTTATTACTGCGCTTTTCTCATTGCTGCTTCAACTACGTGTCCTACAAGAACAGAAGTTGTAACACTTCCTACTCCGCCAGGAACCGGTGTGATCGCATCAACGATTGGCTCAACTGCCGCATAATCAACATCACCACAAAGCTTACCCTCTGCATTGACATTGATACCAACATCGATAATGGTCTGTCCCTCTCTGACATAATCAGCGCCGACAACACCAGCACGACCAGCTGCAACGATGACGATATCCGCCTCTTTTGCAACAGACGGCATATCAACGGTTCTTGTATGGCAGATCGTTACTGTCGCATTTTTCTTAACAAGCATCATGGCAGCCGGTTTACCAACTACAAGGCTTCTTCCGATAACAACCGCTTTTTTGCCTGTGCAGTCGATTCCATAGTGATCAAGGATCTCCATGCATGCCTGCGGTGTACATGGCGGGAATCCGATCTTCTTGCCTGTGAATACACCAGACATTGAAAGATCTGTCATACAGTCAACATCCTTCTCTGCTGCAAGTGCATTCTCGATCACTGCCTGATCCAGATGTTTCGGAAGCGGACGGAACAGAAGAACTCCGTGGATCTTGTCATCTTTGTTTACTTTATCAATGGTTGCAAGAAGCTCATCCTGGGAAACATCCTCCGGAAGAAGGATCTTCTCACATGCAACACCAAGAGTCTCACAGCGCTTTGTAGCACCTCTCTCGTAGGAAATATCGCTTGGGTTCTCACCAACGCGGATGATGCAAAGGGTAGGATCTACACCTTTTGCCTGAAGCTCTGCAACGTTAGCTTTGATCTTCTCATTGAGAGCTGCTGTAACTTCTTTACCTAATAACTGCTTTGCCATTTGTCTGGTTCCTCCTATTTCAGTCTTCCGAGAACACTGTCAAATGTCTCGTCTGCAATCTTTGTATATTTCTCAAGCATAGCGTCTGCTTTTTTATTTAATTCCTCTGCATACGCACGGTCAGCCATGGATTTTGTGTTAATGTACACATTCAGGCTTGCTCCCTTAAGAGCTGCTTTGCAGAATGCAGCACCTACACCGGCATCACTGATTGCAAGCTTGGAACCTTTTGCTCCGAACTCAACGATAAGTTCAATAGCCTCGCAGCATTTCTCCATGATCTCCATAGGAACAGAGCATGCTTCCTTGAGGGCTGCTTCCATTACCCGAGCCTTCTCAGCCTTCTCTTCTTCTGTCTCTCTTGGCATTCCGTAAGCCTTGGAAAGAGGCTCAAAAACTTCCGCATCTCTCTCGATCAGATGAAGGAAATCTTTCTGAAGCTGATCACATTTCTTTTTCAGCTCCCACATTTCATCTTCTACATCCGCATATTTTTTCTTACCGACAGTAAGGCTTCCAACCATATTTCCAAGAGCTGTACCAACAGCACCTACAAGGGCAGATGCACCGCCGCCGCCTGGAACCGGTGCCTTGGAGCTTAATACCTCGACAAATTCAGTACAAGTACTTGTAGAAAATCCCATAGGACTCTCCTCCTTATATTCTTATTTTAGCACTCCTGAGAGCCCATTGGGGGCCTTATAAAAAGCCCCCTCCGGTTGTTTCATATCTTCTATTGTGATTAGAAGAGACCTGTGATCTTTCCTGTCTCATCTACATCAATCTTAGTTGCAGCCGGTACTTTCGGGAGACCTGGCATAGTCATGATCTCACCTGTAAGAGCTACGATAAATCCTGCACCAGCAGAGATCTTAAGGTTACGTACTGTTACCTCAAAATCTTTCGGCGCACCAAGTTTTGTCTGATCATCTGTCAGGCTGTACTGTGTCTTAGCTACGCAGATCGGGCAGTTGCCAAATCCAAGTGCTTCCAGCTGTTTTGCCTGTTTCTGAGCATTTGCTGTAAGAACAACTTTCTTACCACCGTAAACTTTCTGTACGATGTTATTCAGTTTATCCTCGATGGATCCCTCAAGCTCGTAAGCATATGTGAAATCGTTTGGCTCCTCAACAAGACGGATAACTTCCTCAGCAAGCTTCATGCCGCCTTCGCCGCCTTTTGCCCATACCTCGGAAAGTGCAACGTTAACGCCAAGCTCTTTACATTTTGCCTCAACCAGGTCAAGCTCTGCCTTGGTATCGGTCGGGAATGCATTGATAGCAACTACACATGGAAGTTTGTATACATTCTTGATATTGCTTACATGTTTCAGAAGGTTTGGAAGACCTTTCTCAAGAGCCTCAAGGTTCTCGTTGTTCAGATCTGCCTTCGGAACACCACCGTTGTATTTCAGTGCACGAACAGTAGCTACGATAACAACTGCGCTTGGATGAAGACCTGCCATACGACACTTGATGTCAAGGAATTTCTCTGCACCAAGGTCAGCACCGAATCCAGCCTCTGTGATAGCATAATCTGCAAGTTTCATAGCCATCTTTGTAGCTGTTACGGAGTTACATCCATGAGCGATGTTTGCGAATGGTCCGCCGTGTACGATTGCAGGAACATGCTCCAGTGTCTGTACAAGGTTTGGTTTCAGGGCATCTTTCAGAAGTGCTGTCATAGCACCCTCTGCATGAAGATCACCAGCTGTTACCGGTTTCTGCTCGGAAACTTTACCATAGGTATATCCGATGATGATTCTGGAAAGTCTCTCTTTCAGGTCTTTGATGTCACTTGCGAGGCAAAGAACTGCCATGATCTCAGATGCAACTGTGATGTCGTATCCGTCTTCACGAGGCATACCGTTTGTTCTTCCGCCAAGACCATCTACTACATTACGAAGCTGACGGTCGTTCATGTCCACGCAACGTCTCCATGTGATCTTTCTCGGGTCAATGTTCAGGTCATTACCCTGGAAGATATGGTTGTCGATCATTGCTGCAAGAAGGTTGTTTGCCGCACCGATCGCATGGAAGTCACCGGTAAAGTGAAGGTTGATATCCTCCATCGGAACTACCTGTGCATAACCGCCGCCTGCTGCACCACCTTTTACACCGAATACCGGTCCGAGGGATGGCTCACGAAGAGCTACCATTACTTTTTTGCCCATTTTCTGCATTGCATCTGCAAGACCAACGGTTGTTGTTGTTTTTCCCTCTCCTGCAGGTGTCGGGTTGATAGCTGTTACGAGGATCAGCTTACCATCTTTCTTGTCACTCTCTTTTAACAGATTGTAATCAATTTTTGCTTTGTACTTACCGTACTGCTCCAGATATTTGTCGTCAATACCTGCCTTCTCTGCAATCTGTGTGATTGGAAGCATTTCGCACTCCTGTGCAATTTCGATGTCACTTTTAAATCCCATAATGTTACCTCCCTTTAGGTATTTTTACAGTTTTTAATCCCTTAAAACTGCATCTCTATAAAAACAGGTCCCATCCTGTTCTTAACTATTTTTCATTTTTAAAGACATTTCAGAAATGCCTTTAAAGACCCAATGATAACGTCTCCCATAACGGCCATATCCTCAGCCGCAAAGGAAACCGGAAAATTATCAGAAAACAAGATCTGTGAGGACGGCGGAAATTCATCATCCCCCTCCCAGAGGATCATCTGAACTACATATCCTGGAAAGATCTCCACCTGGTATGCAATATCTCCATGATCCACGAGAACCGCATGGATGTGTTCCATGATTTCCTTGAAATCCTTAAGTCTGTTTCCGTATGTGAAAGCCAGGCGTTTGATGCACCTGCCATCAAACTGACGGAGATAAACCTCTCCCCAGGGCATTTCCCTGTATGTTTTAAACCTTCCGCTTCCCTGAGATACATTCCCGTTCAGCAGAAAACGGATAGCAAGGATCTTTGCATAATGCATTTCCTCAAGAGGATAAAATCCCGCATCGTCTTCTTCATGAGTTACCTGAAAATCCGGCCAGGAAATATAATAAACGCTTTCCAGGAATTTCAGAGTCAGTACTTTCTTCTCTTCGTCATAAGGAAGTGAAAGACGTCCGGCAATTTCTGCCGGGTCTGCCTTACTGAACTCCTCTATATAATGCTCCCAGGGCATTCTTTCCTTGCTGTCTTTTTCATAATTCAAGTCATTTATACTAAAAGCCATGTTTTACCTCTGCTGTTTTAGTCTGCTTTATCTCTTCTGCTGTTCTTCCATAACAGACGGAAACAGATTTGTGTCCGTATGTGGAATAAAGCATGCACCTACAAACTCATCCATATAAGTCGGAACTGTAGAAAGCTCCAGATAAGTCATATTGGATGCAAGTTCGTATGTCTTTTTCTCTGCCGGTGTGGAATGAAGCATCAGATAAGCACCTGTAAGAGAAGAGTTACCAATATAGTGGAATTTCTCAAGAGGAATATCCGGGAACATTCCGATATGCACTGCATTAGACATATTGATCCCGCTTCCGATTCCACCGGCAACATATACGTCATCGATCATGGAAACATCGAAATCAAGAGAATTCAGCATAGTACGGATTGCAGAGAAAATAGCGCCTTTGGCACGGATAAAATTATCAATATCTACTTCTGTGATCTCAACATCCTTGGCAGAACCGGCTTCCTCTTCAAACGCGATCACATAGCTTCCCATGCCATAATGATCGTGACGGATTCTTTTGCCTTCACGAACAAATTTGCCCTTCGGATTGATGATTCCTGTCATAAAAAGTTCACTGATCACATCAATGATACCGGAACCGCAAAGTCCTACCGGTTTGGTTCCAGGTTCGCCTACAACCTTATATGTCGGTTCCATAGTTTCTTTATCAATGGTACATGCCTCAATAGCACCGTCTGTAGCACGCATACCGCAGCTGATATCTCCACCCTCAAAGGCAGGACCTGCGGAACATGCACAGCTCATCATAAAATCGGAATTACCGAACACAAGCTCTCCGTTAGTACCAAGGTCGATAAACAGAGAAAATTCCGGTCTGTTCCAGATCATACTTACCAGTGTACCGGCAGTGATATCTCCACCTACATAGCTTCCGATATTCGGAGCCATGATAATATGTGCATCCGGATTGATCTCAATTCCCACATCGGATGCAAATAAGGAATTTGTTTTGAAAAATGTAGGAATATACGGCTCCATGCGAAGCGGATCCGCATTGATCCCTGCAAACAGATGATTCATGGTTGTATTGGAAGCAACACACATCCGGTAGATCTGTTCCTCCGGGAAGTGAATGCTTCTGCACATCTCGTGGATCATCGGATTGATGGTCTCTTTGATCACTGCATCCTGAAGCTTCTTTTTTCCTCCAGGTTTCTGAGATTCAATAATACGGTTGATAACATCCGCACCAAAACGGATCTGTCCGTTTCCGGAAGAGCTTTTGGCCAGGATCTCTCCGCTTTCCATATTGATCAGAACTGCAGAAACTGTTGTGGTACCGATATCTACGGCAAGACCACCGATCACAACATCTTCTTTACTGTCAAAAATATCGTATACAAACATGTCGTTCGGTGTTGTACGAACCACACATTTCACTGAAAATTTACTGTTTCGAAGTACATCCGGAAGTTTTTTCAGCACGGAATAGGGAATTCTGATATGTTTAAGATTCATATATTTCCGCAGTGCCCGTGTCAGTCTCTCATTATCCGGCATGGTATCATCCAGAGATGGTTCCTCCATGTGTACTTCTATAACATCAAGACTGTTTGTAAGTTCTATGCCAGCCATCTCAACTTCATGCTTGGCATTTTCAAAAATAGCAATTTCTTCTTTTGAGCTTAAATCAGCCACTTTCATTCGGCTCTTATATGCGGATGCAATATCCGGAACAAGAACCTCCACATCTGCACTGATCTTGCTCATACAGGCCAGACGCCAGCCTGCGCCATATTCTTCATCCGAAATATGAAGAGTTTTCTTTGAGTCCAGTTCTCCGCTTTTTAACTGTACCCGACATTTTCCACAGGCTCCGTTTCCGGAACATGGTGCATCGATAGCCACATTGGCGCCACGAGCAACCTCCAGTAAATTATCCCCCGCATTGGCAAATGCTTCTACCGTACTGCCATTTTCAAAAGCAAAAGTCACCTTAAACATTCGGCAACCACCTTTCTCGCCTCGTAAAAGTTATTCGTCTTCCACCTGTGGCGTTGGGAGTTAGACTAAACTATATTAGTAAAAAAGAGGCTGAAGGCCGAAGCCCCCAGCCTCTGAAACAGCGCTCCTGTTTTGTTCACACGCCAAATTAGATCTCAAGGTAAGAATCTGCGTAAAGTGTGTTACCCTTGAATACGTCACAGGATTTGATTGTCTCCATAAGACGAAGGTCGTTAGGGTTAACGATTGCAGATGTAAGACCATTCATCATAGCCATAGCTACAAGAGCAGAGTCCATGATCGGACGGATATGTTTTGGCATACCGTTACTGTTGTTGGAAAGACCGCCAGTGGAGTTCAGACCCATCTCGGAGAACATCTTGATTGCCTCAAGAACTTCCATCTGTTTGTCCTGCATTCCTTTTACAACAAGGAAAAGCGGATCAAACCAGAGATCCTCTGCTTCCATACCAAGGCCAAGACCTCTCTCAAGCATGTTCTGGCAATGCATCATACGCTCGTCATTGTCTGATGCAACCATACCGGAAGAGCAAAGTGCGATACAGATCGCATCGTTAGCTGCTGCAAGGTCGATATTGGAAATTCTGTCTCCAGCATCTGCAGAGTTTACGATCGGTTTACCTTTGCTTCTGTTGTATACGGAAATACCAGCCTCAATAGCTTTCTGGTTTGTAGTATCCAGAGCAAGCGGAACATTGTCAAACTCAGACTGAAGGAGCTGTACTGCCCATTTCATAAGGTCCTCGCCATCGTTCTCAGCAGGTCCGATGTTTACGTCAAGATATGTAGCGCCTGCATCAAGCTGCTGTTTTGCTCTTTTGATGATCGGCTCAGGATCTCTCTCAGTAAATGCTTTATTTACTGCCGGTGCTGTTGTTGAAAGTCTCTCCCCAATTGTTACAAATTTTGCCATACTCGTGTTCTCCTTTACATATTAGTAGGATATGGCTGTGCAGCAAACCTGCACAGCCGCTTATAACTGTCGGCGATATTGCCGGACAGCTGATTTCTTAAACCTCAAGCTTATGCGTCAAGGTCTTTTAAGAATTTCACAAGCTGTACTGCTTCTCTTGGTCCTACGATGATCTCCCATCCAGGAAGCTTAGCCTCAAGATCGCCCTTAAGAACTGCTACTTTACCAGGAATAACCAGTCTTCTGCATTTAACCTTCGGCTCAACATTCTCTTTGATGTACTCGGAGATGCTGTTTCCGGAGAATTTACCTGCTGCCCAGGATGTAAGTACGGAAAGTCCGCCTGCATCATTGATCACCAGGTTAAGCGGAACACCGGAACGCTCCAGCTCGCCAGATACTACGAAATATGTAAGAGCAAAGTCTACTGTTGTTACAACGAGAGAATTCTCGTCTGCTCCGTTCAGAGGATAAATACCCGGCTCTACCTTCATCGGCTTCTGAGGATCTGTAAATACATTCTGACGAAGTCCGAACAGCGGAAGTGCCTCTGCATATGTCATCTGCTCCATAACGATGATGGAACCATATTTCATAGTAAACAGGGAAGCAAGTGCTGCCTGTAAATGTTTGTCACCCTTCGCAAGTTTAACAAGGTTAACGATAGAAGGATAACCAAATGTTCTATCCTGATTCTTAAGAGCTGCACGACGAACCTGTACAGTATTTGCAAAGGTCTCTTTGATGTCAGCTCCTGTTGTATCAAGTACGAGATTCTTGTTGCCAAGTTTCTCAATAGCTGCTGTAGTATCATATAACTCATTGATGTCCTTACCGGATACACCGAGAACTACGCCTGCATCTGTAGCAACCTTGCTCATTGCCTCGTAGTTGGAAGCGTTTGCTCCGTTAAGAACCGGTTTGCCGTCCTTACATACTTCAAGGGCAGCTTTTGCGATCTCAGGATCTGTACAGCCAAGGATCAGTGTTCTTCCAAGACCTTTAGCCTTCTCTACAAGTGCTGTAAATTTTGCAGCATCTGCATTCTCATCGCAGTTTACATAAACAAGCTCTACATGCATTCTCTCACCGATACGATCATAGTCAACGTGCGGGATCTCTGCAAGTTTTGCTTCTACTTCTTCATCACTCATGCATGTGCAAAGTGATACGGCATATCTTGTTTTGCTTACAAATGTCTTCTCATGTCTGAAAAGAACAGTCTCGCCACCAAGTGTAAACTCTCCATCGCCTGTTCCGATTTTGATAGTTTTCATTGGCGGTGCAGTTGCCTCAGAAAGAGATGCTAATGCATCCTCTGACATATGAGGACATTGCTCAATTTTCATAGCGCCCTGTGCAACTTTCATAGAGAAAGCCATACATGTAGGGCATCCACATTCCTTACAGTTTTTCTTTGGTGTTAATTTAAAGATCTGAATACCATTCAGTGCCATAGCTCTTTATCCTCCTATTTATTACGCAAGTGCTTTGATCAGCTTGGAAATTGTCTTAACAGATTCCGGATGTCTTAAGATAACTGCATCAGAACCAGCTGCAAGATCAGCTGCTGCTGTCTCAACTTCCATGTCGATTCCACGCTCGTCCTGTGGTCCCCATGCCGGCATGTCTGCTTCAGAAGCCATTGCCTCTTTAACATTCCATGTCTCAGCGGATACAGGTGTAATAATAGGCATCTGCAGCATGTTATCATTCTGGCCTAAAGCGGCACCTTTGATACGGTCCATAGTAGATACTACGTACTCATATCCATAACCAACTGCTGCACTACCGATATTCATAACGATCTTCTTAGCATCTACACCAAGCTGTGTAGTAACAACGTTAAGCTGTTTAGCAAGGTTGATATCAACGGCAGACTCAGCGCCTACGATCTGATTGTAAGCAAGACCTGCTGCTGCACCGATCGCTTTGTAGTTCTCCTCTTTCTCGGAAAGGATCAGTGCATTTCTGCCCTGAAGAGCCTCTGCAACCTTCGGAAGGAGCTCTGCATCCTTCTCAACATTCTTGCATCCCTCTACAACCAGCGGACAGTCAACTGCATCTGCAACTTCTTTAACAACTGCGATCAGCTCATCGATAGATTTGTTAACACCGTTCGGGTCGCCGCCCTCAAGAATAAGTGCAACAAAGTCAGCACCCTCCATAGCTGCAGCTTTCTTAGCAATGTCAGCCATTGTTGTAGCGCCTTCATAGTAAGCTTTGATACCTTCAGATACGCCCTCAAGACCCATATCAGAGATTTCTACACCGATCTTCGGGCAGTTCTCTGACTCTGCGTCAAAGGAATAAAATGGGAATGTACAATCCCCACCAATTGTCACAGTCTTATCTCCGCTTCCGATTGTGACAGCATTAATCTTTGCATTGAACTTTTGTGGTTTCTGATTAAACGGCATTTTTCGTTAGCCTCCTTAAAAATAATAATTAAAAACTACAGAGCTTCTCATATTATACTACATAACACCAGTTATTGGCAAGATGCAGCACTATATTTCTGTTAAAAAAGCAACAAACTTTTTAACAGTTTACAGGAGAAAGGATGTCCGCACATCCTTTCTCCCTGACAAATTACATCATCGGATCAAGTCCGAGAGCCGGATGTCCTTTTTCTGTAAGGAATGCAACCAGTGTCTCTGGGTCTTCTGCAATCGTCTCATCACCGATCATGTCTGTAAAGTTATCGATTCCGTAAAGCTCTTTTGCAGTCTTATTAAGTCTGTCAGCTACGAATTCTTTCAGTTCTTTCGGCATCCATACGATACGCTCGATACCGCCCTCAGCCTTCATGAACTTCTTGGAGGAAATGAAATGTTTACCATGTCCCATGAATCCAGGTGTCTGAACTCCACCACCTGTCATGGATGCCATCTCAGGGAATGTCATTCCAAGTGGTGTCATGCCTGCATACTCACGGTTGGCAATAACAACACCGTTGGAGAATGGCTCGATACCGCAGATACACTCGAAGCATCCGCAGGAAGTCATCGGATCCTGCATGATGGAGTACAGTGTAACGTGCTCCAGAGCACCCTGGGAGAATTTCTGAACTGCCTCATCAACGTCCTCATAAGCACCAAGGTTCTCATCGATTGGACGCTCTTTTGTGATGATCTGGCAAGGACCAGCCGGGTCAAGCTGATGTGTAGCTTTTGCATCCAGCCATGAAACCGCACCACAAAGTCCAAGTCTCTCCGGTGTTACTACACATACATGGCTTGGCGCAAATGCCTGGCAAAGGATACAGCTGTAATATACATCAACAGATTCATCTGTCAGAGTATCAAGACGCTCATCACGTTTGTCAAAGATCGGGATTGCAACCTCATGACGGATTCTTGTACACTCAGCAGGATCTGTATAGATAACAACCTCACATTTATCAACAACTGCATCGAACTCATTTTTAACAGATGCATAAAGAACTTCACCGATATGTTTGATTCTGAATCCTGCATTAAATGCGTCAATGCTGATACGGATACGCTGCATATCACGCTGTCCTGTATGGTATACACCCTCGATACAGTTGATGTAGTTGTGGAATTTACGCTCGATAACCGGCTCAAAGTCAGCCTGCATGTTTTTACCTGCAACTTTAACAACATACGCAATACTGTTCTTGCTGCCGAATTCCATCTCATCTACTTCCGGTCCGATTACTGTGATCTTGTGATCCTCGATCTCAGATGCATCGCAGGTATGTACAAGCTCTGCACAGTCTACACGGGAACCATCGAACTCAACCTGCATGTCTTTACGACGGATGATCTCACCCTCGAATGCAGATGCGAAAGCAACCGGAATATCGATATTTGTGATCTTGATCTTAATGTCACGTGCCTCAAGGGAAGTAGCGTTGAATTTGCTTACGTCCTCCTGAACGATAAGGCTCTTCGGTACGCGGAAGATATTCTCTGTCTCATTTGTAACAACCGGGAAGCCAAGTGCGATAGCACCTGCGCCGCATGCTACGATCACATCATCCAGAGGTTTGAATGCGTTAACGAATGCCGGTACACGATCCATTGTGTATTTCATAAGTGTTCCTGCATCTCCAGGTGTTACATTACCGAAGATCAGAGCTGCACGGATTGCAACAGAAACTACATGAACAACAGATGTAACATCTTTTCCAAGAGGAATAACACGTACGTTAGCGCCTGTCTTCATTCCAGCTTCAGCAACCTGGTCGATAATTCCTCCAACCAGTGTTACAAGGATACCCTGTGCCTGATAGCTCTTTACAAGGGCAACACCCTCTTCTGTAGTAGGAGCAGAACCAAGGATAACTGCAACGCCTGGGATATCGCCTGTTACAAGCGGTACACCGAGCTCACGGATCACTGCATCTCCAAGATGTCCATAACATGGCTCTTCATAAGGAGTTGCTCCATCGATATATTTCAGAACTTCGATAAACTCTGCACAGAGTGCTGTGGCAACACCGGACATGAACGCATCGTTCAGTCTCTTCTCTCTTGTCATAAGTGTTTTAACAACGCCAAGAGCTTCTTTTAATTCTTTTAATGTTGTAACTTTTGTTCCTGTTACAGCATAGTAGCAAGGAAGGCTGTAAGCGGTATTCGGGAAGCTGACAGCTTTGTCTTCGCCATACTGAGCGATCGCGCCGTCGATAGCACCCTCTGTTAAACCATATACAGCATCGTTTCCGCCGAATACTCTATCAAATAAAGTCACTGTAATACCTCCTATTTTTACAGAATTGAATTCTGATCAATTTTGTCTTTGATTTTTCTGATTTCAGCTGTTACAGTTTCACTGAAATCGTAGGGAGATTTTCCCTGACGATCAGCATCTATAACTTCTGTATTGTAGTGGATCATTCCAAGCAGATCCTCCGCCGGGATCTTATTCCGAATAAATTCCTCATCCTCCGGATTTCTTACCTTATTGGCCACGACCTTAACCTGAGAAACTCCCAGATCCTTTGCAAGACGTTTAACATTCTTATAGGTCTGTACACTTCTTGCCCCTGGTTCGATCACTACAATAAATTCATCCATGCTCTCCGTGGTGCCCCGGCCCAGATGTTCCAGGCCGGCTTCCATATCCATGATCACCACATCATCTCTGTGGATCACAAGGTTATTGATCACTCTTTTAAGCATCACATGTTCAGGACAGACGCATCCGCCTCCACCTGTTTCCACAGTCCCAAGGACAAGCAGCTTTACGCCATTACAGGTTTTTCCATAAGTATCCGGAATATCGTCTACCTTTGGGTTCAGCTTATAAAACTGATTCTGGCTGTTGGCTCCGGTACGTTCTTCTATAAGCTTACGCATTTTTGAGATCGGAACAATAGAATCCAAGGTTTCCTCGTCAAATCCAAGGGCAAGACCCAGGTTCGCATCCGGATCCACATCCGCCGCAAGGACTTTTTTACCCTCATCTGCGTACAATCTTGCAAGTGTTGCTGCGAAAGTTGTCTTTCCTACTCCGCCTTTACCGGTTACTGCTATTTTCATTTTACGTCTTCCACCTTTTATAACATTTTAAAGATCGCAACGGATTAGATTCCTAATGCTGTTCTCTTCTCTTCAATTCTCTCGATCATAAGATCAACTAATTTCTCGATGTCTGTCTCTACTGTATAAGCAGCACCTGTCCATTTTCTTGTTCCCTCTGTAAGAAGTTCACACATTTCTGAAGAACCGGAAACATATGGATCAACACCAAGGAATGTATCAATACCGGTACCAACTACATAGTTACCGATGGATACAGCTTTTTCAGACATCCACTCAGGAGCACATCCTACTACCGGAAGCTGATTGATCTGAAGTCCTGAATCTTTTGCAAGTTCAGCAGCCAGAATCATCATACGGGAGATATCTACACAGGATCCCATATGAAGTACCGGCGGGATGTCAGCCAGCTCACAGACACGTTTCAGACCTGCACCACAGAGATCTCTTGCAGATTTGTCCATCAGACCAGCTTTTGCAGCTGCCTGTGCTGAACATCCGGAAGCAATGATAATGATATCATTTGCGATACA
Organism: Blautia sp. NSJ-140; assembly: GCF_022868965.1. Taxonomy (NCBI): domain Bacteria; kingdom Bacillati; phylum Bacillota; class Clostridia; order Lachnospirales; family Lachnospiraceae; genus Blautia; species Blautia sp. NSJ-140. The sequence continues at coordinate 17,549 of NZ_JALIFS010000003.1, read as the reverse complement.
CTTCTTCATCAGTTCGATATGTGCATAGTCAGGACGGATCTTAGGATTGTTACATCCAACCATAGCGACAGCACCACGGATAACACCGGAAGTGATGCACTCAAGTAATGGTTTGGTTGTTCCTGTTACGTCAACCTGAGAGTTTGTAACACCATCAAGAACTTTAACGATTGCTTCTACTGAGTAACCAACAGTAGCTTTCTGTTTCATCTGTGGGATATGTACAAGCTCAGGTTTTCTGTTCTTGAAGTTATCGATAGCCATCTTAACGATTGCTTTTGCATTTTCTCCTGCTGTCTCAGCGTTGAATCTGATAAATTCAGAATCCGGCATCTGAGCGATCGGAGAAGTTGTAACAAATTTGGTATGGAAGCATTTGCTCAGAGGTCCTAATGCAGGGAAGATACACTGAACGTCAACTACGATTGCCTCGCAGGCACCTGTCAGTACCACGTTCTCCTGCTGCAGGAAGTTACCAGCCATCGGAACACCACGACGCATAGCTACCTCATTAGAAGTACAGCATACACCGGAAACGGTGATTCCTTTTGCTCCTACAGATTTTGCATAATCGATCATTTCTTTGCTGTCTGCATACTCACAGATCATCTCAGAAAGACTCGGATCATGTCCGTGTACAACAATGTTTACGTTCTCTTCAACCATTACTCCAAGGTTAGCCTCTGTGTCAAGCGGCTTCGGGGTTCCGAATAATACATCAGAGAACTCTGTTCCCATCATGGAACCGCCCCATCCATCAGCCAGTCCACAGCGAATAGACTGTTTTACAAGTGCTTCCGGAAGAGAAGAACATCCCATATGACTCATATGCAGGGAACTTGCAACCTCACGGTCGATAGCACGTGGTGCGATTTCGTTCTCGATCAGTTTTTCTTTCTGTCCTGCAGGCATTCTGTCAAGGAATCTCTGATATCCGAACGGTTTACCATATTCCATAAGACCGATCTCTGCCATCTCATGAGCCAGATCATAGATATCCTTGCCTTCTGTTTCTACGCCCCACTCTTTAGCAATGCGAAGAAGTTTCTCAGGATCTTTTACCTGATAATTTCCGCCCTCTTTTGCACAGTACAGTGTATGACAGATCTCACGACCATGATCGGAGTGAGTAGCTGCACCACCAGCTGTAAATTTAAGGAAGTTTCTTCCTACGATACCATGAGCATCACATCCGCAGACTCCTCTTGGAGCCTTCGGTGTAATACGGCACGGTCCCATTGCACAGATACGGCAGCAGATACCCTGCTCACCGAATTTACAGTGCGGAGTCTGGTTCTTTGCACGGATCTGCCATGCATCTGCTCCTACCTTTGCACCTGTCTCGAGAAGACGGGCTGTAGCGGCTTCAAATTCCTCCACTGTAGTTAATTTGAATTCACTCATTATAGACCTCCTTTAATAGCACATCTATTTATTTTTTCTTTTTTATAATAAGCCCCGGGCAGGAACCCATCCCCACCCATGGGTTATTCTCTTTTTTAAAAAAAGGTTTATATTTAATTATAAACCTAATTTATCAAAAATTTCAAAAGCTGCTTTTCTCATCGGATTATCTTCAGGAAGAGTAACGGTTGGTTTCCCGTCGCAGTCATATTCATAAACTGTCTCATCCTGTGGTACTACACCGATCAGATCGAGTCCCTGTTTCTGGATCTCCTCAAGGATTCCCGGATTCAGTTCTGCTTTTGGTGCGCGGTTGATAATAAGGCCCACTCTGGAAGGTTTCATATCACATTCCTTAATAAGCTCTGCAATCCTGCCAACTGCCTGTACGCCTCTTCTGGAACAGTCACTTACAAGAATTGCTGTCTCCATGCTCGGAAGGATTCCTCTGCTGATATGTTCCATTCCTGCTTCATTATCCACAACAATATATGGATAATTCTTCTGGTATTTGGCAAGCTGTGCCTGAAGCAGGCCATTCACAAAGCAATAGCATCCTTTTCCCTGGGTTCTTCCCATCACAAGAAGATCGTAATCATCTTCCTCAGCAAGAGCATCCTCGAAACGTACCTCTGCATAATCTGCCTTGGACATTCCTTTTGGAATCGGGCTTTTCTCTGTCATCTCGGCATGTGCGATCTCCTCACGGACATCGCCAAGAGTCGTATCTACTTCTACGCCAAGAACCTCGTTCAGATTTGAATTGGCATCTGCATCTACCGCCAGTACAGGTCCTTTTTTCTTTTCGCAGAGATACTGGATCAGCATTCCGCATAATGTAGTTTTTCCAACGCCGCCTTTTCCGGCGACTGCAATAACATGTGCCATAAAACGGGCACCTCCTGATTTAATATCTGTTATGCCGGCGCATAAGGGAGGTGCCTGATACTGTTCTGACACCTCCGCATCGTGCCGGAATTCTTATTTATTTCGTTAATGATTAGATAAGTGTACGAAGTCCGGATCTGTCAATGATCTCGGATACATCTTTCCATTTGTTTAATGCATAAAGATGGATACCGTCAACACCAAGAGCGCGATACTCATCGATCTGTCTGATGGTGTATTCGATTCCTTCTTCTTTGAATCGTTTAACCTTGTCCTCATAGAACATGTCAAATGGTTTACCATCAGCATCTTTAGCGTTAAACGGATTCGGGAACAGCCAGTTCCTGGAGATCAGCCTGCAAAGCTCACTGTCCATTACACAGCCGTTACGTGAAAGGGCCATATTAATGGTAGCTGCCTGATCCAAAATCGGCATTACGCCAACATCTACAGGCATTGTCACTCCAGCCTCGCGGATAGCGTCCAACCAGTATTTAAACTGTTCCATATCCCAGCAGAGCTGAGTCATGATATAATCAGCACCATTGTCCTGTTTCTGTCTCAAAACAGCAATGTCAGCATCCAAGCTTCTGCATGCGATATGGCCTTCCGGTGAACCGGCTACTGCAATCTCAAACTTATCGCCAAATTCATCACGGACAAATTTAACAAGGTCTGTCGCATAATTGAAGTCTCCGCAGGTCGTTGTCTCACCAAGCGGAATATCTCCGCGAAGTGCCAACATATGGTCAACGCCATCTGACAGATACCGTTCCAACTGCTGTCTGATTCCTTCTTTTGTGTTCTTGATCACTGTGAAGTGTGTTACAGGAATAGTTCCTGCATTCCTGATCATCTGGCATACTTCCCTGTTGGCTCCGACATTTCCGCCGCCGGCACCGTATGTACAGGAAATATACTCCGGTCTATACTTCATGAGATGTTCAATGGTTCCCGGCAGATTTGCCATGCCTTTTTCTGTCTTTGGCGGAAAAAGTTCAAAGGAAAGCAACATTTTTTCTCTCATTGCTTCAGATAATTTCATCGATCGTCCCTCCACATCTTACGTCTTGATCATATCAGTTACACTGCAGTTTCACGATGCTGTTTGCAAGATCCACCATAAGGATACTGCCTTCTACCTCACGCTCATCTCCCATGATATCACGAAGGATCAATTTATTTCCGTCTACATCGATCCGGCTTACATTCTTAAAAATTACAGAATTATCTTCTTCCTTATATACTGTTGCAAGACACATAATCATTCCTCCAAATAAGTGGCGTCATTTAACCACTATGCTGTCAAAACTATTCTGTCAGTTTTTATTTCAACTCTTCCTTAACAAGTGTAAGGGCAAGTCCAAGCCTCATATTACCTTTCTGAAAATCTGCTACTGCCTCTTTGATCGTCTTAGCAGCTGCATCCATGTTAAGCTTCTTAAGATTGTCAGCCATCTGATCAAGTTCTGCAGCATGATGCTCGTTATGCTGCAGCATATAGGTAAGAAGTGCTACAGTCTCATTCTTGCAGTCACCATTCTCACAGGAACCGCAGTGCCCATCACCGTGTGTATGACAATGGCTGTCTCCTTCCGCATGGCTGTGTGTATGGCTGTGAGTCACACCATCCTCATGGGTGTGCTCATGTGTATGTTCATGGCTATCTGCATGTCCATGCTGAACAAGATTGCCATTCTCATCTTTGATTAAATGCATAAATACCCCTTTCCTGTATCCGCCGTACGGACACTCTCATGACAAGAATTTATCAATTAAATTCATTATACATCTTTTCACTGTTATTATCAAGAAAATAATTATAAAAAATAGCCAAAATTATATGCTGTTTTTCCTATTTTTCCAAAAACTTTGACAGTAAATTAACTCGATTGTTTCATTTTTAACGAAGTTAGTTTCTTCAAACCATTACTCTTTACCCAATCTGCTTTCCTGGCCAAGTCTAAGCTTTATCACTTTTGTAATATAATTGATGTGATTCTTTCATATTTTTGTGCTATAATAGCAAAAGCATGGAAAGCAGAACATACAAGGAGGAATTATTTTGAAAAAAACTGTTTTTCTGAACAACGACAGAGAAATGCCTCTTCTGGGGCTTGGCGTATACAAGTTGCCCGATGACGTACAGGCCGAAGCAGCCGTCACATCTGCTATTTCCGCCGGCTACCGCATGATCGATACCGCTTCTGTTTATAAAAATGAAGAAAGCGTTGGACGTGCCATTGCCAAATGCGGAGTTCCCAGAAAGGATCTTTTCATCACCAGCAAGATCTGGAACAATGCGCAGCGTCTCGGCGATGTCCAGGGAGCATTTTCCCGTAGCCTCGACCGTCTGAAAGTCAGTTATGTAGATCTCTATCTGATACACTGGCCGGTTCCCGGCTGCTATTTAAGCACCTGGAAAGAGCTGGAATCCATTCTTGACTCCGGACGTGCTTTAAGTATCGGCGTCAGTAATTTTGATATCCGGCATCTGGAAGAGCTTCGTAAGATATCCGGGATTATTCCTGCTGTAAACCAGATCGAGTGCCATCCTTTGTGTTACCCTACTGAACTGATCGAATACTGCAAGGCTTTCGGTATTCAGGTACAGGCTTATGCTCCTCTGGCAAGAGGTGCATATTTTGATAATGATGTAATGTGTGTTCTGGGGACCAAATATGCCCGGACACCTGCTCAGATCGGACTTCGCTGGGCAATACAGAAGGGAATTTCTGTCATTCCGAAATCCATCAACCCGGAACGAATCCGTAGCAATGGAAACATCTTTGACTTCAATATCGAGGATGAAGATATGGCGATCATCGATACACTGAACGAAGATCTGCATACTTCTCATGTTCCGGAAGATCTCCGTGATATTCAGTTTTAATTTCCATAATAATGCAAAAAGATATCTGCCAGATTATAAGTGATCTCCTGGCAGATATCTTTTTTTCTTTTCACCTGATATGGTAATCCTATAATTCTGCGCTTAGTATTTCACATGTCTGAAACTGATAAATACTTGACTGATCCGCTCACGCATTTTCCCACGGAAGCATGGGCGTTTCCACTTTTTTATCACGCAGCATCAGGTCCATTACTGCTTCCGCTGCTGATTTTCCTTCAAACAGTACGCGGTTCACTTCCGTTATGATAGGCATCTCCACCTCATATTTCTCTGCAAGCTCTCTTGCAGCTCTTGCAGAATAAACGCCTTCCACAACCATCTGCACTTCTTTCATAGCTTCTTCCATCGTATATCCCTGGCCGATCAGGTATCCGGCCTTTCGATTACGGCTATGCTTACTTGCACAGGTCACGATCAGGTCTCCGATCCCGGACAGGCCGTAAAAGGTCTCCATCTGCGCACCCATTTTTTTGCCAAGTCTTCCTATCTCCGTGATTCCCCTGGTAATCAGTGCTGCCTTGGTATTATCTCCATATCCAAGGCCGTCGGCAGTACCTGCTGCCAGTGCGATCACATTTTTCAATGCTCCGCCAAGCTCTACCCCAAGAATATCCGGTGTTGTATACACACGGAACACAGGGCTCATAAAAATGCTCTGAAGGTATTCCGCAGTTTCCTGTGAATGTGCGCTGATCACACAGGTTGTAGGAAGTCCGCGTCCTACTTCTTCCGCATGGCTTGGACCGGAAAGTACGGCTACATTACCCTGCGGGATTTCTTCTTCGATCACCTCACTGAGTGTTTTCAGTGTCTTTTCCTCAATGCCTTTTGCAACATTGACAATCTTCTGATCCTTGCAGACAAACGGTGCCATCTTGTGTGCAGTACTCCGGATATACGGGGAAGCTACTGCCAGAACTGTTACATCCACGTCCTTAAGTGCACGCTCCATATCCGTCAGGACATCGATTTCATCCGGAAGCCGTACCCCCGGAAGCCTGTCAGGATTTTCTCTTTTTTCCCGGAGTTTCCGGGCATTCTCCGGTCTTGCTGACCAGAGAAGGACTTCATGGCCATTATTATGCAACAGGAGTGCCAGGGCTAATCCCCAGCTTCCCGAACCCAGTACGCTGATTTTTGCCATAAATCTTACCTCTTATTTTTTATTCTTACTGCTTAAAAACACCTTATTCTCTGTTCCATGAAACAGTCTTACAATGTTTGCCCTGTGTCTGTAGAACGCCATTGCTGTAAGAACTGCCATCACAATATAAAGCTCAACGGTATGCGGCTGATCCATCCCATATTTTCCCATATGCCCAAAAGCAAGGACCAGGATAAAAGCCACCGCATATGCACTGAGAGAGCAAAGCGATACATAATGTGTTGTAAAGAACAGCGCAAAAAAGACAACTGCACATACAATAAATATCCGCCAGTCAAAAGCAATGATCATGCCCACAGAAGCAGCAATTCCCTTTCCGCCACGAAATTCCATAGAAATCGGAAAATTGTGTCCAAGGATACATCCTAATGCCGCATAAAGGATAAGAAGCGGAAGGATACCATTCATGGAATTTCCATAAACCATTCTCACGATCGCAATAGCCAGTACACACTTCAGGCAGTCTCCCAGCAGGGTGATCGCTCCCGCCTTCTTTCCAAAGGTCCGGAAGGCATTCGTAGTACCAGCATTCCCGCTGCCATGCTTTCTGATATCTGTCTTGTGGATTTTTCCAATAATATAGCCTGTCTGAAAAAGCCCGCATGCATAACCGATAACAAGACAAATAATACGTTCCATACTTTTATTCCTTTTCCCCGCGCTCGCGGATAATAAATTTCAGAGAAGTTCCAGAAAATCCAAAAGCATCTCTGATCTTGTTCTCCAGATATCTTACATAGGAAAAATGCATCAGTTCCTTGTCATTGACAAAGATAACAAATGTCGGCGGTTTTACCGCAACCTGTGTCATATAGAAGATCTTCAGTCTTCTTCCTCTGTCAGACGGCGGCTGCTGAAGAGCGACTGCCTCAGAAAGGATCTCATTAAGAACACCTGTCTGGATACGGAGTGTCTGATTTTCGATAACTGTATCGATATTCTCGAAAAGCTTCGGAAGTCTCTGACCTGTTTTTGCAGAGATAAAGATGATCTGCGCGTATGGCATAAAGGAAAGGATCTGACGGATCTTTTCCGTATGCTTGTAGATGGTCTTGTCATTTTTCTCAATGGCATCCCATTTATTTACCGCTACGATAATACCCTTTCCTCTGTCATGAGCGATTCCTGCGATCTTAGCATCCTGCTCGGTAACACCCTCGGAGGCATCGATCACAACTACAACCACATCTGCGCGCTCTACAGCCGTCACAGTACGGATAACACTGTAGCGCTCGATCTCTTCTTTTACCTTACCCTTGCGTCGAAGTCCTGCGGTATCGATAAAAATATAATCTTTTTTGTTCCAGGTAACCTTTGTGTCAATAGCATCACGAGTGGTTCCTGCGATATTGGATACGATCACACGCTCCTCTCCAAGAAGCTTATTGATCAGCGAAGATTTTCCCACGTTCGGCTTTCCTACAATGGCGATCTTTGGAATATCATCCTGATCTTCCTCTTCACTCTTATCCGGGAACTCTTTGATCACCTCATCCAGCATGTCTCCAAGGCCTTGTCTGTTAGCTGCGGAAATCGGGATCGGTTCTCCGATTCCAAGATTGTAAAACTCATATACATCCATCATATATTTCTGGTGGCTGTCTACCTTGTTAACTACAAGACGTACCGGCTTGCCGCTGCGGCGGAGCATGTCTGCCACCTTGGCATCGGAATCCACAAGGCCCTGACGGACGTCTGTGATAAAAATGATCACGTCTGCCGTATCAATGGCGATCTGTGCCTGCTCTCTCATTCTGGAGAGGATGATATCGCTGCTGTCCGGCTCAATTCCACCTGTATCGATCAGGGTAAATGTCCTGTCAAGCCATGTGACATCTGCGTAAATCCTGTCACGGGTTACTCCCGGTGTATCCTTTACTATGGAAATATTGTCACCTGCCAGAGCGTTAAACAGAGTGGATTTGCCTACATTAGGCCTTCCCACTATTGCTACTACTGGTTTGCTCATAAATCTGTCTCCTTCTTGTTTGTTTATGTTCCGGAGGGTAGATCACGGCTTCCACCAGATCATGTCCTCCTGTGTCTACGATTACAATTTCTGTGTTCAGTGCTTCCGAAAGTTCTTCCAGTGTCATGTCATCCAGAAAAATCTCCTCATCACCTTTCAGCATGCTGCATGGGATCAGAAGCTTCTCTCCAAGATCAAGACCGGAAAGCTGCTCTTTCAGATCCTGCCCGGTGATCAGACCGGACACTGTGATCTTTTCACCGAAAAAACGATTCTCGATGGTTGTGACCGAAATCTGCACATTGGGATATTTCTTCTGGATTTCTTTTATATAGCGTGCGATAAAAGGCGCCGCCAGTTTTCCTGTGGCGATCCTGCCTGTCACCTTACGGTCGTCACCGGAAAGCCCCTCCAGCGTTTCTTTTACTTCTGTTTCCAGAAGCCTGAGCATTCCCACACCATTCTCAAGCTGCAGATATCCATCATATTCATCCTCACAGGGAAGCTCCCTGTCTGCCAGAATATACCATTCGTCTGAAGCATGGATAAAATGGATCCCATATTTCTCCATCATGATCTTCTGCCAGCGTTCGATCTGCCCCAGGACTTTTTCAGCATCTTCCTTATTAAAAGGTTCCAGAGGATAAAGACCTTTTCTGTATTTGGTAAGTCCTACCGGTACAACAGAAACGCTCTGAAGGATCGGCGCATAAGCAGAAAGCTTTTCAAGGCTGTATTCCAGCTCGTCTCCGTCATTGACACCCTTACACAGTACGATCTGTCCATTCATGGTGATTCCTGCATTGTACAGCATATCCACCTTATCCAGAGCCTTTCCTGCAAAACGGTTATGCAGCATTTTACACCTGAGTTCCGGATTCATTGCCTGGAACGAAATATTGATCGGTTCCAGATGATAGCGGATCACACGCTCAATATCCTTCTCACTCATATTGGTAAGCGTAACATAATTTCCTTGAAGAAAGGAAAGCCTGGAATCATCATCCTTAAAATACAGCGTCTCACGCATACCCGGCGGCATCTGGTCAATAAAACAGAACATACACTTATTTGAACAGGAGCGATAGTCATCCATCAGTCCTCCGTTCTCAAATTCTATTCCAAGGTCTTCCTCATATTCCTTCTCTACCTCCAGCTCCCACTCCTCGCCATCAGGCTTCTCTACCAAAAGCACCACGAGCTCTTCATTCATGAGATACCGGTAATCGAAGACATCTTCCACAGGCTGTCCGTTCACAGACACAAGTCTGTCTCCCGGCTCCAGCCCCAGCTCCTCGGCAATACTGTCGGGCAGCACCCTGGAAATCATATGCTTTCTTAATTTCATCATTATCTCCCTTTTCTATCCCGTATATAATAACAACTTTGCTCTTAAAAATCAACACTTTGAGAAAACACCTTGACTGACACGTGGGTCTGATGTTATAAATAGACTGAGAATTTTTAATGACATACACTTAGGAGGAATATTATGCCAAACATAGAATTGCTGGAAAAGTCTATGCCTGTTGCCCCGATCCGAATCGCCGCACTTGCCGGATGCCGCGAACTGGCCGAGGAGGTTGACAAAAAGCTGGTTAAATTCCGTAAAGAACTTGTAGCCGCCAAGAAATCCACCATCATCCCACAGGGATATGCAGAAAAATCTTTCCTTGTAGACTGCGAATGCCCACGTTTCGGGACCGGTGAAGGTAAAGGTTACATCAAGGAATCTGTCCGCGGAACAGACCTTTATATCATGGTAGATGTGACCAATTACAGTCTTACTTACAGCGTATGCGGTCATGAAAACCACATGTCTCCGGATGATCATTACCAGGATCTGAAGAGAATCATCTCCGCAGCCACCGGTAAAGCACACCGTATCAACGTTATCATGCCATTCCTTTACGAGGGACGTCAGCACAGACGCACCAAGAGGGAATCTCTTGACTGTGCACTTGCACTTCGCGAGTTAAGTGCCATGGGCGTTTCCAACATCATTACTTTTGACGCTCATGACCCACGTGTACAGAACTCTATTCCGCTGAAGGGCTTTGATAACTTTTTCCCCACATACCAGTTCCTGAAGGCTCTGGTCAAAAATGTCCCTGATTTCAAGCTTGACAATGATCATCTCATGATCATCAGCCCGGATGAAGGTGCTATGTCCCGTGCTGTATACTTCTCCAATATCCTTGGAGTCGATATGGGTATGTTCTACAAACGCCGTGATTACTCCACCGTTGTCAACGGAAAGAACCCGATCGTTGCTCACGAATTCCTCGGAGATTCCGTAGAGGGCAAAGACGTTGTCATCATCGACGATATGATCTCTTCCGGAGAAAGTATGCTGGATGTTGCCCGTCAGCTCAAAGAGCGTAAAGCCGGACGTGTATTCGTCTGCACAACCTACGGTCTGTTTACAGATGGCGTAGCCAAATTTGATGAATATTACGAAAAAGGCTGGCTGGACAGAGTCATCACAACCAACCTTAACTATCGTATTCCTGAGCTTCTTGACCGTCCATACTATATCGAAGCAAATATGAGCAAATATCTTGCAAGTATCATCGATATCATCAATCATGATGTATCTGTCGAGAAGGTTCGTTCCAGCAACGAAAAGATCATGAATCTCATGAAAAAAGTCAACGAACAGTAATAAATGCTCCCAGGTTTCCACGTTTCCCGTGAGAAGCCCTGTGTGAGTAAAGAAAGAGCGGATTACAGCAGGTGCAGATGCCCGGCATTGAGATCCGCTCTTCTTTTATGCCTGCATCCAGAAAGATCCTCCTGTTCGCCTCCCACAGATTCAGCTGATATTTCCCATCTGGTTTTCTGTAAAAAAGCGCATCCCAGTATTTTTCTTCAAACGCCTCTCTAAACTGATCGATCACATCTTCACTGACTTCATAGCAATCCTGACAGATAGAAGGACCAATGGCTGCATAAAGCTCTGAAGGATCTGTCTGAAATTCCTCAGTCATCTTTTCCACCGTCGCTTTACCAATCTTTCCTACAGTACCTCTCCAGCCGGAATGAGAAAGTCCCACAGCTTTATGTACCGGATCTATAAAGAAAAGTGGTACACAGTCCGCATAAAACGTTGCCAGCACCAGTCCCGGCACATTGGTGATCATTCCGTCCACATCTGCATAAGGCCTTGGTTTTGTGATTCCATTTCCTCTGTCTTCTTCCGTGACCACACGTACATTGGTGGTATGTGTCTGATCAGAAGTTACGATATCTTCCATGGAAAATCCCATAGCATCAGAAAGTCTGCGATAATTTTCCCTCACCGCAGCCTCATCATCCCCTCTTGTGAAGCTTAAGTTCATAGATTCGTAAATCCCCTGGCTTACTCCTCCCAGGCGGGTACTGAAGCCATGTACGATCCCGGGAAATTTCTCAAAAGCAGGATATGTAAGCCAGGTAACCTCATTCTTCTGATTTACATTCATTAGCTGTTTATCTTTATACCATTTTATTTTCATCTTATGTGACCAGTCCTTTCAACTGCAAAAATCAAAAGCATTTTTTATCCAGTGGATGTTCTCTCCATCAATTCCTACTACGTCAAAACGGCAGGGAGGCAGCTCCCGGTATCCATGGGCAATCAGATAAAACATTGCCACTTTGCTGATGATCCGCTGTTTTTCTCTCCCTACCGCTGAAAAAGGACTTCCACTCTTTCCGTTCTTTCTGTATTTCACTTCAATAAACACCAGATATCTTCCATCCTGCGCAACAAGATCGATCTCCCCACTTCGGCAGCGAAAATTTCTTTCCTTGATCTGCAGCCCCTTTTCTGCCAGGAACGCTGCAGCAATTCCTTCATAATAGCTGCCCTTCTGTCTTCTATTTTCCTTCAGATAAACAAAACCTTTCTGTTTTTGATGTCGGTATCTTAAGTATTTTTATACAAAATGTGTGATAAATGTTTTTCTGTGTATCGGACTTGGTCCATATTTCTTCAGTGCTTCAATATGCGCTGCAGAACCATATCCCTTATTGGAGGCAAATCCGTATTCCGGAAGAACCTTATCATATTCTTCCATCATCCGGTCTCTGGTCACTTTGGCAACAATACTTGCTGCCGCAATGGATACACTTTTTGCATCACCTTTGATGATAGGTACCTGCGGAATCTGGATTTCCGGTATGGTAACCGCATCGTTCAAAAGCAGCTGTGGCTGTACAGAGAGCCTGCTCACTGCCTGACGCATTGCCTCATAGGTTGCCTGCAGGATATTGATCTCATCAATCCTCTCCGGACTTGCCATTCCGATTCCAACAGAAACTGCTCCCTCCAGAATCACATCGTACAATTCGTCTCTCTTCTTAGCTGTAAGCTTTTTAGAATCATTCAGCCATAAAATATTGCAGTCTTTCGGAAGGATCACCGCACAGGCGACAACCGGTCCGGCAAGAGGGCCTCTTCCTACCTCATCGATCCCACAAAGATATCCAAGATGCTCATATTCATGTTCATATTTCTTCATGCTCTCTGTACGTACACGCTCATCCTCCAAAGCCTGAAGCTTTTTGTGATACTGCTGGATCAGTTTCTGTACACCGCTTCTCTCATCATTTTCATAATGACGAAAAAGGGCGTTATATTCGCCCTCCTTCGCTGACGCAAAACGCGCCTTGATATCTTTCATTGTTTCCATTACACTTCCTCCGGTCCTTTTGGAAACTCCAGAGTCACTTTTCCCAGTTTTCCGGAACGAAATTCTTCCAGCAAAAGGCGGGATGCTTTCTCATAGTCAAGCTCTTCGCCCTTTTTCAGACATCCTCTTGCTTTTGCAACTGCAGTAAGGATATCCAGCGGTTTCAGCTCTTCTTCTACATTGTATCTCTCTCTGATCGCTGCCGGATAAAACTCCTGCAGATATCCGATCAGACCCAGGGCAAGTTCTTCAATATTCAGAATATCGTCCTTGATCGAACCGATATAGGCAAGACGCATTCCAACTTCCTGATCTTCAAATTTCGGCCAGAGAATTCCTGGGGTATCCAGAAGCTCCACACTTTTATTCAGACGTATCCACTGTTTTCCTTTTGTAACTCCTGGTTTATTACCGGTCTTGGCACAGGCTTTTCCTGCAAAGGTATTGATAAATGTTGATTTTCCAACATTAGGGATTCCTGCAACCATCGCACGTACCGGACGGTTTTTGATTCCTCGTCTTCGGTCTCTCTCTGTCTTTTCCTTACATGCCTCTGTGATCGCCGCAGAAACGGCCTTCATAGATCCCTTATTGCGGGAATCAATACTTACCGCATAGATTCCTTTTTCTTTGAAGTATTCCATCCAGGCACGGTTCTGTCTCTCATCGGCAAGATCTGCTTTGTTGAGAAGGATCATACGTGCCTTGTTTTTTCCCAGCTCATCAATATCCGGATTTCGGCTGGAAAGAGGAACTCTTGCATCTACAAGCTCAATGATCAGATCGATCAGCTTGATATCTTCCTGCATCTGACGCTTCGCCTTCGTCATATGGCCTGGATACCACTGTACGTTCATAATTCACCTCATTTATCTGTACTTTAATCTGTTTACTTTGATCTATTTTATAAAACCTATTTTATTTTTCGGAGAAACTGTAAACCAAACTTTCCCGATAATGTACTTCTTACTGATATTTCCGATATCGCTGAAGCGGCTGTCTTCACTGTTATTGCGATTATCACCAAGGACAAAATATTCCCCGCTTTCCAGAGTTATAGCACTATTCGCAAGTCCTCCATCTGTCATATCCTGATAAGCTCCGTTTTCTTCATAAACCTTGCCGTTGATATAGATCTTCCCGTCTTTAATCTGAACAGTCTCCCCAGGAAGGCCGATCACACGTCGGATATGCAGGGCTGCCGAATCACTGGCGCTTGTTTTAAAAACGATCACATCTCCACGTTTTGGTGAACTGATCTTATATAAAGCCCTGTTTACAAAAAACTTTTCACTTACAGAATACGTGGGTTCCATGGCACTTTCCTGCAATGTCACAGTCTGAAATGCAGAGATTGCAACCAGCACAGCAAAAACCAGGGTCACAATAATTTCAAATACCCACTTCACGATTCCTCTTGTCCTGTCATCACGAAGCTTCTCCCTTGCTTCGGAAACAGCTCTGTTTTCCTTCAGATTTTCAATATTTATCTTCTTATTTAATCCCATATTCTATCCCCTGTATGTGCTTTTACACGCATACGCACTGATGTAAAAAGAGGGACAATAGCAAATGTTATTGTCCCTGCCTCTTTACTTATGAAATTATTTTACAAGCTCTTTAACCTTAGCTGCTTTACCTACACGATCTCTCAGGTAGTTCAGTTTCGCACGGCGTACTTTACCATGACGGATAACCTCAACCTTAACTACATGTGGGGAATGAAGCGGCCATGTTTTCTCAACACCAACACCATTGGAGCTCTTTCTTACTGTGAAAGTCTCTCTTGTGCTTCCGCCCTGTCTCTTAAGTACTGTACCCTCGAAGATCTGAACACGCTCACGTGTTCCCTCTTTGATCAGTGCATGTACTCTTACTGTGTCTCCTACGCGGAACTGCGGTACTTCAGCTTTCAGCTGAGCGGACTCAATGTTCTTAATAATTTCGTTCATTTCTTTCTCTCCTTAATTATACTGGATGTTCTTAATACACATATGGTAACAGAGGACCATCTTTTATCACAACATCTGTGATTATACACTAGATAACTTCTCATTGCAAGGACTTTTTTTCCAGATTTTCGAGGGCTTTTACCAGCAAAGGACCTCATGTCCTGTTTCTGTGACAAGGACCATGATCTCCCACTGTGCCGATGGCAGTCCATCCTCTGTCCGCACTGTCCAGTCATCGATCTCATCTGTATAGATTTCATCAGATCCCATATTGACCATCGGTTCAATAGTAAAGATCATTCCTGGTACCATGAGTACACCTGAACCTTCCTTAGATGTGTAGCTTACCCATGGATCTTCATGAAACTCAAGACCTACACCATGTCCGCCAATTTCTCTCACAACTGTATAGCCGTTTTCCACTGCATGTTTGTGTACGGCACTTCCCATATTTCCGATCGGTGTCCATGGTTTTACCTGTTCAAGGCCAAGCTCTACGCATTCTTTTGTCACACGGACAAGCTTCTCCTTCTCCGGACTTACCTGCCCAATACAGAACATACGGGAGGAATCAGAAAAATATCCCTGATAAATGGTAGATACATCTACATTGACAATGTCACCTTCTTTTAAAACAATTTCTTCATCCGGGATTCCGTGGCATACTACCTCGTTGATAGATGTACATACACTTTTTGGAAAACCTTCATAATCAAGTGGTGCCGGAATTCCGCCATGACGTACTGTTTCTTCATGTACCCAGTCATCGATCTGCTGTGTCGTTACACCTGGTCTGATATGCTCTGCAACATAATCAAGAACTGCAACATTAATCTTGCAGCTCTCTTTGATCTTCTCGATCTGTGCAGGTGTCTTGATCAGATCATGGTCAAGAACTGCATACCCCTTCTTTTTCATGAGTTCCATTTTTTCATCAAATGCTTCATGACATTTTTTATATTTTTTTCCGCTTCCACACCAGCAGGGATCATTTCGTTCGATTTTCTTAGACATCTTTTTCTCCTCCTTTTCGCAACTGTATGGCTGCTTTTTCTTTTGTATTTTATATATTCAGATATGTTATATCTGTCTGTAATATTTTAACCGAATCAAGGAAGTCTCCTATGTGGTTGCGAGAAGCAATAAACTGTGGGCGGGGACTTGCATTCATCCGTTTGAATGGGAAATTATTCCGCCTGATTATCATAGCACAACTTTCTTTAGGTGAAAAGTATTCTTTGTGTTTTTGGTTTGTTTTATATAACTTTTTGCGATTTTTCAATAAAAAAAAGATCGTAATAGCTTGAACGATCTCTTTTTATTTATGTGTCTGTATTAATTATTTTTCGGTGGCTGCAGATTGTCGGTTTCCACCAGTTGCCATTATTCGCATTCGCCCAAGTGCACTGGATACTGCCGGAATAGAAATCACTACGATCGTCAGTACACCTTCCAGAAGAATATAACTGTAATTATAAATGATCGGATACAAAGCTGTCAGAGACTTCGGAAAATTATCCGGCATATAATCCATCCAGTAAAGATATCCGCCAAGTGCATGGAATGCCCCTCTTGCCAGAATTGCTATTATGTATGCTTTAAGAAGACCATGTTTTCTGGATTTTGTAAATAATCCTGAAAGTCCCATGGCTCCAAATGCCAGAATGTAATCACAGCATACCTGAAAAAATGAAAGGACATATGGCTCCTGGAGGAACTGAAAAATCCCATATACAAGGCCGGTAAGAATTCCTACCTTAATGCCATACCAGTAACCGATCAGAACAATAAACAGCATACTGAACAAGGTCACAGATCCGCCAAATGGCAGTTTAAATATCTTAATGTAGGAGGTTACATATGCAAGTGCCAATGCTACTGCACAGGTAACCAGCTGCTGTGTGGTAAATTTTAATACAGATGTGTTTTTCTGAAGTAATACTGCTATCAGAATTATCAAAATCAGGACTGCAATAACAGATACGACATATCCTGCCGTTGTTAGACCGCCTTCGGCAGTCACAAGAAAATTAAACATACTCTTTTCTTTCCTCCTTACGATGAAATTACCCCAATCAAGTTCAAAGATCGAAGCCTACACCTCCTCACAGTCTGGTCAGGCTCCTTTGGTCTTACCTATTGTAGCATATGGAAAAGGAGATGTAAATGGTGGGAGATGTATGATCATATACAACAAAATCAGGAGAAAAATCCATGTACTGATTTTTCTCCTGATTTCCTCTTTCCCTTTGTACCTTAAAAACTACATACATGCTTGTTGATGGTTAATCTTTTTGTTGAATCAATTCTAACCTGCGTACCGATTCACCAGCGGAGGTTATCCCCGCTTCCTCGGCTTATTGGTCAAGCCCTCACCCGATTAGTAACAGTCAGCTCCATGTGTTACCACACTTCCACCTCTGCCCTATCTACCTCGTCGTCTTCAAGGGGGTTTACTTCACTAAGAATGGGATATCTCATCTTGAGGGGGGCTTCACGCTTAGATGCCTTCAGCGTTTATCCCTTCCGGACTTGGCTACCCGGCCATGGCTTTGGCAAGCCAACCGGTCCACCAGCGGTC